>JAFHKH010000044.1 GCA_016937595.1 Pseudomonas cedrina subsp. fulgida | reverse complement strand
TGCTCGCGAAAGCGGTCTGTCAGACCAACTGAAAACTATCGGCATCCAGGTTGGCCGGAAACTTGGTGCGATACGCCGCCAGTTCAGCGGCCTCCAGACACACTTGAAATACACCATCCGCCTCCCCCGCACTGAGCAAGGTCTCACCCTGGAAATCCAGCACTTGGCTGTCGCCGGTGTAGGCAAACCCTTTGCCGTCCGTACCCACCCGATTCACCGCAACCACATAGCACAGGTTTTCGATGGCTCGCGCGGGCAACAGGCGGTTCCAGTGCTGGCGCCGCGCACCCGGCCAGTTGGCGGTATACAGCAACAAATCGGTATCCTGAGCATCGCGACTCCACACAGGGAAGCGCAGGTCATAGCAAATCAGCGGGCGAATCCGCCAGCCCTTCAACTCGAACTGCACCTGGCGTTCGCCGGGGGTGTAGTGATCATGCTCGCCCGCCATGCGGAACAAGTGGCGCTTGTCGTAATGCAGCACTTCCCCCTCAGGGCGCGCCCACAGCAAGCGATTGCGGTGGCTGCCGTCGGCGGCCTGGATGATTACGCTACCGGTGATCACCGCGTTGTACTTCGCCGCCTGCGCCCGGAGCCAGTGATGGGTGGGGCCGTTCTCTGGCTCGGCGAGGCTGGCTGATTCCATGGAAAAACCAGTGGTGAACATCTCGGGCAGCACGATCAGGTCGGCGCCCCTGGCCTGCTCCAGCAGCCGTTCGAAATGTTCGAGGTTGGCCTGGCGGTCGTGCCAGGCAGGGTGGTCTGGACCAGGGCAATATGCAGGTTGGGCAAAGCGGTCAAATCACGCATAGTTTTTCGGCTGCCTGTCGCAGCGTGTCCTCGCGTTTGGCAAAGCACAGGCGCACCAGGCGCTGGCCTTGGGGTGGGGTCTGGTAGAACACCGAGATGGGGATACTGGCCACGCCGTGTTCGCGGGTCATCCACAGTGACATGGCCACGTCATCCAGGTCCGGACGGATCCGTGAGTAATCCACCAACTGGAAGTAAGTACCGGCCACACGGGTGAAGCCGAAGCGCGACGCTGCCAACAAATCGCAGAACAGGTCGCGCTTGGCCTGGTAGAAGGCCGGCAGTTGATCCACATGTTCCGGGTGCTCAGCCATAAAGTCGGCCAATGCGAACTGCAACGGGGTCACACCGCAGAAGTTGACGTACTGATGCACCTTGCGCAGTTCGGCGGTGAGGGCTGGAGGCGCGACCACGTAGCCGGTTTTCCAGCCGGTAACGTGATAGGTCTTGCCGAAGGAACTGACCACGAAGGCCCGCGGGTAGAGTTCTTCGTGGGCCAATACGCTGACATGCGGCACGCCGTCGAATACCAGGTGTTCGTAGACCTCATCACTGACCAGGTAGATATCGCGGTCACGGATCAACGCCGCCAACTGGTCCAGCTCGGCGCGGCTGATCAGGGCACCGGTGGGGTTGTGCGGGGTGTTGAGGATGATCATGCGCGTGCGCGGTGAGAGCGCCGCCTTGATCTTGTCGAAATCGAGCGCAAAGCCCTGCAAGCTCAGTTGCACATGCACGCAACGACCGCCCGCGAGTTCGACGGAGGGTTCGTAGCTGTCGTAACAGGGGTCGAACACAATGACTTCATCGCCACTGCGGATCACCGCCTGGATCGCACAGAAGATCGCAGCGGTGGCGCCAGGGGTGATGGTCACCTCGCTGTCAGGGTTGACCGTGGCGCCGTAGCTGCGGGCGATCTTGGCCGTCACTTGCTGGCGCAGCGCCGGCAGGCCGGTCATCGGTGAATACTGGTTATGCCCGCTGGCAACGTGCTTGCCCACCGCATCGAGCAGGCCTTGGGGGCCGTTGAAATCCGGGAAGCCCTGGGACAGGTTGAGCGCGCCGGTTTCAGCAGCGAGTTGCGACATGGTGGTGAAGATGGTGGTACCGACATTCGGCAGCTTGCTGGTGATCATGGGAGCGCCCTTCGGGTGAGCTGCCAGTTTTAAGCTGCAAGCTGCAAGCAGGTCAAGCGACAAACCACCGCGCACAAAAAAGGGCGCCAACGGCGCCCTCTCTTGCAACTTGAAGCGGCTGCTATTTCTTATCGCGGCGCTTCTTGTCGGCCTTCTTGTGGTGAGTCATCAAACGACGCTTCTTGTTCACCTGACGGTCAGTCAGTGTGTTCTTGTTGCCTTCGTATGGGTTCTCGCCGCCCTTGAACTCGATGCGGATCGGCGTACCGACCAGCTTCAAGACACGGCGGTAGGTGTTTTCCAGGTAGCGCACATAGGACTTGGGCACCTTCTCGATCTGGTTACCGTGGATCACGATAATCGGCGGGTTGGCACCACCCAGGTGGGCATAACGCAATTTGATTCGGCGGTTGTTGACCATCGGCGGCGCGTGCTCGCCCACTGCGTCTTCCAGGATCTGGGTAAGGCGGTTGGTCGGCCAGCGGGTGACCGCGGACTTGAACGAGTTCTGTACCGAGGCGTAAAGGTTGCCCACGCCGGTACCGTGCAAGGCCGAGATGAAGTGAATATCGGCGAACTCGACGAAGAACAGGCGACGCTGCAGCTCGATCTTGACGAAATCGCGCTCGCTCGGCGTCATGCCGTCCCACTTGTTGATCGCGATCACCAGCGCCCGACCGGCTTCCAGGGCGAAGCCCAGCAGGTTCAGGTCGTGGTCCACCACGCCTTCGCGGGCGTCCATCACGAAGATCACCACGTTGGCGTCTTTGATCGCTTGCAGGGTTTTGACCACGGAGAATTTTTCAACTTCTTCGTGGATCTTGCCGCGCTTGCGCACACCGGCGGTGTCGATCAGCGTGTACTTCTCGTCGTTGCGCTCGAACGGGATGTAGATGCTGTCGCGGGTGGTGCCGGGCTCGTCATAGACGATGACCCGGTCTTCACCGAGCATACGGTTGACCAGGGTCGACTTGCCGACGTTAGGGCGGCCGATGATGGCGATCTTGATACCGTCTTTTTCGCTCGGGCCAGGAATGCGCTTGGCTTCCTCACCTTCGGCGACGATCTCTTCCTCGCCCTCTTCTTCCTCGTCGTCATCCTTAGGAAAGGTGCTGAGGGCAATTTCCAGCATCTGCGTGATGCCGCGACCGTGGGCGCCGGCCACCGGGATCGCGTCGCCCAGGCCCATTGGGCTGAATTCGGCGCGGGCCGCCTCAGGATCGATGTTATCGATCTTGTTCGCGACCAGATAGGAACGCTTGTTGCGCTTGCGCAGGTGCTCGCCAATCATCTGGTCAGCGGCGGTGTAGCCCGCGCGGGCGTCCACCAGGAACAACACGACATCGGCTTCTTCAATGGCCAGCAGCGACTGCTCGGCCATTTTTTCGTCCATGCCATGTTCGTCACCGGAGATACCACCGGTGTCGACAATAATGTAGGAGCGCCCTTGCCACTTTGCCTCACCGTATTGGCGATCACGGGTCAGACCGGACAAGTCGCCGACGATGGCGTCGCGAGTCCTGGTCAGGCGGTTGAACAAGGTGGACTTGCCGACGTTAGGTCGGCCCACCAGGGCGATTACGGGAACCATGCGGCTCTCCACTTCGTTATTTCAGAAAATACAAAAGCCGCTGCAGGGCAGCGGCTGGTGCTCGGGGCAGCATCGTCAGATGCCACATGCCCCGCCGAAGCAGGGCCGCCTGGGTGTTACCCCAAGCAGGATGTTTACTTGATGGTCAGGGCTTCCAGCTTGCCGCTGTTGCCATACACATACAGCATGTTGCCCACCACCAGCGGACGTGCACGCAGGCCGTCGCTGTCGATACGCTCGCGACCGACAAAGCGACCGTCCACCTGGCTCAGCAGGTGCAGGTAGCCTTCGAAGTCACCAACGGCCACGTAGCTGGAGAACACTTCCGGTGCCGACAGTTGGCGGCGGGCCAGGGAATCGTTGCTCCACAATGCCGTGGTGGAACGTTCATCGACACTTTCGACAGTGCCCGACGCCAGGCTCACATAGACGCTGCCAAACCCTTGGGCGACACCGGCGTAGCTGGACGCATCACGCTGCCAGTTAACGCGACCGCTCTGCAGGTCCAGTGCCGCAACACGGCCCTGGTAGGTAGCGACGTAGAGGGTTTCACCGGACAGCAGCAAGCCGCCGTCGATGTCCACGACGCGATCCAGCTCGGAACGGCCTTGCGGGATGGCCACACGGGTTTCCCACGCCGGCACGCCGTTGCGGGTATCCAAGGCGACCACTTTACCGGTCGACAGGCCTGCAACGGCCAGATTGTTGGTCACAATCGGACCACTGGTACCGCGCAACGTCAGCACCGCCGGGGTGCTGTCGTACAACCAGCGCTGTTCGCCCGTGCTGGCGTCCAGGCCGATCACGCGGTCATCCTGGGTTTGCACCACGACGATATCGCCGTTGGTGGCAGGCGGTGCGAGTACTTCACTGGTCACGCGAGCGCGCCATTTCTCTTCACCGGTGCTGGAATCCAGGGCCACGACGTCGCCTTTGAGCGTGCCGAGCATCACCATGCCATAACCCACGCCTACGGCGCCGGACACGGGCAATTCGAGATCCTTGGACCACTTCACGTCGCCGTTCATGCGGTCCATGGAGGTCACGACGCCGGTGACGTCAGCGGCCACAATGTTGTCGCCGTCGATTGCCGGCACCAACATGTTGTACGTCTCGCCCTGACCGTCACCGATGGAGCGGCTCCACTGCTTTTGCAGGACCACTTCTTCCTTGAAGCTGGTCAGCTCCGCAGGCGGCAGTTCTTTTTTACTGTTGCTGCTGCAACCCGCGGCCAGAACGGCCAGAGCCAGCAATGCTGCATGTTTCCACCGGATCACGTCACGCATCCCCTTTGGCCAGGTCGTCCAGCTTGATTTGTAAGCCACCGACCGCCGCTTCATCAGACAGCGCCGCCTTGGCTTTTTGGTACGCAGCATTGGCTTCGTCGGTACGACCCAATTGGACCAACAGGTCGCCCTTGAGCTCTTCGCGAGTGGCTACAAATGCCTTGTCAGCATCGCCGTCGAGCAGTTTGAGTGCTTCGTCGGCCTTATTCTGTGCCGCCAGTACCTGAGCCAGGCGCTGACGTGCGATTTCACCCAGGGTCGGGTTGGTCGGCTTGTCGGCGATGGCCTTCAGCTCTGCCGCGGCGTCGTCCAGCTTGCCGGTGTCCACCGCGACTTTCGCGACGAACAGGCTGCCGTATTGGGCGTAGGTGCTACCGCCGAATTCGTTCTTCAGCTTGCCGGCCAGGTCCGCGACCTGCGCGGGGTCGGGTTTGCCATCCGGCGTCAGCGTGGTTTCCAGCAATTGCTGATAAACGATCGAGGCACCCTGGGACTGGTTGGCCTGATACTTGGTCCAGGCTTGCCAGCCGAACACCACCACTAAAGCCAGCAGACCGCCGGTAACCAGAGGCTTGCCGTTACGCTGCCACCAGTCCTTGAACTCGGCCAGTTGATCATCATCAGAACTCGACACCCCAGTACTCCTTAATCGCTAAATTCGGCTGTTCGACAGCTTCAACCCTGCACGACGCAGGTGGCCAAGTGCGCAGCGAGCGCATCAAAGGCAATGTTCTGTTGCTCGCCCTGGCCACGCAGGGGTTTGAAACCTATCACTTGCTGGGCCAGCTCGTCATCGCCGAGGATCAGCGCATACAGCGCGCCGCTCTTGTCGGCCTTCTTGAACTGGCTCTTGAAGCTGCCGGCGCCGGCATTTACCTGCAGGCGCAGGTTCGGCAGTTGGTCACGCACTTTTTCGCTCAGGGCCAGGGCAGCCAGTTCGGCCGCCTCGCCAAAGGCGCAAACGTACACGTCCACCTGACGGGAGATTTCATCCGGAATCTGCTCAAGGGTCTCAAGCATCAGGATCAGCCGCTCGATACCCATGGCGAAACCTACGCCGGTCGTCGGCTTGCCGCCCATCTGCTCGACCAGGCCGTCGTAGCGCCCACCGGCACACACGGTGCCTTGGGCGCCGAGCTTGTCGGTGACCCACTCGAACACGGTCTTGCTGTAGTAATCGAGGCCGCGCACCAGCTTTGGGTTGATGACGTAGGGAATACCGGCCGCATCCAGGCGGGCCTTGAGGCCCTCGAAGTGCGTGCGGGATTCGTCGTCAAGGTAGTCGGCCATTTTCGGCGCGTCGACCAGCACGGCCTGAGTGTCGGCATTCTTGGTGTCGAGCACGCGCAGCGGGTTGGTCTTCAGGCGGCGCTGGCTGTCTTCGTCCAACTTGTCCAGGTGGGCAGACAGGTACTCGACCAGCGCGACCCGGTAGCGGCCACGTGACTCACTGGTGCCCAGGCTGTTGAGTTCGAGCTTGACCGCGTCGCGGATGCCCAATTGGCCCCACAGGCGCCAGGTCAGCACGATCAGCTCGGCGTCGATGTCCGGACCGTCCAGGTTGAAGACTTCGCAACCGATCTGGTGGAATTGGCGATAACGACCTTTCTGCGGACGCTCGTGGCGGAACATCGGGCCGATGTACCACAATTTCTGGGTTTGACCGCCGCCCGTGATGCCATGCTCCAGTACTGCGCGAACGCACGCGGCGGTGCCTTCCGGACGCAGGGTCAGGGAATCGCCGTTGCGGTCTTCAAAGGTGTACATCTCTTTTTCGACGATGTCGGTCACTTCACCGATGGAGCGTTTGAACAGCTCGGTGAACTCGACGATCGGCATGCGGATCTGCTTGTAACCGTAGTTATCCAGCAGGCGCGCGACTGTGCTTTCGAAGTAGCGCCACAGTGGCGTCTGCTCCGGCAGGATGTCGTTCATGCCGCGAATGGCTTGCAGAGACTTGCTCACATCAAATCCTTAAATTCGTTCTTAGCCGCGCGCGATCAGCGCTGCGTCAGCCGCGACCTTTTCGGCCGCTTTCTGGCGGATCAGTTTTTCGAGCTGATCCACCAGATTGTCATTCGTTAACTTCTGCGCCGGCTTGCCGTCGATGTAGATCAGGTTCGGCGTACCGCCGGTCAGGCCCACATGGGCTTCCTTGGCTTCACCCGGCCCGTTCACCACGCAACCGATCACTGCAACGTCCAGCGGCACCAGCAGGTCTTCGAGGCGCAATTCCAGGTCGTTCATGGTTTTCACCACGTCGAAGTTCTGCCGCGAGCAGCTCGGGCAGGCAATGAAATTGATACCGCGGGAACGCAAACGCAGGGATTTGAGAATGTCGTACCCGACTTTCACTTCCTCTACCGGGTCTGCCGCCAGGGAGATGCGGATAGTATCGCCAATCCCTTCGGCGAGCAGCATACCGAGACCCACCGCAGATTTCACTGTGCCTGAGCGTAAACCGCCGGCTTCAGTGATACCCAGGTGCAACGGCTGCACGATTTCCTTGGCCAGCAGGCGGTAGGCTTCTACCGCCATGAACACATCGGAGGCCTTTACGCTGACCTTGAAGTCCTGGAAATTCAGGCGCTCAAGGTGCTGAACGTGGCGCAGCGCCGATTCAACCAACGCCGCGGGGGTAGGCTCGCCGTATTTCTTTTGCAGGTCTTTTTCCAGGGAACCGGCGTTGACGCCGATGCGGATTGGAATGCCACGATCACGGGCTGCGTCCACCACCGCACGCACACGGTCTTCGCGACCGATGTTGCCTGGGTTGATGCGCAGGCAGTCCACACCCAACTCGGCCACGCGCAATGCGATCTTGTAGTCGAAGTGAATGTCGGCAACCAGCGGCACCTTGACCAATTGCTTGATGCGACCGAAGGCTTCGGCCGCGTCCATGTCCGGTACCGACACCCGTACAATGTCCACGCCTGCCGCTTCCAGACGGTTGATCTGGGCAACGGTGGCAGCCACGTCGTTGGTGTCGCTGTTGGTCATGCTCTGCACCGCGATGGGGGCATCGCCACCCACCGGCACCGAGCCGACCCAGATCTTGCGCGATACGCGACGTTTGATTGGAGATTCGCCGTGCATGACTATTGTCCCAACTTGATTCGAGCGGTCTCGCCGCTGGTGAACGGCGCCACGTCCACAGGCTGGCCGTTGTAGGCCACTTGTGCGCCACGGGCAAAGCCCAGACGCAGCGTCAAAGGAGGCTTGCCGCCTTGGTCAAGCGTATCTCCCTTACGCTTCAGACCGCTAACCAGCACTTTGCCATTGCCATCGGTGAGTTGCATCCAGCAATCCGCGACGAAGGTGATCTGTACGCGGCCATCACCGGCGATCAACGCTGGCGTGGTGGGCGGCGACATCGCAGGCGCGGTCGCTGTAGCAGCCGTTGGCGCTTGCGCTGGAGCGGCTGGTACGTGGGCCTGGGTGGCCGGCGTGTGGGCCGGCGCAGCGGGTGTGGCGGGCGCCGGAACTGCAGCGGTCGCGCCAGGCGCGGTTTCCGGTGCCGGCTGCTCCCTGGCGACCGGCGTTTCAGGCGCGGCCTGGCTTTCGGCGACAGCCTGGTCTTCCGGCTCGTCCAGCGGATGGATCTGGGTGGTGCCGTCGGCGCTTTCGACTTCGACGTGCTCCATGGCGTTGCTGGTCAGGTCCTTGGTGCGCTGGGACGCCTGGTCCTGCCACCAGACGAAACCGCCACCGATCACGGCGATCAGCAGCAACAGGCTGACAATCCGCAGAATGGTGTGGGAAACCCGCGTTGGCTCTTCAATGCGCCCCAGGCCGTGCACATTGCTGCCTTGGGAGTCGGTGCCGGTGAACTGGTCGAATTGCTGGACCAGGATGGCCTGATCGATACCCAGCAATTTGGCGTAGGCGCGGATATAGCCGCGGGCGAAGGTGTGCCCAGGCAACTTATCGAACGCGCCGGCTTCCAGATTGCCCAGGGACGTGGTGGTCAAATTGAGCTTGAGGGCCACTTCCGCCAGCGACCAACCATGGCTTTCACGGGCCTGACGCAAGGTGTCGCCTGGGTTTACGCGATTAGCTGCTACAACTTCCGGGTGCGCCGCTTTCATCATTGCTCCGACAGGTATTGCTGATATTCCGGCGTACCGGGATAGAGTCGTTCGAGTTGCTGGCCAAAACGTGCGGCCGTGTCGTGTTCTTCATGAACCGTCGCCAGGCGCACACCAAGCAATAGACTACGTGCATTTTGCCCGCTGAGCAGGCTAAAACGCTCGTAATAGTCACGTGCCGGCACATAATGCCTGTCTTCGTAGGACAACTCAGCCATTTCGAGCAATGCCCGAGGCTGGCGACCGTTCAAATGCAGGGCTTTTTCCAGCTGCTGGCGGGCACTGTCGCGCCGGCCCAGCTGTATCGAAGTCACCCCAAGGTTCTCGAATACCCGCGAACGCTCAGGATAGAGCGTATCGGCGCTGGCCTGCTGGAAATAAACGGCGGCCTGGTCATAGCGTTTCTGCGCGAACAGAAAGCTGCCGTAGTTGTTCAGCAGCCGCGGGTCGCCAGGGCGCGCGGCCAGGGCCTTGAGGAAATACTGTTCAGCCAGGTCAGGCTCGGCCTGGGCCTGGAACACCAGGCCCAGTGCGCCATTGGCGTCGGCATCGTCGCCGTCCAGCTCAAGGGCCTTCTTCAATGGCACCTTGGCCTGTTCGCTCATGCCTTGCTGCAGGTAACCCAAGCCCAGTTGCACATAGGCAACACGCGCCTCTTCACGACCTTTACCGGTGTGCAAAGGGCTGTCATGGCCCGATGAAACACAACCGGCCGCAAGACCGGTAACAAGCAAAAGCAGCGCAAGGCGCAAGGGCATAGAGATCCTCTCTCAGATTCGATTCACAGCAATTTGCGGCAGATCGTCGGCGGCATTCAGTTCACGCACGGCGATGTAACGCTCGCTGCGGCGGGTGCGGTCCATCACCTGCCCTACCAATTGGCCACAGGCGGCATCGATGTCTTCACCACGGGTGGTGCGCACGGTGACGTTGTAGCCGGCCTGGTGCAGTTGATCCTGGAAACGGCGAATGGCGTTATTGCTCGGCCGCTCGTAGCCAGAATGGGGAAACGGGTTGAACGGAATCAGGTTGATCTTGCACGGGGTGTTCTTGAGCAACTCGATCATCTCGATCGCATGCTCGACCTTGTCGTTGACGTCCTTGAGCATGGTGTACTCAATCGTCAAGACACGCTTCTCACCCAAGGTCGCCATGTAACGCTGGCAAGACTCGAGCAGCATCTTAAGCGGATACTTCTTGTTGATCGGCACCAATTGGTTACGCAATGCGTCATTCGGTGCGTGCAACGACAAGGCCAGGGAGACGTCGATGTGCTTGGCCAGCTCATCGATCATCGGTACCACGCCGGAGGTCGACAGGGTGACACGGCGCTTGGAGATGCCGTAACCCAGGTCGTCCATCATCAGGTGCATGGCCGCAATGACGTTGTCGAAGTTCAGCAGCGGCTCACCCATGCCCATCATCACCACGTTGGTGATGGCACGGTCGACGGTTGCCGGGACGCTGCCAAAGGATTTGTTGGCAATCCACACCTGGCCGATCACTTCGGCGGCGGTGAGGTTGCTATTGAAGCCTTGCTTGCCGGTGGAGCAGAAACTGCAGTCCAGGGCACAGCCTGCCTGGGACGAAACGCACAAGGTACCGCGCTTGCCCTGGGGAATGTAGACGGTCTCGACGCAACTGCCGGACGCCACGCGCACCACCCATTTGCGGGTGCCGTCGGTGGAGATGTCCTCGCTGACCACTTCGGGACCACGCACCTCGGCAATGGCCTTGAGCTTGTCGCGCAGGGCCTTGCTGACGTTCGTCATGGCGTCGAAATCGTCGACGCCAAAGTGGTGAATCCATTTCATTACCTGACCGGCACGGAAACGCTTCTCCCCGATTGAGTCGAAGAATTTCTCCATTTCCGGCTGAGTCAGCCCCAGCAGGTTGGTTTTTACAGTCGATGTCGTCATGGATTCACCCTCACTCTTTAAGCCGATGCTTAGCGAGCGGTTACTTCAGTAGCAGCGAAAAAGTACGAAATTTCGCGGGCAGCAGCGGCTTCGGAGTCCGAACCGTGTACAGCGTTGGCGTCGATGGACTCGGCGAAGTCAGCACGGATGGTGCCGGCAGCCGCTTCTTTAGGGTTGGTAGCGCCCATCAGCTCGCGGTTCAGCGCGATGGCGTTTTCGCCTTCCAGCACCTGGACAACCACAGGACCGGAGATCATGAAGGCAACCAGGTCGCCGAAGAAGCCACGGGCGCTGTGCTCAGCGTAGAAGCCTTCTGCTTCAGCCTTGGACAGTTGCTTGAGTTTCGAAGCTACAACCTTCAGGCCGGCTTTTTCGAAACGAGTGGTGATCTCGCCGATGACGTTTTTTGCAACAGCGTCAGGCTTGATGATGGAGAAAGTACGTTGAACAGCCATGGTGTAACTCCAGAAACGGTAATTTACGAAAAATTAAACCCGCGAATTATACGCGGGTTATCAGGTATTGCCTAACTGCGTAAAGGCGGCTCAGTCTGCTTCTTCGATCCACAGGCCTTGGATCGCCTCCAGAACCTTCTCGCCACCCCGGTCAGGAATGTCGTCGAAGTCCGGCAGTTCCATTACGAGGTTGCGCAGCTTGACGAAGTTCACCGTAAGAGGATTGACCTCAGGATGAGCCTCTGCAAGTTGTATAGCGATTTCTTGTACATCAACCCATTTCAGGCTCATGACAGTTCCTTGAATCAATGCGGCGCTTCGGCTGCATGGTTGAGGGAATATTTCGGAATTTCGACGGTGATATCTTCCGTTCCGACCTTCGCCTGACAGCTTAGACGCGAAGTCGCCTCCAGGCCCCAGGCGCGGTCAAGGAAGTCCTCTTCCAGCTCATCCGCCTCTTCAAGGCTGTTGAAGCCCTCGCGAATGATGCAGTGGCAGGTGGTGCACGCGCACACGCCGCCGCAGGCGCTTTCGATCTCGATATGGTTGTCGTGGGCCACTTCAAGGATGGACTTGCCGGTCTCAGCCTCCACGACCATACCGTCCGGGCAATGCTCGGCGTGTGGCAGAAAAATGATCTGCGGCATCAGTTAATCCTCAAGTTCATTCAGGTTGCGTCCCGCCAGGGCGGCTTTTACCGACTGGTCCATGCGGCGGGCGGCAAAGGCATCGGTCACTTGTGACAGACGCTTGGTCTGCTGCTCGATGGCATAGCCATCGGTGCCTTTCATCAGTTCGGCCAGTTCCTGCATCTGCAGGTCGATGACCATGCGCTCCTCGGCATCCAGCAGACGCTCGCCGTCAGCCTCAAGGGCGCCCTGCACCGCTTCGAGCAGGCGCTGGGCATCCACTTGCTGCTCACGCAGCACGCGCGCGACCTTGTCGTCGCCGGCATACTGGAACGAGTCCTTGAGCATCTTGGCGATTTCGCCGTCGGTGAGGCCGTAGGACGGCTTGACCTGGATACTGGCTTCGACACCGGAAGCCAGCTCGCGCGCGGCGACGCTGAGCAGGCCGTCAGCGTCGACCTGGAAGGTCACGCGGATTTTCGCCGCACCGGCCACCATCGCCGGGATACCACGCAGTTCAAAGCGCGCCAGGGAGCGGCAGTCGCTGATCAGCTCACGCTCGCCTTGCAGCACATGAATCATCATGGCCGTCTGGCCATCTTTGTAGGTGGTGAAGTCCTGGGCGCGGGCGACGGGAATGGTGGTGTTGCGCGGAATCACCTTTTCCATCAGACCGCCCATGGTTTCCAAGCCCAGGGACAACGGAATCACATCAAGCAGCAGCAGTTCACCGCCATCGCGCTTGTTGCCGGCCAGGGTATCGGCCTGGATAGCAGCGCCAATGGCGACCACCTGGTCCGGGTCGATTTCAGTCAACGGCTGGCGGCCAAAGGCTTCGGCAACGGCGTCACGCACACGCGGAACGCGGGTGGAACCACCGACCATGACCACGGCACCGACGTCTTCCAGTTCGATACCGGAATCTCGCACCGCGCGGCGGCAGGCCTTGAGGCTGCGGGCGACCATCGGTTCGATCAGCGCATCGAAGGCTTCACGCGTCAGTTGGGCCGACCAGCTACCGTAGGAAACTTCAACGGTCGCGGCATCCGTCAGCGCTTCCTTGGCGGCGCAGGCGGTTTGCAGCAGGTTGCGCTGCGCGCCCGGGTCCAGGTCGGCGGACAAGCCGGCGCTGCTGATGATCCAGCTCGCGATGGCATGGTCGAAGTCATCGCCGCCCAGGGCGCTGTCGCCACCGGTGGCCAGCACTTCGAAGACGCCGCCGGTCAGGCGCAGGATCGAAATATCAAAGGTGCCGCCGCCCAGGTCGTAAATAGCGACCAGGCCTTCGGCATGCTGGTCCAGGCCGTAAGCCACCGCAGCCGCGGTCGGCTCGTTGAGCAGGCGCAGCACGTTCAGGCCGGCGAGTTTCGCCGCGTCCTTGGTGGCTTGGCGCTGCGCGTCGTCGAAATACGCCGGAACGGTGATCACCGCCCCCACAAGCTCGCCGCCCAGGGTGGTTTCCGCGCGCTGGCGCAGCACCTTGAGGATATCGGCCGACACTTCCACCGGGCTTTTCGGGCCCTGCACGGTGTCGATGAACGGCATGTGGGATTCGCCACCGACAAAGCGGTAAGGCAGCTGGTCGCCCAATTGCTTGACGTCGGACAAACCACGGCCCATCAAGCGCTTGACCGATAGCACGGTGTTCAAGGGATCGGTCGATGCCGCGAGCTTGGCCGATTCACCGACTTCGGTGCGATCAGCGTGATAGCGCACGGCGGACGGCAGGATCACCTGGCCGGCGGCGTCGGGCAGCGGCTCGGACAGGCCGCTGCGCACGGCAGCAACCAAGGAATTGGTGGTGCCCAGGTCAATCCCGACCGCCAGGCGACGCTGGTGCGGTTGAGGGCTTTGGCCGGGTTCGGCGATTTGCAGTAGAGCCATGGTAATCAGGTCTTATCTGTCTATCAGGCGCGCATCACGGGCAGCACACTGGGTTAATCGTCGAGGCGCTCTTCGAGCTGGCGCACTTCGTAGGTGAGCTTGTCGAGGAATTGCATGCGCCGCATCAGGCGTTCGGCCTGTTCGCGTTGCGCTGCGTCATCCCAACAGGCTGCGAAGCTTTCGTTGAGTGCTTCCTGGGCCGCTTTCAGACGACGCTTGAAGACCGCGACGCCCGCCACATCGGCTTGGTCCTGCAAGTCTTCGAGCTCTTCGCGCCATTGCATCTGCTGCATCAGGAAGTCCGGGTCATGCACGGTGACTTCCATTGGCAACTCACCGCCCTTCATCGCCAGCAAATAACGCGCGCGTTTCGGGGGGCTTTTGAGCGTCTGATAGGCTTCGTTGAGGCTGGCCGATTGCTCCAGCGCCAAGCGTTGCTCACGCTCGGAAGCGTCAGCGAAGCGGTCCGGATGCACGCCACGCGCCAATTCTCGATAGCGCGTGGCAAGCTGCTCGAGATCCAGGCGAAAGCTCGGCTGCAGCTCGAATAAAGCGAAATGACAAGGAGTACCCACGACAAGCCTCAGATGTTGAAGCTTTCGCCGCAGCCACATTCACCGCGCACGTTGGGGTTGTTGAACTTGAAGCCTTCGTTCAACCCTTCCTTGACGAAATCGAGTTCGGTGCCGTCCAGGTAGGTCAGGCTCTTGGGATCGATGATCACTTTTTCGCCGTGACTTTCGAACACCTGGTCTTCCGCAACCACCTCGTCGACAAACTCCAGCACGTAGGCAAGGCCGGAACAGCCCGTGGTGCGAACACCCAGACGAATCCCCTCACCTTTACCGCGCCCATTCAGGGAGCGGCGAATGTGCTGCGCAGCCGCTTCTGTCATGCTGATAGCCATCGTTGACTCCTTACTCGTCGCCAAATACTTAGATCAAGCCTTTCTTCTGCTTGTAGTCGCGAACGGCCGCCTTGATGGCGTCTTCAGCGAGTACGGAGCAGTGGATTTTCACCGGCGGCAGGGCCAGTTCTTCGGCAAGCTGGGTGTTGCTGATGGTGACAGCCTCATCCAGGGTCTTGCCTTTCATCCATTCGGTCGCCAGGGAACTGGAGGCGATAGCCGAACCGCAGCCATAGGTCTTGAACTTGGCGTCTTCGATAACGCCAGCGTCGTTGACCTTGATCTGCAGGCGCATCACATCGCCGCACGCCGGAGCGCCGACCATGCCGGTGCCGACATCAGGATCTTCCGCGTTCATCTTGCCGACGTTGCGCGGGTTTTCGTAGTGGTCGATGACCTTTTCGCTGTAAGCCATGGTATTGAATCCTCACTCATCAGGGCCGCTCTGGAACCCTGTAGAAACGCCTGCGTTTTCCGCCACGTTGCTACAGAGCTGGGGTGGCGGCTTCTATAGTTAGTGTGCCGCCCACTCGATCTTGGAAATATCGACGCCGTCCTTGTACATGTCCCACAGTGGCGACAGCACGCGCAGCTTGTTGACGGCTTCGCAGACTTTCTGCGCGGCGTAGTCGACTTGTTCTTCGGTGGTGAAGCGGCCGAACGTAAAACGGATCGAGCTGTGCGCCAGTTCGTCGTTGCGGCCCAGGGCGCGCAATACGTACGAAGGCTCAAGGGACGCCGAGGTGCAGGCCGAACCGGACGAAACCGCCAGGTCCTTGAGCGCCATGATCAGCGACTCGCCTTCGACGTAGTTGAAGCTCAAATTCAGGTTGTGCGGTACACGGGCCGTCATGCTGCCGTTGATGTACAGCTCTTCAAGGTTTTCGACCTGCTTGTAGAAGCGATCGCTCAGGGCCTTGATGCGCACGTTTTCGGCGGCCATGTCTTCCTTGGCGACACGGAAGGCTTCGCCCATGCCGACGATCTGGTGGGTCGCCAGGGTGCCCGAACGCATGCCGCGCTCATGACCGCCGCCGTGCATGGTGGCTTCGATACGTACGCGCGGCTTGCGGCTAACGTAGAGGGCACCGATGCCTTTAGGGCCGTAGGTCTTGTGGGCGGAGAACGACATCAGGTCGACTTTCAGCTTGGACAGGTCGATCTCGACCTTACCGGTGGACTGAGCGGCGTCGACGTGCAGCAGAATGCCCTTGGAGCGGGTCAATTCGCCGATCGCTTCGATGTCGTTGATGGTGCCGATTTCGTTGTTCACGTGGATCACGGAAACCAGGATGGTGTCTTCACGCAGCGCGGCTTCGATCATGGACGGGGTGACGATACCGTCGGTGGTTGGCTCAAGGTAAGTCACCTCGAAACCTTCACGCTCCAGTTGGCGCATGGTGTCGAGGACAGCCTTGTGCTCAATCTTGGTGGTGATCAGGTGCTTGCCTTTGGTCGCGTAGAAATGCGCCGCGCCCTTGATCGCCAGGTTGTCGGACTCGGTGGCACCGGAGGTCCAGACGATTTCGCGCGGGTCGGCGTTAACCAGGTCGGCGACCTGACGACGCGCGTTCTCGACCGCTTCCTCGGCTTTCCAGCCGAATACGTGGGAGCGGGAAGCCGGGTTGCCGAAGTTTCCGTCAACCAGCAGGCATTCGCTCATCTTTTGCGCGACACGCGGATCAACCGGGGTGGTCGCAGAGTAATCAAGGTAAATCGGCAATTTCATGGACTTTCTCCTAAATCAGGCTGGCTGGCGCGCCGTTAGCTCTTCGGCTGTCACTCGACGGCGGACGCTTCGATCTTGTCCAGACGCGGCGCCTTGGTGTTGCAACGGCGCTGGTCCTGACGCTGGGCTACTTCTTGCACCTCACGGCGAGTCACAAGATCAGCCAAGCTGATACCACTCAAAAACTCATGGATCTGCAGGCTCAAGTCACACCACAAGTGGTGTGTGAGGCAGGTGTCGCCGGCATGGCAGTCACCCAACCCCTGGCATTTGGTGGCATCGACCGATTCGTTGACCGCGTCGATCACCTGGGCGACCTGGATGCCCTGCATGTCGCGGGACAGTTGATAGCCGCCGCCCGGGCCTCTCACGCTGGAAACCAGATTGCTGCGGCGCAATTTGGCGAACAGTTGCTCGAGGTAGGACAGGGAAATGCCTTGGCGCTCGGAGATATCGGCCAGGGACACCGGCCCCGTTTGCGCATGCAAAGCCAGGTCGAGCATGGCAGTCACCGCGTATCGGCCTTTTGTAGTCAGTCTCATGGACAAGTACCAAGGTGTTTCAGAATGGGAGCAAGTATGCGATTCCCGAGTATTTAAGTCAACTATAAGACCTAGTACTTTAGTCAGGATTACCCGTAAAAAGGGCGCGCGAATCATAGCAGGATGGGGTGGGGAGGAACAGCGCAACCAGGACCGTGCGGGAATTGCAAAACCAATAAAGATCAAAAATGTGGGAGCGGGCTTGCTCGCGAATGCGTG
>JAFHKH010000439.1 GCA_016937595.1 Pseudomonas cedrina subsp. fulgida | reverse complement strand
CTCAGGTCTCCGCCAACTACGCCGTAGCAATTCACCATTCTTTTTCACCGGCATCGCGATGGTCACGAGCTGCCCAGCCCGACTGGCGGCCATGTAAAGGAGGCGTCAGCATGGGCTTGTCTGCAGCTACTGCTTGTTTGTACCAAGGACGCTGACGCGGGTCATAACCGTCGGGCATCTTTGCATCCGGACGCTGAGTGAATACACCGTTGGTCTGGCCTACATAGGTGAACTGAAAGTTCGAGGTAAACGCGGTTTGATCAACCAGCCCTGGGAGATCCGCACCACTGCCTTGGTGGGCAATGTTTTGGGTGAGACTCTCGAGCACCAGTATTCGGCCGCTGAGCCAATTCTGGACACTGCTGGCGGTGAGTTCACCGGATTGCTGAATGGATGACTCCAGATTCTGCTTGATGGTGCTGCGCTGCAGGTAGTCGTTGTAGAGGGTAAATAACGCGAAGGCCAACACCACGACGCCTGACGCGGCCAACAGAATTTTATGGCTGAACTTGAGATTCATATCATCGACTTCTTTTGCCAAAGTGGGTGAGCGTGCCGAGTGGAACATTCCATGTAAGGGTTATAGGCGGGTTCTTTGGCCGCTCTATTTCGGTGCACGCATGGCTCGTCAGGCTTTCGGCCAAACGTTGGCAAAACTTAGGGATTTGTAGGGTATATGCTGGTTTTACGTTGGAAACCGACCGATGGTTGTCGGACAAGGAATGACTCGGCAGAAGGCGAATGCCTTCTGAAGCATTGCGCTACCACAGGCCTAGAGCAAGGTCGCAACTAATGGCAGAAACCCGTTACTGGCGACTCTGCTGATCTAAACGACAAAACCCCTGTCTGCGTTAGCAGACAGGGGTTTTGGAATTTA
>JAFHKH010000438.1 GCA_016937595.1 Pseudomonas cedrina subsp. fulgida | reverse complement strand
AAGCGGTGGGTCAGTCACTCAATTTGGTGACTGACAGTACGCCTTCGCGAGCAAGCCCGCTCCCACATTTTGAATTGCAGCAGGTTTTAGATTACTGCTGGTTTTGACCCAGGATCAGACGACCGTCCTTGTCGACCGGAATCTGGCCGCCTGGATCACGATCCATGCGCACCGAGCCCTCCTTGCCGTTCAGGTTGTAACGTACGTCGTAGCCAACCACCTTGTCGCTGATGTCATTCACGGTGTTGCAGCGAGTCTGGGTGGTGGTGTAGGTATCACGGTTCTGCATACCTTCCTGAACCTTGTTACCGGCGTAGCCGCCACCGACCGCACCGGCCACGGTCGCAAGCTTCTTACCGTTGCCGCCACCGACCTGGTTGCCCAACAAGCCACCCGCCAGCGCACCTACGACGGTACCAACGATTTGGTGTTGATCCTCCACCGGCCGCTGCCGGGTAACCGCGACGTCCTTGCAGACCTCACGCGGTGTTTTAATCTGTGTTTTTACCGGCTGCACTGCCAGCACTTGCGCATACTCAGGGCCGCTTTTTACCAGGCTGTAGGTGGCGACAGCGCCCCCGGCAGTCACACCGACAGCACCCAATACCGCACCAACCAGTAACGACTTGTTCACGTTGAACCTCCTGACCATCACAAACGGACCGAACGATCCGCGCTATACCCAGCCTTGGAGCTGAAAAAAAGGCACGAGTTCAATCTCGTGCCTTTTTTGTAACAGCAAATCAACGCACGCCCATCAAGGACGGTCGTCGACCTCCTTGCCGGTCGCGGCGGGAGGAATCAAGTCTTCGCTGTTGAGGTTCAGCCAGATCAGCACCACGTTGGCGATGTAGATCGACGAGTAGGTACCCGCCAGAACACCGATGAACAGCGCCAGCGAGAAGCCCCACAGGTTGTCGCCGCCGAAGATCATCAGTGCCGCGATCGCCAGCAAAGTGGAGATCGACGTCGCCATGGTCCGCAGCAGGGTCTGGGTGGTGGAGATGTTGATGTTCTCGATCAACGACGCCTTGCGCAGTACGCGAAAGTTCTCGCGAACCCGGTCGAATACCACGATGGTGTCGTTGAGGGAGTAACCAATGATCGCCAGCACCGCCGCCAATACGGTCAGGTCGAAGGTGATCTGGAAGTACGCCAGGATACCCACGGTCACGATCACGTCGTGGATCAGCGACACAATCGCGCCGACCCCGAACTTCCACTGAAAGCGGAACGCCAGGTAGATCATGATGCCGACCAACGCCATCAGCATGCCGAGGCGCCCTGGTCGCGCAGTTCTTCGCCCACCTGCGGGCCGACGAACTCGACGCGCTTGACCGACGCCGGGTTGTCGCCGCCGACCTTCTGCAAGGCCTCGGCCACCTGGTGACCCAGTTGCGGGTCTTCGCCAGGCATCCGCACCAGCAGGTCGGTGGTGGCACCGAAGCTCTGCACCACGGCTTCGTGGTAGCCGGCCTTGACCAGTTCGCCACGCACCAGGGTGACGTCGGCCGGCTTCTCGTAGGTCAGCTCGATGAGCGTACCGCCGGTGAAGTCCAGGCCGTAGTTGAGGCCCTTATGGAACCAGCTGAACAACGCCAGAACGGTAAGGAGCATGGTGAAGCCGAACGCAATATTGCGAACGCCCATGAAGTTGATTGTACGTAACATGGCAGCCCCTTAAATCCACAACTTCTTGAAGTCACGCCCGCCAAAGATCAGGTTGACCATTGCGCGGGTCACCATGATGGCCGTGAACATCGAGGTAAAGATCCCGAGGGACATGGTCACCGCAAACCCTTTGACCGGGCCGGTGCCCATGGCAAAGAGAATCCCGCCGACCAGCAAGGTGGTCAGGTTGGAGTCGAGAATCGCGGTAAATGCCCGGCCGAAGCCTTCGTTGATTGCGCGTTGTACGGTCATGCCCGCCGCGATCTCTTCACGGATCCGCGAGAAGATCAGCACGTTGGCGTCCACCGCCATACCCATGGTGAGTACGATACCGGCGATACCCGGCAGGGTCAGCGTGGCGCCCAGCAACGACATCAGCGCCAGCAGCATCACCATGTTGCCCGCCAGGGCCACGGTGGCGATCACGCCGAAGAAGCGGTAGATGGCAATGATGAACAGCGACACGAACAGCATGCCCCACAGCGCCGCATCGACACCCTTGGTGATGTTGTCGGCACCCAGGCTCGGGCCGATGGTACGTTCTTCAGCGAAGTACATCGGTGCAGCCAGGCCACCGGCACGCAGCAGCAGGGCCAGTTCCGAGGATTCACCCTGCCGTTCAGGCCCGTGATACGGAATTGCGCACCCAGCGGCGACTGGATGGTCGCCAGGCTGATGATCTTCTTCTCTTCCTTGAAGGTCTGCACCGGCACGTCTTTCTCGACGCCATTGACCATCTGCTTGGTGTAAGTGGTAACCGGGCGCTGCTCGATGAAGATCACCGCCATGCTGCGACCGACGTTGCTGCGCGTGGCGCGGCTCATCAGCTCGCCGCCATGCCCATCCAGGCGGATGTTCACTTCAGGGGTGCCGTGCTCGCCGAAACCGGCCTTGGCATCGGTCACCTGGTCGCCGGTGATGATCAAGCCACGCTCGATCAACGCAGGCGGACGGTTGCCCTCGCGGAACTCGAACTCTTCGGAGGTCGCGCGGGTCGCACCCGGCTCGGCCGCGAGGCGGAATTCCAGGTTGGCGGTTTTACCCAGGATACGCTTGGCTTCCGCGGTGTCCTGCACGCCCGGCAGCTCAACCACGATGCGGTTGGCGCCCTGGCGCTGCACGATCGGCTCGGCCACACCCAGCTCGTTGACGCGGTTACGCACCGTGGTCAAGTTCTGCTTGATCGAGTATTCACGGATTTCCGCGATCTTGGCCGGGGTCATCGCCAGACGCAGTACCGCCTGGCCGTTGAGGTCGGCCGGTACGATGTCGAAGTCGTTGAAGTTCTTGCGGATCAGCGCACGGGCCTGTTCGCGCGAAGCTTCGTCAGCGAAGCCCAACTGGATGGCACCGTTGAGCTGCGGCAGGCTGCGATAACGCAGCTTCTCTTTGCGCAACAGGCTCTTCACATCGCCTTCATAGACTTTCAGGCGTGCGTCGAGGGCCTTGTCCATGTCGACTTCCAGCAGGAAGTGCACACCACCGGACAAGTCCAGACCCAGCTTCATCGGATGCGCGCCAATGCTGCGCAGCCATTGTGGCGTGGTCTGTGCCAGGTTGAGCGCGACAACATAGTCGTCACCCATGACCTTGCGTACAACGTCTTTGGCCGGCAATTGGTCTTCTTGCTTGGTCAGGCGCAACAAGCCGCCTTTGGAACCCGCTGCCAAGGTTGCCGCTTTAACCTGGATACCCGCGTCAGTCAGCGCTTTGCTCGCGCGTTCCAGATCAGCCTGGTTGACCTGCAGCGACGTGCTGGCGCCAGAGATCTGGATCGCCGGGTCATCAGGATAGAGATTGGGAGCGGAATAAATAAAACCGATCGCCAGCACCGCCAGGATCAGTACGTATTTCCACAGAGGGTATTTGTTCAGCATCACGCCGCCCGCTTATAACGCGGGGCGCCTTGCGCGCCCCGTCGATTGGTAAAGGTTGTTACTTAGATCGCTTTGAGCGTGCCTTTTGGCAGCGTGGCGGCGATGGCGCCCTTCTGGAACTTCATTTCTACGGTGTCGGAAACTTCCAGAACCACGAAAGCATCGGACACCTTGGTGATCTTGCCGGCGATACCACCGGTGGTCACCACTTCGTCACCTTTTTGCAGGCTGCCGAGCAAGTTCTTCTGCTCTTTGGCGCGCTTGGCCTGTGGACGCCAGATCATCAGGTAGAAGATGACCAGGAAGCCGACCAGGAAAATCCACTCGAAACCACCGCCCATCGGGCCGGCAGCAGCAGGCGCAGCGGCGTCAGCCATGGCGTTAGAGATAAAAAAGCTCATTTAGCACTCCAGTTGCAAATAGTGAATCTTAGGGTCGGGAAACTCAGTCCAAGGGCGGCACAGGGAGCCCGCGCTTGGCATAGAAGGCATCGACGAAGGCGGCCAATGTACCCTGTTGAATAGCCTCGCGCAAACCAGCCATCAGGACTTGGTAGTGACGCAAATTGTGGATGGTATTCAACATGCTACCCAGCATTTCCCCGCACTTGTCCAGATGGTGCAGATAAGCACGGGAGAAGTTCTGGCAGGTGTAGCAATCACAGGTCGGATCGAGCGGCGAATCATCATGGCGATGGAACGCGTTACGGATCTTCAGCACGCCGGTATCGATGAACAGATGCCCATTGCGGGCATTACGGGTTGGCATCACGCAATCGAACATGTCCACACCGCGGCGCACACCCTCTACGAGATCTTCCGGTTTGCCAACGCCCATAAGGTAACGAGGTTTGTCTGCGGGCATCAGGCCCGCAGGTAATCGAGCACCTTGATCATCTCGTGCTTGGGCTCGCCCACCGACAGACCGCCGATGGCCAGGCCGTCGAAGCCGATCTTGTCGAGGCCTTCCAGCGAGCGCTTGCGCAGGCTTTCGTGCATGCCGCCCTGGACGATGCCGAACAGCGCCGCGGTGTTGTCGCCATGGGCGTTCTTCGAGCGCTGGGCCCAACGCAGCGACAGCTCCATTGAAATGCGCGCCACGTCTTCGTCGGCCGGGTACGGCGTGCACTCGTCGAAAATCATCACGATGTCGGAGCCCAGGTCACGCTGCACCTGCATCGATTCTTCCGGGCCCATGAACACCTTGGAGCCGTCGACCGGCGAGGCGAAGGTCACGCCCTCCTCCTTGATCTTGCGCATGGCGCCCAGACTGAACACCTGGAAACCACCGGAGTCGGTGAGGATCGGGCCTTGCCACTTCATGAAATCATGCAGGTCGCCGTGCTTCTTGATCACTTCCGTGCCCGGGCGCAGCCACAGGTGGAACGTGTTGCCGAGGATGATCTCGGCACCGGTGGCGACGATGTCACGCGGCAGCATGCCCTTGACCGTGCCGTAGGTGCCGACCGGCATGAACGCCGGGGTCTCGACAGTGCCGCGCGGAAAGGTCAGGCGACCCCGACGGGCCTTGCCGTCGGTGGCCAACAATTCAAACGACATACGACTCATGATTGTTCCTCTGGGCCCGCTTCTTTAGGGCAGTCGGCGCCGGGTTGCGGGTGATAAACATCGCATCACCGTAACTGAAAAAACGGTATTCATTGTCGATGGCCGCTTGATAAGCCGCCATGGTTTCCGGGTAACCGGCAAAGGCCGACACCAGCATCAACAGCGTGGATTCCGGCAAATGAAAGTTGGTGACCAGGCAATCGACCACATGGAACGGCCGGCCGGGAAAATAAAGATATCGGTGTCGCCACTGAACGGCTTGAGCACGCCATCGCGCGCCGCGCTCTCCAGCGAGCGCACGCTGGTAGTGCCCACCGCCACCACCCGCCCGCCGCGCGCCTTGCACGCATTAACCGCGTCCACCACATCCTGGCCGACTTCCAGCCACTCGCTGTGCATATGATGGTCTTCGATGTTCTCCACACGCACCGGCTGAAACGTCCCGGCCCCCACGTGCAGGGTCACATAGGCGCTTTCGACGCCCTTGGCGGCAATCGCGTCCAGCAGCGGCTGATCAAAATGCAACCCCGCCGTCGGCGCCGCCACGGCGCCGAGGCGCTGGGAGTACACCGTCTGATAGCGCTCGCGGTCCGCGTCTTCGTCGGGGCGGTCTATATAAGGAGGCAACGGCATATGACCGACGCGCTCCAGCAACGGCAACACCTCTTCGGCAAACTTGAGCTCGAACAGCGCATCGTGACGCGCGACCATCTCGGCTTCGCCACCGCCATCGATCAGGATGTTCGACCCCGGTTTCGGCGACTTGCTGGAGCGCACATGGGCCAGCACACGATGGCTGTCCAGCACCCTTTCCACCAGAATTTCCAGCTTGCCGCCGGAGGCTTTCTGGCCAAACAACCGCGCCGGAATCACCCGGGTATTGTTGAACACCATCAAATCGCCCGGGCGCAAATGCTCAAGCAAATCAGTGAATTGACGGTGTGCGAGGGCACCGCTTGGCCCGTCCAGGGTCAGCAGTCGACTGGCGCGACGCTCGGCCAACGGGTGGCGAGCGATCAGCGAATCAGGGAGCTCAAAAGTAAAGTCAGCAACGCGCATGATGGGGTTCGTCTAGCAGGGCCGGGAAGTCTAGCGGAAATAGTCAAAATTGACCATGAAACGTGATTGACCAACGGTAATCACCTCTCTATACTTCGCCGCCATTGAGCCCTGATGGCGGAATTGGTAGACGCGGCGGATTCAAAATCCGTTTTCGAAAGGAGTGGGAGTTCGAGTCTCCCTCGGGGCACCATCTTAAAAAAAGACCTTGAAATTCAAGGTCTTTTTTTCGTCTATAGAAAAGTGGGCGTCCGGCTGATTCATCGCCCACCGCCCACTTTCAACCAGAAACACAGTCCAAATGTGGGAGCCGGCTTGCCTGCGACAACCATAGATATCTACACAACTTTCCAAGGATAGCGAGCCCCCCCCCTGTGGCGAGCGGGGCTTGCCCCCGCGTTGGGCTGCG
>JAFHKH010000437.1 GCA_016937595.1 Pseudomonas cedrina subsp. fulgida | reverse complement strand
CGGCGAGGATGCTGTAGTCCACCCCCGTTTCTCGGGCGACGGTACCCAGCAATGGCGCGTAGGTCGCTTCGCCTTGGAACGTCAGGCGCACGATACGGCCTGGGACGTGGGCGAAGTCATCGCGTTGCTCGCCCTCATCGACCTGCTCGGCTTCTTGTACGAAGCGTTTGGTGGTCGGGTGCTTGGGGTGCAGGAACACCTCGGCCACCGAGCCCTGCTCGACGATCACACCGGCGTCCATCACCGCGACCTGGTCGCAGACGCGTCGGATCACGTCCATTTCATGGGTGATCAGCACGAATGGTCAGCTTGAGTTCGCGGTTGATCTCGGGCCAGCAGTTGCAGCACCGAGGCGGTGGTCTGCGGGTCGAGGGCGCTGGTGGCTTCGTCGCACAGCAGGATCTTGGGCTTGGTCGCCAGGGCACGGGCAATGCCGACTCGCTGCTTCTGGCCACCGGACAACTGCGCCGGGTACTTCCTGGCGTGGTCCGACAGGCCGACGCGGGCGAGCAGCTCGGCGACGCGCAGGTCGATGTCCTTGCGCGACAATTCGCCGGCCAGGGTCAGCGGCAGTGCGACGTTGTCGGCGACGGTCTTGGAGGCCAGCAGGTTGAAGTGCTGAAAGATCATCCCGACCTGCTGGCGAAAACGGCGCAGGCCGTTGGCGTCCAGGGCGGTGACTTCTTCACCATCCACCGTGATCTGGCCGCCGCTCGGTTCTTCGAGGCGGTTGATCAGGCGCAGCAGGGTACTTTTACCCGCACCGGAATGACCGATCAGGCCAAATACCTGGCCATTCTCGACGCGCAGGCTGGTGGGGTGCAGGGCGGGGATATCCTTACCGGCGACGCGGTAGGTTTTATGGACGTTTTGAAACTCGATCACGTAGCGAACCTTGTGGGGCGCATGGAAAAGGGATCAGCGGTTAGCCGGGCGCGCATTTTAGCCTGTCCGACTAGCGTTTCTTAGCATTTATTTCGCCTTCATCCAGCGATTTGGCAATAACGCGATCAAAGGTCATAAAAAAGGAACGGCCCAAAACCCCATCAGTCACTACTTAAGCAACTCGATTTCCCAGGTGCCGTGCCTGGGGTTTTGCTCAAAAGAGCCGGGGACCGCTCTGGCCACTTTGAATAAGGAGTTTTGACTGATGAGCACCAAGAAGCCAGCCACCCCGCCGAAGAGTGAACTCGCGGGCACCGATACCCTGGACCGTGGCAACACCAACGCCAAGCTGCAAGCCCTGGAAGAATTCCGTTCCGACGCGACCGGCCAGGCCTTGCGCACCAATCAGGGCGTGAAGATTTCCGACAACCAGAACAGCTTGAAGGTGGGCGCTCGCGGCCCCTCGCTGCTTGAAGATTTCATCATGCGTGAAAAAATCACGCACTTTGACCATGAGCGTATCCCGGAGCGCATCGTTCATGCCCGCGGTACGGGCGCCCACGGTTACTTCCAGAGCTATGAAGACCATTCGGCGCTGACCAAGGCGGGTTTCCTGCGTACGCCGGAGCATAAGACCCCGGTGTTCGTGCGTTTTTCCACCGTGCAAGGCCCGCGCGGCTCGGGCGATACGGTGCGTGATGTGCGCGGCTTTGCCGTGAAGTTCTTCACCGAAGAAGGCAACTTCGACCTGGTGGGCAACAACATGCCGGTGTTCTTCATTCAGGATGCGATCAAGTTTCCTGACTTCGTGCACGCCGTTAAGCCTGAACCGCACAACGAGATTCCTACCGGCGGATCGGCGCACGATACGTTCTGGGACTTTGTCTCGCTGGTGCCGGAGTCGGCGCACATGGTGGTCTGGGCAATGTCCGACCGTGCCATTCCGAAAAGCCTGCGCGCCATGCAGGGCTTTGGCGTGCACACCTTCCGTTTGATCAACACCGAGGGCAAATCGAGCTTTGTGAAGTTCCACTGGCGGCCTAAAGTCGGCACGTGCTCGCTGGTGTGGGACGAAGCGCAAAAGCTGGCCGGTAAAGATACCGACTACCACCGTCGCGACCTGTGGGAGTCGATTGAAAGCGGCGATTACCCGGAATGGGAATTGGGCGTGCAAATCGTCGCGGAAGAGGACGAGCATAAGTTCGACTTCGACCTGCTCGACCCGACCAAGATCATCCCCGAAGAGCTGGTGCCGATCACCCCGCTGGGCAAGATGGTGCTGAACCGCAACCCGGACAATTTTTTTGCCGAGGTCGAGCAGGTTGCCTTCTGCCCAGGCCATATCGTACCGGGTATCGACTTCACCAATGACCCGCTGCTGCAAGGCCGTCTGTTTTCCTACACGGACACTCAGATCAGTCGTCTCGGTGGTCCGAACTTCCATGAGATTCCGATCAACCGCCCGGTCGCGCCGTTCCATAACGGCCAGCGCGACGCTCAGCATCGTACGGTGATCGATAAGGGTCGCGCCGCCTACGAGCCGAATTCGATCGACGGCGGCTGGCCGAAAGAAACGCCGCCTGGCCCGACCGATGGCGGGTTCGAAACCTATTACGAGCGCGTCGATGCGAACAAGGTGCGCGAGCGCAGTGAGTCGTTCGGCGACCACTTCTCCCAGGCCACGCTGTTTTTCAACAGCATGAGCCATCACGAGAAAGAGCACATCATCGCCGCCTACAGCTTTGAGTTGGGCAAGGTCGAGCGCGAGCATATTCGTGCGCGCCAGGTGAATGAGATCCTGGCCAATATCGACCTGGAGCTGGCCAAGCGCGTGGCGCAGAACCTGGGCTTGCCCGCGCCGACCAAAGGCACGGTGCCTGTGCGCGAAACCTCGGTGAAAAAATCGCCGGCCTTGAGCCAGGTGAATTTGCTTTCGGGCGACATCAAGACGCGCAAAGTGGCGATCCTGGCCGCCAATGGCGTGGATGGCGCGGCGATTGATGCGCTGAAAAAAGCACTGGAGGCAGAAGGCGCGCATGCCAAGTTGCTGGGGCCGACCTCGGCGCCTGTGACCACGGCGGACGGAAAGGCGCTGCCAGTGGATGCGTCGATGGAAGGCATGCCATCGATTGCCTTCGACGCGGTGTTTATCCCCGGCGGCAAAGCCTCGGTGGACGCGCTGAGCGGTGACGGTGTGGCGTTGCATTACGTGCTGGAAGCCTACAAGCACCTGAAGGCGATTGCGGTGGCCAGTGACGTGAAGCCATTGCTGGATCTGCTGAAGCTGGAAACGGATGCGGGGCTGATCGTGGGGGCCGATGCCAAGGCGTTCAAGGCGTTTTTCGCGGCGATTGCCCAGCATCGGGTCTGGGAGCGTGAGCCGAAGGCCAAGGCGATTCCGGCTTAAGTTATCGGCTGTTTGTTAGATCGCTATCGCGGGCAAGCCCGCTCTCACACTTGACCGATTTCCAACATGAGAATGCGGTCAAAATGTGGGGGCGGGCTTGCTCGCGAATGGCGTCAGTCCGCCTTGCGCGGAATCAGCACAACCTGCGCCGGAATGTGTTTCAAGATCTGCCGGTGGATCTTCAGTCCATACCCCGAATCAATCTTCTTCACCCGTTTGGTCAGCAACGTGGCCAACCACGGGTAATCCTCGGTGCGTGGCACCTGGATGCTCACGTCGCACTGGTAATTCACCACATCGGTGGCGATGGCATCCAGTTGGTGGCGCAGCGCCTGGATATCGGTGAGGTTCAACGCCACGGTGGTGCTGGGCGCTGCCGGGTCGATGACCTTGGCGGCGGGCTTGGCTTCGGCGGCCTTGAGGGCCTCCTCGGCTTTATCCAGTTCGACTTTGCGTGCGTGGGTGATGGCGCTGTTGACGCCGCCGGTCAGCGCTGGAGCCTTGGGCATCAAGGCACGGGCGCGGCTAAGGGCGGTGGCGGCGGCATTGACGTCACCCTTTTGCAGCACGATCTGGCTGCGCTGCAGGTAGGCTTCCGCCAACTGGCGCTGGTAGTTTTCCAGCGTCGGGTCGTTGGGCGACTGGGCCTGCAACGACGCAAGCTGGTCTTCGGCGGTGGCCAGCTCACTGCTGGCCAGGTTTTGCTCCAGCTGCGCAATGGCCGCGGCACGCGGGTTCGCAGCCTCGGGCGCGGCGGGCGGTGTGCTTTGACAGGCGCCCAGCAGCAGGGAAAATGCGGCAAGGAGCAGATAACGGGCGGTGAACAGCTTCATTCCTGCGACTCTCTATTTGCGCAAAAAGCGAGCAAGTCTACACCCCTCGACGGGGCAGGACAAAACTCAGCAGAAACAGGGCGGCGGCCGTGACCACGATCGATGGGCCGGCCGGGGTGTCCTTGAACCAGGACAACGCCAAGCCCCCGCACACCGCAAGCATCCCCAGCAGGCTGGCGCCGATCGCCATTTGCTCCGGCGAACGGGCATGGCGTTGGGCGGCGGCGGCCGGGATGATCAGCAGCGACGTGATCAACAATACGCCGACAATCTTCATCGCGACAGCAATCACCACGCGATCAGCAACATCAGGGCCATGCGCAGGCTCGGCACGGGCAGGCCTTCCACCCTGGCCAGTTCTTCATGCACGGTGATCGCCAGCAGCGGCCGCCACAAGGCAACCAGCAATACCAGCACAACCGCGGCGCCGCCGAGGATCCAGCCCAGATCGGTGGGGCTGATCGCCAGCAGATCGCCGAAGAGGTAGGCCATCAGGTCGATGCGCACTTCGTGCATGAAACTCAGCACCACCAGGCCCAGGGACAGGGTGCTCGGCGCCAGGATGCCCAGCAACGTGTCGGAGGCCAAGGGCTGGCGCTGTTGCAAGGTCACCAGCAGCACCGCCAGGAGCAGGCAGCCCACGGTCACGGCGATGGTCGGGCTCACATCGAGCAAGAAGCCCATGGCCATGCCCAGCAGCGCGGCGTGGGACAAGGTGTCGCCAAAATAGGCCATGCGCCGCCAGACCACGAACGAGCCCAACGGGCCCGCCACCAACGCCAAAGCCAAGCCTGCCAGCAGGGCGTAGAGCAGAAAATCAGCCATGCTTGCAGCTATCTCCATGAACGTGGGGGGTAGACGCGTCATCGACAACGGCCCCATGCAGATCGTGGGCGTGGTCGTGATGGTGGTGATAAATCGCCAGGCTCTGGGCGTTCTTGCCGAACAGCTCGACGAACGCCGGGTCGCCGCTGACCTGTTCCGGATGACCGGAGCAACACACGTGGCGGTTGAGGCACACCACCTGGTCGGTGGTGCTCATCACCAGGTGCAGGTCGTGGGACACCATCAACACGCCGCAACCATGGCGGTCGCGCAGGCGGGTGATCAGGCTGTACAGCTCGGCCTGGCCGGCCACGTCGACGCCTTGCACGGGCTCATCGAGCACCAGCAGCTGCGGCTCGCGCAACAGGGCGCGGGCCAGCAGCACGCGCTGCATTTCGCCACCAGAGATGCTTGCACCGGGCTGTCGATGACCTGTTCGGCGCCGACTTCCTTGAGCGCAGCCTGGGCACGGGCGCGGTCCACGCCCGGCACCAGGCGCAGGAAGCGCAATACGGACAGCGGCAGCGTCGGATCGACATGCAGCTTCTGCGGCATATAACCCACCCGCAGCTTGGGTTTGCGCCATACGCTGCCGGTGTCGGCTTGAGCAGCCCGAGCACGGCGCGCACCAGAGTGGTCTTGCCGGCGCCATTGGGGCCGATCAGGGTGACGATCTGCCCAGGCTCCACGCTCAGCGTGATGTTATCCAGCACGTTTTTGCCCGGCAAACGTGACCCCGACCTGTTCCAGGCGGATTAAAGCGTTGCTCATCAAGCCCCCTGGCAACCCGAGCACAGGCCGACCACTTCGACCGTTTGCCCTTCGACCGTGAAGCCGACATCGGCAGCGCTCTGGATGATGGCGTCGCTGATGATTTTCTGTTCAAGCTCGATGGCCGCGTGGCACTCGCGGCAGATCAGGAACTGGCCCTGGTGCGCGTGTTCCGGGTGGTTGCAACCGACGAAGGCGTTGAGCGAGGCGATGCGGTGCACCAGGCCGTTTTCCAGCAGGAAGTCCAGCGCGCGGTACACGGTCGGCGGCGCGGCGCGACGGCCGTCCTGCTCGCTGAGTACGCCCAGGATGTCGTAGGCGCCCAGCGGCTTGTGGCTTTGCCAGACCAGTTCCAGCACACGGCGACGCAAGGCGGTCAGGCGCAAGCCCTTTTGTGCGCAGAGGGTGTCGGCCTCCGACAGTGCGGTGTGCACGCAGTGAGAGTGGTCATGGGGACGGCTGGCAAGCGGTGTTTTAGGCATGAGCGGCGACAGATATTTGATAGAGACGTTATTATGTTACCCGTTCCTACGCCATCGAGTGGTCATCGTGTCCCGACTTTTTCCCGTTTTTGTCGTATTTGTCACCAGTTTGTTCGTAACCGGCGTTGCTCAGGCCGAGGTCAAGGTGCTCACCAGCATCAAGCCCTTACAGCTGATTGCCGCTGCAGTGCAGGACGGTGTGGCGGTGCCTGAAGTGCTGCTGCCACCGGGTGCATCGCCGCATAATTACGCGTTGCGTCCATCCGACGTACGGCGTGTACAGTCGGTGGACCTGCTGTACTGGATCGGGCCGGATATGGAGACCTTCCTGCCGCGCGTGCTCAAAGGGCGTGCCTCGACGACGGTCGCGGTGCAGGATCTGCCCGGCATGAAGTTGCGGCGTTTCGCTGAAGATAGCCACTCCCACGCCGATGATGCCGACGAACATGACCACGATCACCGTCCTGGCAGTGTGGATGCACACTTGTGGCTGTCGACGGTGAACGCGCGCGTGATCGCCGCGCGCATGGCCGCTGACCTGGCGGCTGCCGACCCGGCGAATGCCGCGCGTTACCAGAGCAACGTGCAGGCCTTCGATGAGCGCCTGGATGCACTGGATGCTCGTCTGAAGCAGCGCCTGGCGAAGGTTGATGGCAAACCGTACTTCGTGTTCCACGAAGCCTTCGATTACTTTGAAGACGCTTACGGTCTCAAGCATGCCGGCGTGTTCAGCGTGGCCGCTGAGGTGCAGCCTGGCGCGCAGCATGTGGCGGCAATGCGCACGCGCTTGCAGGAAGTGGGTAAGACCTGTGTATTCAGTGAGCCACCGCTGCGTCCGCGGTTGGCTGAGACCTTGGTGGCTGGCCTGCCGGTGAAATTGGCGGAGCTGGATGCGTTGGGCGGGTATACCCCGGCGACGGCCCAGGGTTACGAGCAATTGCTCGATAAGCTGGGCAACGACTTGGCCGGCTGCCTGGAGTCGCTCTGACAATCAACGCATAACCCATGTGGGAGCGGGCTTGCTCGCGAATGCGGTGTGTCAGTTAATA
>JAFHKH010000436.1 GCA_016937595.1 Pseudomonas cedrina subsp. fulgida | reverse complement strand
TTGCTCGCGAATGCGGTCTGTCAGCAAAAAGATGTACTGACTGATTCACCGCTTTCGCGAGCAAGCCCGCTCCCACATTTAGTATCTGTGTGGCAGGTAATATTCCTTAACAGCCCTGCAACAAAATCGCTACAAAATACGTAGCCGCCTACCTATCCACCGCCCGCCAGCCCGTATATAAAGTCACCCCACCTATCAGGCAAAAGGACGATTGACAGTCCTTGGGCTTTACTGTTGACACAAACTGACGCAATTCCGCATTTTGTCTCAATTGCGCAGGCTGGGGCTCCAGCGCAGCATGTCCAGCCCTGCGTCGACCCAGCGTTCTGCTTCCTGATGCAACTGGAAACTGTCGGGAACCAGCAGCCACTGGCCGATCAGCCCGTGGATGTAGGCATGAAGGCACACCGCGCCGCGGGTGGTGTCGAGATTTTCCGGAAGTTGTCCACGATTGACCGCGTTACGCAATGTCAGGCCAATGCGCAGATTGCATTCCAGGTGGTAGGTCTGGCGCTGGCGGCGCATGTCGCACATTTCATCGGTGAATTCGCATTTATGAAACAGGATCTCGTTGATGCGCCGGGTTTTCGGGTCCAGGGCCACTTGATGGAACAGATGAATCAACAGCTTGCGCATGCAGCCCAGCGGGTCGAGCTCATCCTCGCTTTCACTCGCCCTGGCCAATTCGTCCAGCGGCTCATGCAACGTATCGAGCAGTGCCTGCAGCAGGTCCGACTTATTGCTGAAATGCCAATAGATGGCGCCCCGCGTCACACCGGCCAGCGCGGCGATGTCCGCCAGGGTCGTGCGCGCAACGCCACGCGCATAGAAAGCTTGCTCGGCGGCGTCGAGAATCTGGTTGCGCGTTTCCTGAGCTTCCTCTTTGGTGCGACGAACCATGGCAATAAAACCTCAATCAGAACACTTGAGACAATCGTTAACGCAGCATTAATGCCCGCTCACGATCATCTGACTATTTGTGGGACGTCACCGTCATGGGTGACGAACGTAATGAAATCGAGGCTTTTGGCGTTGCTTTGTCAACATTCCACGCAGCCTGTCAAGAGTTTACAAACAACCATGAACGTAAGTATATTGCGTAGCAAGCTACTTATCTACTCGCCGTTTGTTTTTTACCCTTCCACACTTCTTGTGCGCACCCTGCGCGCCTGACCCGAGGATCTTCATGCAACTTAAGCCAGCTGTTACCGCTCTGGTCACTGCCGTCGCCCTGGCATCGCTGCTCAGCGGATGTAAAAAGGAAGAAGCGGCTCCGCCCGCTCAAGCCCCTCAGGTCGGCGTGATCACTATCCAGCCGCAAGCCTTCACCCTGACCACCGAGCTGCCGGGCCGCACCACCGCCTATCGCATCGCGGAAGTTCGCCCGCAGGTCAACGGCATTATTCTCAAGCGCTTGTTCAAGGAAGGCGCAGACGTGAAGGAAGGGCAGCAGCTCTACCAGATCGACCCGTCGGTGTATGAAGCCACCCTCAAAAGCGCGCAAGCCACCCTGACCCAGACCAAATCCATCACCGACCGCTACAAGCAGTTGGTCGATGAGCAGGCCGTGAGCCGTCAGGAATACGACACCGCCGTGGCTAACCGCATGACGGCGGAAGCAAACGTTCAAACCGCGCAGATCAACGTGCGGTATACCAAGGTGTACGCGCCGATCTCCGGGCGTATCGGCCGTTCTTCGGTGACCGAAGGCGCGCTGGTCAGCAACGGCCAGGCCGACTCCATGGCCGTGATCCAGCAACTGGACCCGATC
>JAFHKH010000435.1 GCA_016937595.1 Pseudomonas cedrina subsp. fulgida | reverse complement strand
CGCACACACCGCGCCGCCTGGCCAGTCCGTTCCCACGCCCAATAGAAACTCGCGCCACCGGCCAAGCCTCGCTCAAGAATGACGTGCTGCTCGTCGTACCGATAAACCTCACTTTCCCCGACAGCATTGGTCGCCGAAACCAACCGTCCAAGATCGTCATAGGTGTAGGAAACAATGGTCTGCTCCGTCACCCAGACAAACGGACCGTCGTCCACCGCCCGCTCAATCTGGTAATCCACCGCCACAATGCGGCCCGCCGCGTAACGCAAAAACAACGACCGCCCGACACCGTTATCCACCCGCTCAATGCGCCCCAAAAAATCCCGGAAAATGCGCAACCGGTTGTCATACGCATCGCTGATCGCCGTCAGCACACCGTCGCGAAAGTGGTAGAAACGTGATGCCTGTGCCAGCACCAGTTCATCCGGCAACGACCCCAAATAGATCGCCGCTTCGGCCAGGCTATTGGTAATCGCGGGCCGAGCAACAGTCGGCAAGGGCAGGGCAGTCGACCGATTCTCATGATCCGTCCACACCACCGAATCACCGGAAACACTCAGCCGATGCGCTAAAGAGTGACTCCAGCCAAACCCCAATCCGCAGTCGATTTCCACCGCACTGGTGCGGTACAACCGTGTCCACTCAAACGGCAAAACACCATCCAGCACACCATCGGTCAGCGTCAGCAATTCCTCGCCAGTGACCATCGACACCGGGCAGCCGTTGGTTACGGTCTTGTCCGAAGAATCAGCCGCATCCCCCGCCGGGTTCTTCGCCACCGCAGGCACATCGTCCACCGGCTCATGCCGCACCAACGTCGTCCTTTGGGACTTGTTGCGAACCACCGGCACCGGGTTGGAAACCACCTGCTCCCCAGCCTTCAATGGCGCAACCGGCACGGCCTTGATCGGCGTTGCCGCGCTCCCCAGCAACAACGGCTTGGCCGCTTCCACATGCGGCGCCAACCCAGGCCCAACAAGCTGGTTCGCCAGCATCTCCAGCCACTGGCGCGCTCGCCCCGACGTGATATGCCCCAGCGTCTGAGCCCCCAGCCGAACCTTTACCCCCATGCCCCGCGTTGCCCAGAGCAGGAACAGGTTGATCAGCACCTCGCCGGTGATCTCGCCCAGCAGCTCGTACATCTGCGGCGGCGGCAGCAGGCGTATCCAGGCGATCATGGCCGACAGGTAGATGAACAACAGCGGTTCATCGCTGAGCACCAGCAGGCCTTTGGCTACGGCGTCCTTGCCCAGCTTCAGCAGCTCATCGAGTTCGGCTTGGGAGACGTACTGCAGCAGCTTCTGGCTGTTTGCCTTGAGGTCTGCCAGCAGTTCATACAACTGCGTGAGATCGTCCCAAAGGTGGTAGAGCGCCTTGCCAATCCCGGTCGAGAACGCCAGCCCTTGCATGGCGCTGCGCTCAAAGGGCGTGGCGTTGGCAAACTCGTCCCATTGCGGCTTGAAGGTCTTCCGCCATTCTTCGCGCAAACGGTCGTCCAGCCCCGCGATCACCGACTGATAAGACGCATACAGCGCCTTGACGTGATCCTGGGAAACGTTGGGATAAAAGATGATCTGGTAGCGCTGATCGCGGGTGCAGTCGTCGATGTGAAGAATGCCGCTGGGGCCAATCGTTCGATGGATCGGCGCGCCTGTTGGACTGCCATCCGCCGCAATCGCCTGCACCATCACCGGCGTATTGCCGATGGGCACAAACCGCGTGCTCTCGAACATATGCACCAGGGTCAACGAACCCTGTGCCTTGCAAACGGCAACTGCGCGATTGGGTTTTTTGGAAGAGGCAGGAGCGACGAGGGAAACTTCCTCCCCAACCTTGAACACCTGCTCCACGTCCAGCGCCGAACCACTCCAGAAGCTCTCGGCCCACGCATCAAAGGTGTTCAGGCAGTTTCGAAAATCACGGAAAACGCTGTCGACGTCCGGCTGCGTGGCGTCCATGGGCGACAGGACGAACTTGCCAATCACCGGAATCAAAAGGCAGCCCCACCCACCGGGGCCCATAGAAACAACATCATCTGCAATCCCTCGCACTGTGTATTCAGGCGAGGGACTTTGCAG
>JAFHKH010000434.1 GCA_016937595.1 Pseudomonas cedrina subsp. fulgida | reverse complement strand
GGAAGCAAGCGGCGCGTCGCCTGCAAGCCGGCGGTGCCGAGTGTGTGGTGCTGTGTACCAACACCATGCACTTGGTCGCGCCGCGTATCGAAGCGGCGGTGTCGATTCCGTTCCTGCATATCGCCGATGCCGCCGGCACGGCGGCCGTGCAAGCCGGCACGCTCACGGTCGGCCTGCTCGGCACCGCGTTCACCATGGAGCAGGACTTTCTCACCTCGCGCTTGGCGGCACAGGGCCTGACGGTGCTGGTGCCCGAGGCACAGGAACGCCAGGCCGTGCACCGGATCATTTATGAAGAGTTGTGTGTCGGCGTGATCAGCGATGCCTCACGCAAGGTGTACCAGGCTGTGATCCAATCCCTGGCCGCACGCGGCGCCCAGGCGATCATCCTCGGGTGCACGGAAATCGGCCTGCTGGTCAAGCCCGAACACAGCGACCTGCCTCTACTGGACACCACCGAGCTGCATGCGCAGGCGGCGGTGGCGTTTGCCTTGCAGGACTAAGCCGACGTGCGCAGGCGCGCCATGCTCACGGTGTCGACGAACTGGCCGTCGCGCACGGCGTAATCGCGCAGCACGCCTTCGACCTCAAAGCCGAACTTGCGGTACAACGCCTGCGCCGCGTGGTTGTCGGCGAACACCGTGAGTTCCACACGGTGCAGGTTCATCCAATTGTCGGCCACGTCCAGGGCGGCCGTCAGCAGGCGGGAACCGACGCCTTTGCCCTGCCACGCCGTGGCCACGCCCATGCCGAACGAACCCACATGCGCCTGACGCACGCGCAGGTA
>JAFHKH010000433.1 GCA_016937595.1 Pseudomonas cedrina subsp. fulgida | reverse complement strand
CTTGCTCGCGAAGAGGCCCACTCAGACGACATATTTCTGATTGTGAAGTACCCTGTGCGCCATTACCCACAGGTCCATCCCCATGCTCTTCCTGATCGCCTACATCGGCAGCGTCGTGCTGATCAACTTCGCCTTTTCCACCGCCCCGCACCTGGACGTCATCTGGTCCGCCTGGGGTGGCCTGGTCTTCATCCTGCGCGACATGGTGCAAACCCGCTTCGGCCACGGCGCGATCATCGCGATGCTGGCCGCGCTGGTGCTGTCGTATGTGACGTCCGACCCGGCCATCGCCCTGGCCAGCGCCACGGCGTTCGCGGTGTCCGAATGCATCGACTGGCTGGTGTTCAGCATCACCAAGCGCCCGCTCCACGACCGCCTGTGGATCAGTTCGGCGCTGAGCATTCCCCTCGTACCTTCATTTTCTTCGGCCTGATCGGCGCACTGACGCCCGCCGTGGTGGGCACCGCCCTGGCCTCGAAATTCGCCGGGGTCACGGTGGTGTGGCTGATCATGGCCTGGCGCATCCGCAAGCGGGCCGTCGCCAACTGAGGCCAATTCTTGCAGTTCATGTAAAATGCCGGCCTTTCTCCCCCTGATCCGCTCCCCTGAGGACCTGAGATGACCCGAATCGGAACTCCATTGTCGCCAACCGCGACCCGCGTTTTGCTGTGTGGCTGCGGTGAGCTGGGCAAGGAAGTGGTAATCGAACTGCAACGCCTGGGCGTTGAAGTGATTGCCGTGGATCGCTACGCCAACGCGCCGGCCATGCAGGTGGCGCACCGTAGCCACGTGATCAACATGCTCGACGGCGCGGCCCTGCGTGCCGTCATCGAAGCGGAAAAACCGCACTTCATCGTGCCGGAAATCGAAGCCATCGCCACTGCGACCCTGGTCGAGCTGGAGGCCGAAGGCTTCACGGTGATCCCGACCGCGCGCGCGACTTCGTTGACCATGAACCGCGAAGGCATCCGGCGCCTGGCCGCCGAAGAGCTGGACCTGCCGACCTCGCCGTACCACTTCGCCGATACCTTCGAAGACTACAGCAAGGCCGTGCAAGACCTGGGCTTCCCTTGCGTGGTCAAGCCGGTGATGAGTTCCTCGGGTAAGGGCCAGAGCCTGCTGCGCAGTGCCGATGACGTGCGCACCGCCTGGGATTACGCCCAGGAAGGCGGCCGTGCGGGTAAAGGCCGGGTGATCATCGAAGGCTTTATCGACTTCGACTACGAAATTACCCTGCTGACCGTGCGTCACATCGGCGGCACCACCTTCTGCGCGCCGGTTGGCCATCGCCAGGAGAAGGGTGACTATCAGGAATCCTGGCAGCCACAGGCCATGAGCCCGGTGGCCCTGGCCGAATCCGAGCGCGTTGCCAAAGCGGTGACCGAAGCCCTGGGTGGGCGTGGTCTGTTTGGCGTGGAGTTGTTCATCAAGGGTGACCAGGTGTGGTTCAGCGAAGTCTCGCCGCGCCCGCATGACACAGGCCTGGTGACCTTGATTTCGCAGGATCTGTCGCAGTTCGCCCTGCACGCGCGCGCGATCCTGGGCCTGCCGATCCCGTTGATCCGTCAGTTCGGGCCTTCGGCTTCGGCGGTGATCCTGGTGGAAGGGCAGTCGACCCAGACCGCATTCGCCAACCTTGGCGCGGCGTTGAGCGAACCGGATACGGCGTTGCGCCTGTTCGGCAAGCCGGAAGTGAATGGCCAGCGCCGCATGGGTGTGGCGTTGGCGCGGGATGAATCGATTGAAGCGGCGCGGGCCAAGGCGACCCGGGCTTCGAAGGCTGTTGCAGTCGAGCTGTAAACCGCTGATC
>JAFHKH010000432.1 GCA_016937595.1 Pseudomonas cedrina subsp. fulgida | reverse complement strand
GCTTAACTGATGGGCATTGTGGCAAGCCCGCTCGCCACAGGTCAGTGCTAACCGGCCCTCCTTCTTTTAGGCCTAAATCACCCAAATCAATAGTGCTGTTCAAGGCTCATTGCGCGCAATATTATCCGCGTCATAAACCTCTTTGCGTGGAGCGCACTCATGCCTGTCCAAGCCTTGTTCAAACCCTTCCAGCTCGGCGCATTGCAACTGTCGACCCGCGTGTCATGGCGCCGATGACCCGCTCGTTCTCCCCAGGCGGGGTGCCGAATTCCAACGTCATCGAATACTACCGCCGCCGCGCCGCCGCCGGCGTGGGCCTGATCGTCACCGAGGGCACCGTGGTCGGCCATCAAGCCTCTAATGGCTACCCCAACGTGCCGCATTTTTACGGTGAGGCCGCGCTGGCCGGCTGGAAGCAAGTCGTCGATGCGGTACACGCCGAGGGCGGCAAGATCGTCCCGCAGCTGTGGCACGTGGGCAGTGTGCGTCGCATCGGCACCGAGCCGGATGCCAGCGTGCCGGCCTATGGCCCGATGGAAAAACTCAAGGACGGCAATGTGGTCGTGCACGGCATGACCCCTCAAGACATCAAGGACGTCATCAACGCTTTCGCCCAAGCCGCCAAAGACGCCCAGCGCATCGGCATGGACGGTGTTGAGATCCATGGCGCTCACGGCTACCTGGTCGACCAGTTCTTCTGGGAAGGCAGCAACCAGCGTACCGACGAATACGGTGGCAGCCTGGCCAATCGCTCGCGTTTCGCCATTGAATTGATCCAGGCCACCCGCGCCGCTGTTGGCCCTGACTTCCCGATTATCTTTCGCTTTTCGCAGTGGAAACAGCAGGACTACACCGCGCGCCTGGTGCAAACCCCTGAAGCGCTGGGCGAGTTCCTCAAGCCGCTGTCTGACGCCGGCGTGGACATTTTCCACTGTTCCACCCGTCGTTTCTGGGAGCCTGAATTCGAAGGTTCCGACCTCAACCTGGCGGGTTGGACCCGCCAACTCACCGGCAAGCCGACCATCACCGTGGGCAGCGTTGGCCTGGACGGCGAGTTCCTGCAGTTCATGGTCAATACCGACAAGGTCGCGCAACCGGCCAGCCTGGAAAAACTGCTGGAGCGCTTGAACAACGACGAATTTGACCTGGTTGCCGTGGGGCGTGCGTTGCTGGTGGACCCGGATTGGGCGGTGAAGGTGCGTGAAGGGCGCGAGGGCGACATCCTGCCGTTCAGTCGCGAAGCGTTGACTACCCTGGTTTGAATGCAGCGCAAGGGCGGCTGGCGGGGCATGTGATTGCCGGCCACCCGCGCTGTTTCAGCGAGTCATTGAATGGATAACCGCGTGTCTCTTACGGCATCGCCGTTGCACGGCCGCGATTTCGTTCGATCACAGCGCCTAGTAGCGACTCGTCCTGGCGAGAACCAAGTGTTGATCCGAATAGGGATGGCGCCCTGGCTGGTCGTTCTTCTGACGATTCACGTCATCGATCGGCAAGGCCGTGTGTGACCCACGCCAGGCATTGGCTGGGCGATGGGGCTGCTGAAGATGCGTGTCGTCGACTGGTAGGGCCGTCAACGATTGACGCCGGCCATTTTCCGGGCGAGTCCCAATGTGATCCAGGCGTGGGGGCTCTATTTGTCCTTGATCAAAACCTGTGGGTGAGTGAGTGTCCGTAGCGCTGCGGTTCTGGGGAACTGGCGGCTGGAAGTGTAGGGGAATTGATGCGTTTATAAGTGTCGACATGGGGGTCTCTTTATCCTTTGATCATGAATGGCCTGCGTGTCTGGGTGTACTCCATCGGAGAAACATGCCTGGCAGCAGGTGTCATGTAGGTGGCGATTATCGAGACGACGTTCCGCGAAACATCCCGTTGCGCTGCGTCATTTCAGACGCGGCACTGGGAAAATTCCTAATGTCGGTGCCAATACTCAGGGACGACATGGTGAGGACGGCGAACGGGCTTACAACATTATTGGAATATTCAACGCACATATGGCTGGTTTGGAAGTGCAAAATTCTCGTCGCACACACTTCGTAACTGGGTCTCGAACTGCTCGATAATCGCTGGCCAACCTTGTCGGCTCGCATGTTGACGGGCGTTCAAACGGGCTCTGCGCAGGGTCTCGCGCTCTTCCAGCAACCAAATGGCGGCGTCGCAAAACGCACCCTCATCCCCCGGCATCGCCAGCACGCCGTTGTAGCCATGGCGGATATGCTGGCTCGCGGCAGCCTGATCGTAAGCCACTACCCCCAAGCCGGACGCCATCGCTTCGAGCACCACATTGCCGAAGGTTTCGGTGAGGCTGGGAAATAGAAACAGATCCCCCGAGGCGTAATGCCGGGCCAGTTCTTCGCCGCGCTGTGTGCCGCAGAACACCGCATCGGGCAGGTCGCGTTCGAGTGGGGCGCGTTGCGGGCCATCCCCAACGATAATCAACCTCAGCCGACGCTGTGGATAAGTGGTTTGCAACGCTTCAAAGCAACGCTTGAGCAGGCCCAGGTTTTTTTCCTGGGCCAGGCGCCCGACATGCAGCACGGCGATATCGTCGTTGGCCAAGCCCCAGCTTTCACGCAAGCCACTGTTACGTTTGGCCGGGTGCAAGAGTTGGCTGTCGACCCCACGCGAGAGCATGCCCAATCGTTCAAAATGCCGACGCTCCAATTCCAGGCGCTGGCTGGCGCTGGGCACCAGGGTCAAGCTCGAGCGGTTGTGAAACCAGCGCAGGTAGTGCGTGACAAGGCGGCTCAGCAGGCTCAGGCCATATTTGTTGGAGTATTGCTGGAAGTTGGTGTGGAATCCGCTGACCACGTTGATCCCCAAGCGTCGCGCCGCGCGCAATGCAGATAATCCCAGCGGGCCCTCAGTGGCGATCATACAGCACGTCCGGGCGTTGACGGCTCCAGCGCCGCAGCAGCTTGTGCATCGACGACTGCCCCCACTGCAGGCCCGGATAACCCGGCAGTGGCCAGCCGCGGCACAGCAGCAACGCGTCGTCGCTGGGGCGGGCCTGATCGACGCCCTGGCGTGGGCGCACCAGCTCGACGTGATGCCCGCGTGCGCGCAAACCTTCGCACAGGCGGCCAAGAGTATTGGCCACCCCGTTGATCTCGGGCGGGAAGGTTTCGGTAATGAGGGTGATGTGGAGCGAAGCTGTCGTCATGACCCCCAGTGTCGCTGCGGGCCATGTCGTCATTGTGTCATCGATATGATGGATTTATGACCGGGTCACTTTCTGCTGCTGCGCCATCGCCTCGGCCCCTTGTTCGCGCACCCAGAACAACGTGGCCCCGGCCACCGCCGCCGGCATCATCAGCAGGTTGACCACCGGCACCAGCAGCATCAGGTAGACGATCCCGCCGAAGCTCATGCTCTGCCAGCGTTTCTGGCGCAGCCAGGCGAGCATCTCGTTCCAGCCCAGCTTGTGGTTGTCGGCCGGGTAGTCGATGTACTGGATCGCCATCATCCACACCCCAAACACCAGCCAGAGCGGCGCGGCGATCAGGTTGACCACCGGAATGAACGACAGGATAAACAAGCCGATGGCCCGCGGCAGGAAGTAGCCCAGCTTGCGCATTTCCCGCGCCAGGGTGCGCGGCACCATGGCGATCAACTCGCCCCAACTGAAGGCCGGGAAGTCGTCGGTGCCGCGCACCACCACTTCGACTTTCTCCGAGAGAAAGCCATTGAACGGCGCAGCGATGATGTTGGCCAGCAGGGTGAAGGTGAAAAACACCATCAGGACCACCAGCACCACAAACAGCGGCCAGATCAGGTAATTCAGAAAGCTCAGCCAGCTCGGCAGCGTCGGCATCAGGTGGTCGACCCACAGGCTGAACTGATGGCCGGCGAAATAGATCAAGCCGACGAACAGCATCAGGTTGATCGCCAGCGGCAGCAGCACAAACAGGCGCAGGCCAGGACTCAACACCAGCTTGAGGCCTTCACGCAGGTATTGCGGGCCGGAAAGAACAGGGGCGGGCATGGACAACTCCGAACAAAGGGACGAACGCGCCGACCTTACCGGCTTTAAACCCTGGGCGAAAGCGGCAACATCAGCAGTAATAAACCCGTCGATCATCCAGGTCGACTGCATAGAGACCACCTATGAGCTGGATTGTTATTGCGTATTTCCTTAATCTTGCCTCCCTCTATACGCTGCACCCATTACTTTTCAGGGCCTGCGACTTAAAGCCTTCCCCAAGCGCTTCGTGGTCCCTTTTTTATTCCAGCCGCCTTGTAGTCCGGGCGGTCGACAGGAGTGAGTCATGTCTGATACCCGTCATTCGCGAGTGATTATTCTCGGTTCCGGCCCTGCCGGTTACAGCGCTGCCGTCTACGCTGCCCGGGCCAACCTCAAGCCGCTGCTGATCACCGGCATGCAGGCGGGCGGTCAGTTGACCACCACCACTGAAGTCGACAACTGGCCGGGCGACGTCCACGGCCTGACCGGCCCGGTGCTGATGGAACGCATGAAAGAGCACGCCGAGCGCTTTGAAACCGAGATAGTGTTTGATCACATCAACAAGGTCGACTTCTCCAAAAAGCCTTACAGCCTGACCGGCGACAGTGGCGTGTACACCTGTGACGCGCTGATCATCGCCACCGGTGCCAGCGCCCGTTACCTGGGCCTGCCATCGGAAGAAGCGTTCATGGGCAAAGGCGTTTCAGCCTGCGCGACCTGCGACGGTTTCTTCTACCGCAACAAACCGGTGGCCGTGGTCGGTGGCGGCAACACGGCCGTGGAAGAGGCGCTGTACCTGGCCAACATCGCCAGCACCGTGACCCTGGTTCACCGCCGCGAGACCTTCCGCGCCGAGAAGATCCTGATCGACAAGCTGCATGCGCGTGTTGCCGAAGGCAAGATCATCCTCAAGCTCAACGCCACCCTGGACGAAGTCCTGGGCGACAACATGGGCGTGACCGGTGCGCGCCTGAAAAACAACGATGGCAGCTTCGACGAGCTGACAGTCGACGGCGTGTTCATCGCCATCGGCCACACCCCGAACACCTCGCTGTTTGAAGGCGTACTGGAAGCCAAGGACGGTTACCTGGTGGTGCAGGGCGGCCGTGAAGGCAATGCGACTGCGACCAACATCGAAGGCATCTTCGCCGCCGGTGACGTGGCCGACCACGTATACCGCCAGGCCATCACCTCGGCGGCGCCGGTTGCATG
>JAFHKH010000431.1 GCA_016937595.1 Pseudomonas cedrina subsp. fulgida | reverse complement strand
CTCGACCACGGAGCCCTGCAACCGCTGCAAGGCTTCGTTCACCGGCTGCGGCAACAACTGGCGCATGCAGTTGTAGTGCCCGAAACGGCAAGTGCGGTCAAAGCATGGGCTGCAATCCAGGCCCAGGCGCACCACTTCGACCTGGTCGGCCAAGGGCGGCGTGAACCCGGGCGACGTCGAGCCGTACACCGCCACCAAGGGGCGGTTCAGCGCGGCGGCGACATGCATCAGGCCGGAGTCGTTGGACACCACCGAATCGGCACAGGACAGCAGGTCGATGGCCTCGGCGAGCGACGTATCGCCGCTGAGATTGACCGTTTCTTCACGCAGGCCGGGAATCAGGCGCTGGCGAATATCCTCACCCACCGGATGGTCCTTCTTCGAACCAAACAACCACACCTGCCAACCTTCGCGGATCCTCGCCTCGGCCACCTGGGCATAGTGTTCCGCCGGCCAACGCTTGGACTCGCCAAACTCGGCCCCCGGGCACAACGCCAGGACCGGGCGGTCAAGCGCCAGGCCAAACTTGGCCAGCGCGGCGTCGCGGCTGACCGGGTCGATCCGCAGGCTCGGGCGCGGGTATGGCTGGGGCAGCTCGGCGCCCGGCTCATAGGCCAGGGCCATGAAACGCTCGATCATCAGGGGGTAGCGGGCCTTGTCCAGCGTGCGCACGTCATTGAGCAGCACATAGCGGAACTCGCCGCGCCAACCGGTGCGCTTGGGGATGCCGGCAAAATACGGCACCAGCGCCGACTTCAGCGAATTGGGCAACAGGATCGCCTGGTCGTACTGGCCGGCCAGGGACTTGCCGATGCGCCGGCGGGTCGCCAGCTCAAGAGCACCGTGGCCGAGCGGGAAGCTCAAGGCCTGGCGAACTTCGGGCATGCGTTCAAGGATCGGGCGGCTCCACTCGGGGGCGAGCACGTCGATCTGGCAGTCTGGGTGGCGCATACGCAGACACTGAAACAGTGTCTGCGCCATTACCATGTCACCGACCCAACTGGGCCCAACGATCAGAATATTCATGTAGTTTCCACAAACGATGCGGGGAGGCTTATGCCTCCCCGCCTCGGTAATTACTGTAAGAGCGGGCTTATGTGAATACCGGCTATGTGGGAGCTGGCTCGTGTGGGAGCAGGCTTGCCTGCGATGGCATCACCTCGGTACGACTGAATACCGAGGCGTCTGCATCGCGGGCAAGCCCGGCTCCCACA
>JAFHKH010000430.1 GCA_016937595.1 Pseudomonas cedrina subsp. fulgida | reverse complement strand
TGTGGAGCTGCTTGCCTGCGATGACATCAGTGAATTCACCACCGTTATCGCAGGCAAGCCAGCTCCCACAGGAGTTGCGCCTGACCTCAGGTCGCATCGGCATGACTGACCATGCCCTTGATCACCACCGCTGCCGTGGCCAACGCCGCCGGAATCACCAACGCCGTGAGCACCTGTTCGAAGTTCCAGCCCAGCCCCAGCAAGGTGGCGCCCATCCACGCACCGAGGATTGCGCCGAAACGCCCGATGCCGAGCATCCACGACACGCCGGTGGCGCGGCCCTGGGTCGGGTAGAAGCGTGCGGCCAGGGACGGCATGGCCGATTGCGCGCCGTTGACGCACATCCCGGCAATCAGCACCAAGGTCGCGAGCACGGTGATATTGCCCAGGCTCTGCCCTACCGCGTAGGCAAATACCCCGGCCAGCAGGTAGAAAGTGCCGATGACTTTGTGGGGATTGAACCGGTCCATTGCCCAACCCACGCCCACCGCACTCAACACGCCGCCAAACTGGAACAACGCGCCGATAAACGCGGCCTGCTCCATGCTCGCGCCGCTGTCGCGCATCAGCGTGGGGAGCCAACTGGTGAGCAGGTACACAATCACCAGGCCCATGAAGTAAGTGAGCCACAGCAACAAGGTGCCGGCGCTGTAGGTACCGGAGAAAATCACCGCGAACACATTGCGGGCCTTGACGGTTTTTTGCTCGGGCACGCTGAAGCTGTTGGCCTGGGCAACGATGGACGGCGCGATGGGTGACAAGGCCTTGCGCACCCTGTCGGTACCCCGATTGCGCACCACCAGGTAGCGCGCCGATTCCGGCAGCCACACCCGCAACACCAACGCCAGGATCAACGGCAGGATGCCGCCGATCAGCAGCAGGCTGTGCCAGCCGAACGCCGGGATCAGCTTGGCGGAAATAAACCCGCCGCCGGCCATGCCCAGGTTGAAGCCGCAGAACATGCTCGTCACCAGCAACGACTTGTGGCGCTCGGGGGTGTATTCGGATAGCAGCGTCGTCGCGTTCGGCATGCCGGCCCCCAGGCCCAGCCCGGTCAGGAAGCGCAGCACCAGCAACTGGTCGACGTTGCTGCTGTAGGCGGACGCCAGGCTGAACGCACCAAACACCAGTACCGCGCCGACCAGCACGCCTTTGCGACCGAAGCGATCGGCCAGCGGGCCGGAGCCCAGGGCGCCGAAGACCATGCCGATCAACGCGGCGCTCATCACCGGGCCAAGGCTGGCGCGGTCGATGCCCCAGTCCTGGGACAGCGCTGGCGCGATGAAGCCCATGGCGGCAGTGTCGAGGCCATCGAGGAACACAATCAGGAAACACAGGATCACCACGCGCCACTGGTAACGCGACAATGGCTGGGCGTTGATGAAGGACTGAACGTCCAGCGGGGTACCGACAGAGGGCTGATTCATTATTTTTATATTTCCACACCGATGGCGGGCTGACGACCTGGGGCCGTCGTTATTATTGGCGGCGCTCACAGCGCTGCCGCACAGTAATAAGCCAGGGGAAACAGCGTCAATTGATCAGACGGGGATCTGTGCGGTCACCGAACACCTTAAGCGAACAACTGCGCACTCAGTTCGCGGCTGGCACTGAGCATGCTCGGCAGGAAGCGCTGCTCCAGTTCACTGCGGCTGACCCGCGCGGCGTGCGTGCTGACGTTCAGCGCGGCCAGCACCTGGCCCGACGCGTCATACACCGGCACGGCAATGGAGCGCAGGCCTTGCTCGAGTTCCTGGTCGACGATGCACCAGCCCTGCCCGCGCACCTGTTGCAGGCATTCGAACAGCGCCTCGGGGGACGTGAGGGTGCGGCTCGTCTTGGTTTGCAGGTCGGCGTGGTCGAGGTAATCCTGCAGCGAGGCGTCATCGAGCGCCGCGAGCAAAATGCGGCCCATGGAGGTGCAATAGGCAGGTAGCCGCCCGCCGACCGACAGGTCCACGGATATCAGGCGCTGAGTGGTAGCCGAACGGGCGATGTACAGGATGTCGTCGCCTTCGAGGGTGGCCATGTTGCAGGCTTCATGGAGCTGCTCGCTCATCCGGTCCAGGTAAGGTTGGGCCGACACCGCCAGTGGCGTGGACGACAGGTAGGCATGGCCAAGGGTCAGGACCTTGGGCAGCAGCGAATAGGTACGCCCGTCAGTGGTGGCATAGCCGAGCTTGATCAAGGTATGCAGGCAACGGCGTACGGCGGCGCGGGGGATTTCCGTGCGGTGGCTGATCTGGGCGATGGTGAGGTGGCGCTTGCGTTCCTGGAATGCCTGCACCACCGCCAGGCCCCGGGCCAGGGAGGTCATGAAATCCGGATCACCGGTAAACGCCTGGATGCGCTTGGCCGCCGAAGCAACGATCGGCGGCGCCACTGATGCGAAAGAGTTGCGCAATTGATCGTTCATGTCGGATCCTTTGTCTTAATTGTCAACCTCGGGAGAGGTTTGACTGCTATTACACGCCGCGCCTGCCGGGATGCACAACGCAGGGTGGCCACCATCGGGCGATTATCGGACGCTGATTCGATTATCGCAATGCGCCGCCCATCGCGCTTGTCGCACGCAGCAAAATTAACGCGCTGAATTGACGTCCGAAGTTTGGTTCCATTTATGACGTCAGAAAACCTGCAATCCTCCCTTTACCCAGGTAACAAACCACTCACATAAGTTGACTGTTTTTAACTTTATGCTGATAGTGTTATTCAAATGCGCCGCTATAATGCACGCTATGCGCGGGCCCGCCCGGTATGACTATCGGAACCAGAGCCCGCCAGGTGATGCACACGCTGTGCATTGCTTATCGCAACTACTGCCTGGAATCACTGCATTCAATAAGTGGCTGCCCCTGCCGAGTCCAAACTTGAACCTTTCCACCGTTCAACTTGGAATTGTCCGAGGGCGCATTCCGGTACAACGTTGCAACGTATTTACACTCAACTCTATTAGGTAACAATGTGACGAAAGATGAACTGCGCGCAGAACTTGAGCGCCAGGAGCAACGTTACAAGGACGTTTACGGCGGGGAAGTCACCACCTACGCCGCCCAGCCTGAACCTGAACGCAAGCCATGGCGCAAGCGAGCCAGCCTCCTCGATCAGGCATTTGCCCAGGAAATTCAAAAGATCGAACAGGAACTCAAGGCCGAAGAGCCCTAAGCGGATCAGGTTCGAATCTCAAGCTCCGGCTCCGGTTGCTGGCGTATAGCTAGCATCCGACCAGCTTGCATCTCACAACCAGCGGTAAAATTTCATACAAATGTTTCAGGCGTGACGCTTTTGTGACAATACCCTGCCGTAAGCAGCCTGCGCGTTATAAATCAAAGACTTGCCAAAGCCCCGGAAACCCTGGGATGCGCCCCGGTCCCGGTATTTTTTTCCGGGAAGATTGTGACCGATGAGCAGCTAGTGCATCGATTACCCAGGTTTTCTGGCATAATCGCGCCCCCTTACGACCGGGTCAGAAAACCTTCATGATCGATTTATTCAGCGGACTGGATGCGTGGGTTCTAGTGAGCCTGTTGCTCGCCCTGGCCTTTGTCCTCGCCTTCGAGTTCATCAATGGCTTTCATGACACCGCTAACGCGGTGGCCACAGTCATCTATACCAAAGCCATGCCGCCGCACCTGGCCGTGTTCTTCTCGGGGGTGTTCAACTTCCTCGGCGTGTTGCTCGGGGGTGTCGGTGTCGCCTACGCCATCGTGCACCTGCTGCCGGTGGAGTTGCTGATCAATGTGAACACCGGCCATGGCCTGGCGATGGTGTTTTCTTTATTGGCAGCGGCGATCACCTGGAACCTGGGTACCTGGTACTTCGGTATCCCCGCTTCCAGCTCACACACCTTGATCGGCTCGATCCTCGGTGTTGGCCTGGCCAACGCCTTGATCAATGACATCCCCCTGGCGGACGGTGTGAACTGGCAGAAGGCGGTGGATATCGGCGCCTCCCTGGTGTTCTCGCCGATGGCCGGCTTCCTGGTCGCAGCCCTGGTGCTGATCGGCCTGAAGTGGTGGCGCCCGCTGTCGAAGATGCACAAGACCCCGGACCAGCGCCGCAAGCTCGACGACAAGAAACACCCGCCGTTCTGGAACCGCCTGGTGCTGGTGATTTCCGCCATGGCCGTGAGTTTCGTGCACGGTTCCAACGATGGCCAGAAAGGCATCGGCCTGATCATGCTGGTGCTGATCGGTATCGTGCCGGCACAGTTCGTACTCGACCTGGGCAGCACCACCTACCAGATCGAACGTACCCGCGACGCCACCTTACACTTGAACCAGTTCTACCAGCGCAACCACGAGACCCTCGGTGAATTCCTGTCCCTGGGCAAAAGCGTGAAAGACGACCTGCCGGGCAAGTTCCGCTGCAACCCGCAACAGACCGAACCGACCATCAACGCGCTGCTGGACACCTTGAAAGGCGTCTCCGACTACCATTCGCTGACTGCCGATCACCGCATCGAAGTGCGTCGTTACCTGCTCTGCCTCGACGACACCGCGAAGAAAGTGGGCAAACTGCCAGGCTTGCCGGCACGCGAGAAGTCCGACCTCGACAAACTGCGCAAAGACCTGACCGCCACCACTGAATACGCGCCGTTCTGGGTGATCCTCGCCGTCGCACTGGCGTTGGGCCTGGGCACCATGGTGGGTTGGAAGCGCGTGGTGTTGACGATTGGTGAAAAGATCGGCAAGCAGGGCATGACCTATGCCCAGGGCATGTCGGCGCAAATCACCACCGCCACCATGATTGGCTTTGCCAATATCTTCGCGCTGCCGGTATCCACCACCCACGTGCTGTCTTCCGGCGTGGCAGGCACCATGGTCGCGAATAAAAGCGGCCTGCAAGGCGGCACGGTGAAGACCATCCTGATGGCCTGGGTGCTGACCCTGCCGGCGACCGTGGCCTGTCGGCCGGGTTGTTCTGGCTGGCGTCGATGGCACTCGGCAGTTGACAAGCCGACTGCCACAAAAAGGTGCGATCCGTGAGGGTCGCACCTTTTTTTATGCCGGTCTCAAGCCTGGCATAAATCAAACTGTAGGAGCGGCTTGCTCGCGATATAGGCGGTGGGTCAGCCATACATGTATTGATTGACACTCTGCCTTCGCGAGCAAGCCCGCTCCCACAAGGGTTCAGTGGTGTTAATTAAATAGCAGTCGAAAAAAAGGGCGACCGAAGTCGCCCAAAATGCCTTGCGTGCCCCTGTAACCTGGAAAAACCTAAGGTTTTTTACGCTTGTTCGCGTCTTTCCAGATAAAGATTCCAAACCCTACAAAAAACAACACCATGAGGCTTACCGTCAGCACTCCGGCAAACACCACATTATCGATGAACATGACCGGCCTCCCGCACTTGCCCTGTTGCGATAGGGCTAAGTTAATGGAGAAGGCGGATAGGAGAATTGACCGGGGTCAATGTCGCCCACGACGGGGCGTAAAGAAGGGCAATAACTGACCTGCATCAATGGATGCAGGTTGTATCAACGCTTTTTTGGCTTGTTCTTCGATTTCTTCTTCGCTTTGCCTAACGGCATCGCCTGCTCAAACGCTTGGCGTACTTCATTCAGACGTTTGTCATTGAGCTCATGCACGCGCTTGGCGCGTTCGGCATTCAGGTCGATCAGCTTGTCATCGTCACTCATGGCTTGGCTTACGTCGTGGAGGGAATGCCCCAATAATGCAGGCTGCTCCGTTCAACGGCAAATCAGCGAGCGACAAAGCAGCCAAAAAACGCTCGCAAACCTGGCGCGCCTAGACTTCGACGTCTACCCACAAGCCTTGACGCGGAGCATCTTCGATCAAGGGGATAACCGGAACGGTGTTATCGGCATTGAGCACATCCCCTGGAATGGCCAGATGCTGCTCCGGATCTTCATCGGTTTCACGCCGGCGTTTCTGCTGTTCCTGCTGGCGGCGCTGTTCTTCGCGCAGCAAAAACGTAGACGTCTCGGCATCGCCTTTCTTCAGGTCGATGGTGCTTTCGTTGGAACCCGGCTGAACGGGCACCACCGGCGGGATATCCGGCTTCTGGCGCACCGGATCGAGTTGTGACGTGACCGGCACAACGCTGACGGGCAGCATGGGTGGCAGCATAATGATTACTCTCCTGATCAACAGGCTGTCGGCGGGTGCCAGGGCGACTTGAGCGCAGGCTTGCCAGGCTGTGACCCAGTCTACACTCGCAAGTGCCCCGCCACCCGTCGATCCGGCGCTGCACATGCTCCCCAAAGGCAGTAGTTTTTGTCAGAGTCCTTGGGCGTGGGGCCTTGTTCCGTTAACATACTCGGCTTTTTCACGGCGGGAGTCAGGCAGCATGGCGCAGCAGTATCAACCGGGGCAACGCTGGATTAGTGACAGCGAAGCGGAGCTGGGGTTAGGCACCGTTCTGGCACAGGACGGCCGTTTGTTGACCGTGCTCTATCCGGCCACTGGCGACACTCGCCAGTATGCGCTACGGAATGCGCCGCTGACCCGCGTGAGGTTTTCGCCGGGCGACAGCATCACCCATTTCGAAGGTTGGAAAATGACCGTGCAGGAAGTCGACGACGTCGACGGTCTGCTGGTGTACCACGGCCTCAATGGGCAGAACGAACAGGTCACCCTGCCGGAAACCCAACTCTCCAATTTCATCCAGTTCCGCCTGGCCAGCGACCGCCTGTTCGCCGGGCAGATCGACCCGCTGGCCTGGTTCTCGCTGCGCTATCACACCCTGGAACACACCAGCCGCCAACTGCAGTCGGCGTTGTGGGGCCTGGGCGGCGTGCGTGCGCAACCCATTGCGCACCAACTGCACATTGCCCGTGAAGTCGCTGACCGTATCGCGCCACGGGTACTGCTGGCCGACGAAGTGGGCCTGGGCAAAACCATCGAAGCCGGCCTGGTGATCCATCGCCAACTGCTGTCGGGCCGCGCCAGCCGCGTGCTGATCCTGGTTCCGGAAAACCTGCAGCATCAATGGCTGGTGGAAATGCGCCGCCGTTTCAACCTGCAGGTTGCGCTGTTCGACGAAGAACGCTTTATCGAAAGCGATGCGACCAACCCGTTCGAAGACACCCAGCTTGCCTTGGTTGCGCTGGAATGGCTGGTGGACGACGAAAAGGCCCAGGACGCGCTGTTCGCCGCCGGTTGGGACTTGCTGGTGGTCGACGAAGCTCACCATTTGGTGTGGCACGAAGAAAAAGCCAGCGCCGAGTATTCGCTGGTCGAGCAACTCGCCGAGGTCATTCCTGGCGTACTGCTGCTCACCGCCACGCCGGAACAACTGGGCCAGGACAGCCACTTCGCACGCCTGCGCCTGCTGGACCCGAACCGCTTCCACGACCTGCAAGCCTTCCGCGCCGAAAGCGAAAACTATCGCCCGGTGGCCGAAGCCGTGCAGGAGCTGTTGGATAAGGGCCGCTTGTCGCCCGCCGCGCACAAGACCATCCAGGGTTTCCTCGGCAACGAAGGTGAAGCCCTGCTCACCGCCGTCAACGATGGCGATACCGAAGCCAGCGCCCGCCTGGTGCGCGAGTTGCTCGACCGCCACGGCACCGGCCGCGTGCTGTTTCGCAATACCCGCGCCGCCGTGCAAGGCTTCCCCGAGCGCAAGCTGCACGCCTACCCGCTGCCGAACCCGGACGAATACCTGGAGTTGCCGCTGGGCGAGCACGCCGAGCTGTACCCGGAAGTCAGCTTCCAGTCGCAGCCGGACATCGAGGAAGAGAACCGCTGGTGGCGCTTCGACCCACGGGTCGAGTGGTTGATCGACCAATTGAAGATGCTCAAGCGCACCAAGGTGCTGGTGATCTGCGCCCACGCCGAAACCGCCATGGACCTGGAAGACGCCCTGCGCGTGCGCTCCGGCATTCCGGCCACGGTGTTCCACGAGGGCATGAACATCCTCGAGCGTGACCGCGCCGCCGCCTACTTTGCCGATGAAGAGTTCGGCGCCCAGGTGCTGATCTGCTCGGAAATCGGCAGTGAAGGCCGCAACTTCCAGTTTTCCCACCACCTGGTGCTGTTCGACCTGCCCTCCCACCCCGATCTGCTGGAACAGCGCATCGGCCGCCTGGACCGGATCGGCCAGAAGCATGTGATCGAACTGCACGTGCCGTACCTGGAAACCAGCCCGCAAGAGCGCCTGTTCCAGTGGTACCACGAAGCGCTGAACGCCTTCCTCAATACCTGCCCGACCGGCAACGCCTTGCAGCATCAGTTCGGTGCGCGCCTGCTGCCGCTGCTGGAAAACGCCGACGACGGCGAGTGGCAGGCCCTGATCGACGAGGCCCGCGCCGAGCGCGAGCGCCTGGAACAAGAGCTGCACACCGGTCGTGACCGCCTGCTGGAACTCAATTCCGGCGGCGCGGGCGAAGGCGATGCGCTGGTCGAGGATATCCTCGAGCAGGACGACCAGTTCGCCCTGCCGATCTATATGGAAACCCTGTTTGATGCGTTCGGCATCGACAGCGAAGACCATTCGGAAAATGCACTGATCCTCAAGCCCAGCGAAAAAATGCTCGACGCCAGCTTCCCCTTGGGCGACGACGAAGGCGTGACCATCACCTACGACCGCAACCAGGCGCTGTCGCGCGAAGACATGCAGTTCATCACCTGGGAACACCCGATGGTGCAGGGCGGCATGGACCTGGTGCTGTCAGGCTCGATGGGCAACACCGCCGTGGCGCTGATCAAGAACAAGGCGCTCAAGCCCGGCACTGTCTTGCTGGAACTGCTCTACGTCAGCGAAGTGGTTGCGCCGCGCTCGCTGCAACTGGGTCGCTACCTGCCGCCGGCCGCCCTGCGTTGCCTGCTGGATACCAATGGCAACGACCTGTCGGGCCGCGTGTCGTTCGAAACCTTGAACGACCAGTTGGAAAGCGTGCCACGGGCCAGCGCCAACAAGTTCATCCAGGCTCAGCGTGACCAACTGACGCCACGGATCAATGCCGGCGAAGAGAAGATCACCCCGCGTCACGCCGAGCGCGTGGCCGAGGCCAAGCGTCGCCTGGCCGCCGATACCGACGAAGAACTGGCGCGCCTGACCGCGTTGCAAGCGGTCAACCCGACCGTGCGCGACAGCGAGCTGGTTGCCCTGCGCAACCAGCGCGAGCAAGGCTTGGCCATGCTGGATAAGGCCGCACTGCGCCTGGAAGCGATTCGGGTGCTGGTGGCGGGCTGATTGCCACCCTGCCCCGCAGAACAAAAAGGCCCGCAATGCGGGCCTTCTTTATAGGGTTCAAGGGATCATCGCGGGCAAGCCCGGCTCCCACATTGATCGAAGCCAGCCATGACACCTGTGGGAGCTGGCTTGCCTGCGATGCAGACGACTCGGT
>JAFHKH010000043.1 GCA_016937595.1 Pseudomonas cedrina subsp. fulgida | reverse complement strand
GCTGAAACAGCACCGTGCCGCTGGGCACCAGGTTGGTGTGCTCGAACCCACCTTGAATCCATCTGGCCGGTATCAGCCGCGCTAAACGCAACAGATCGAAGGCGGGGCCGGGCCAGCAGTTCTGCATCTCTACTTGCACGCCCACGCTGACCGGCAGCAGGTCCAGCCGCACGTTGGGCACGCCATTCACGCGCGCCAGGACGCCCGCCACATAACTGCCGGAATAGCCCAGCGGGCGATGGGATTTGCGGCTCCAGGCCAACGTGCGAATGCCGTTGGCCAGCAGCGCTGTCGCCAGGCTTTCGCCTTGACGGCCCTGCATCGGGCGGCCGTTCCAGAAGAACTCGACCCCCTCGCCACGAGCGCTCGCAAGTCGCAGACGGGACGTGCTCATGCAGCGCTCCTCTTGGCTTTGCGCCGGGCCATGATGCTGATGCACAGCATCATGATCGACAGCAAGGTCATCAGGGTCGCAACCACGGCAATCAGTGGGTCGATCTCCGAACGCAACGAGCTGAACATGCGCTTGGTCAGGGTGGAGCTGTCGCCGCCGCTGATAAACAGCGAGATCACCGCTTCGTCCAGGGAAATGGCAAAGGCAAACATGGCCGCCGCGATCACCGAAAAGCGGATCTGCGGCAACGTCACATCAAAGAACGCGCGCAGCCGCGTGGCGCCGAGAATGCAGGCCGCCTGCTCCTGGGTCATGTCGTAACTGCGCAGCCCAGCGCTGACATTGATCACCACGTAAGGCAAGGCCAGGAGCGTATGCGCCAATACGAGGCCGGGGATGGTGTTGTTCAGGTCAAAGCGCGCATAAACAAAGAACAGGCCGATGGCGATAAAAATCGTCGGCACGATCATCGGCGCCATCAACAAACCGCGCAACAGGCCCGAGAAGCGGGACTGGGTGACATGCAACGAGTACGCCGCCGCCGTGCCCAGGAGAGTGGCCAGCAGCATGGTCAGCGTGGCGGTAATCAGCGACACGGTGGTTGCCGCGCGCCACTCCAGCGAAGCGAAGTAGCTGAAGAACGGCTCAAGGCTCAACGACTTGGGCGGAAAACTCAGGTAGCGCGCATCGGACAGCGCCATCGGGATCACGATCAGCGTCGGCAGCACCAAAAACAGCATGGTTGCCAGCACCAGCAGGTACAACCACGAAGCACGCAGGCCTTGCAGCAGGGTTTGTCTGATTCGGACCATGATCTTACTCACCGCGCCGGCCGAGGCCCGCGCTCTTCTTGACGATAAACAACATGAGCAAGGTGGCCACCAGTAGCACCACGCCCAGCGACGACGCAGCGCCCCAGTTGGCGTACATGGACACATCGCTCTCGATCCGCATCGAAATCATCTGTACTTTGCCACCGCCCAGCAGTGCCGGCGTGACGTAAAAGCCCAGGGTGATCACGAACACCAAAGTGGCCCCGGCCGCCAGGCCCGGCAACGATAGCGGCACGAACACATCACGAAACGCTCTCGACGGCGATGCACCAAAGGTGGCGGCGGCCTGGGTGTAGATGGGGTCGATGCTTTTCATGGCGGCGAACAGCGGCAAAATCATGAACGGCAACATGATGTGGACCATGCCGATCACCGTGCCGGTGAGGTTGTGCACCAGCGCCAGTGGCGCGTCGGTAATGCCCAGGCTCATCAACAGGTCATTGGCGATGCCGCGACGCTGCAGGATGATCAACCAGGCATAGGTGCGCACCAGCAGCGAGGTCCACAACGACACCAGCAGCAAGCCCATCGCCAGATTGGCCAGCCAGTGCGGGCCCTTGATCATGAAATAGGCGTAGGGGTAACCAATCAGCGTGCAAAGAAGAGTGACGATGAGACCGATCTTGAAGGTCTGCACAAACGTCAGCACATAGATCGGCTCCAGCAGCCGGGTGTAGTTCTCCACCGTCAGTTGGCCATTGGCGTCGAACAGCGACAACCAGAACAACCAGCCGATCGGCAACACGAATGTCAGCAGCACCAGAAGCAGTGCCGGCAACCCGGAACCAAACAGGTACCAGCGCTGGCGCGCTCCGCACTGCGCAGCGCACGCGCGTTCAGCGTGCTCGGATCGGCGGCATTCATGGCGCGTCTCCTACCACCAGCGTGTCGTGCGGGTGCAGGCCCAACACCACAGCCTCACCCCGAGTGGGCAGGCGGTTGCTGTCAGAGCTGCGGGTTGGCCGGCGAATCGCCACGGCCATGCCCTCGCCCAGGCTGATCTGCACCAACTGGCTTTCGCCCTGGAAGATCACATCGGTGACATGGCCGTGCAGCAGGTTGTGCTCGCTGTCTTGGGCCGTCACGAATTGCAGCTTTTCCGGGCGTACCACCAGGCTCGGCTGGTTCAAATCGGTGGCCACACTGGCGGCGCGCAGCGGCCGGCCCTGGAACAGTGCCTGGCCGTCCTGCAGCGTGACCGGCAAACAGGATGACTCGCCAACGAATTCGGCAATGAAGCGGTTAGCCGGGCGCTCGTAGAGATCGAGCGGTGTGTCGATCTGGCAGATTCGCCCCTTGCTCATGACCGCGATGCGGTCCGACATGGTCAGCGCCTCGCGCTGGTCGTGGGTGACGTACACCACAGTCATGCCCAGCCGCTCGTGCAGCCGGCGCAGCTCCAGTTGCATGCTTTCGCGCAGGCGCTTGTCGAGGGCCGACAGCGGCTCGTCCATCAACAGAATCTTGGGTTCGAACACAATGGCCCGGGCCAGGGCGATGCGCTGGCGCTGGCCACCCGACATCTCGGTGATGCCACGCTCGATCAGGTGATCCAGCTCCACCGTGGCCAACGCCTGTTGCACGCGCTGACGAATATCGGCCCGGCTGAAACCGCGCAGCTTGAGCGGATAAGCGACGTTCTGGAACACGTTCATGTGGGGGAACAGCGCATAGCTCTGGAACATCATGCCGACCCCGCGCTTGTGCGGCGGCTCGAAGATCATCTCGCGGCCGCCAAAGCGGATACTGCCGGCGTCAGGGCGCACGAACCCGGCCAACGCCATCAGCAGCGTGGTCTTGCCGGAGCCCGAGGCGCCGAGCAGGGACAGGAACTCGCCGCTCTTGATCGACAGCGAAACATCATCCAGCGCAGCAAAGCTGTCGTAGGTCTTGGTCAGCTTTTCAATGTCGATGGACATCGACAGTTTAGGGTCTTCGGACATGCTCACACTCGGCACCCATCGGACGTCTTGCGCCCTATTCATTCAAGCGGGCACCTTCGGCCCCCCGCCACTTCTCAGATCACGCGCAACCGCTCAATTGGCCAGGAACAAGGCGAACCGTTGGCGCACCGCTTCCTGATTCTTCACCCACCACTCGGGCGACACCGCGACCACCTTGTCGATGTTCTGCGGCGAGGTCGGCAAGCGCGCCGCCAACGCCGAGGTAATGATCGGCAGGTCGTAGGCCTTGGCATTCACCGGCGAATACGGAATCAGGGTGGCCAGGGTCGCCTGGCTTTGCGGCTTGATGATCTCGGCAATCAGCTTCATGGCCAGCGCTTTGTTCGGCGCACCTTTGGGCACGATCAGGCAGTCATGGCTGAGCAGTGCGCCGTCGAAACTGTAGTCGACCGCCTCACCGCTGGTCTTTACCTCGTTGACCCGACCGTTCCAGATCGCCAGGAAGTCCACTTCACGGCTGCGCAGCAACTGCGCCGAGTCGCACCCGCGCTCCACCAGTTGACTACCTGCGGCTTGATGCGGGTGAGCACCTTGATGGCTCGCTCGACATCCAGCGGGTACAGGTCTTTGGGCGCCACACCGTCACCCAGCAAGGCCGCTTCCATGGTCAACCAGGGTTGGCGGTACAAGGCGCGGGCGCCCTTTACCCGAGGGTCGAAAAACTGCTGCCAGTTCTTCGCCACCGGCGCGTTGCTGTCCTCGGCCCAGGCCACCACCGTGGCATAGGCATGGCTACCAATCCAATGGCTTTTGACCACGTTCTTGTCGACATCCCTTGCATCGATCACCGCGTAGTCCAACGGCTCGACCAGCCCCTCCTGCTGGGCCTGGGCGCACTCGGTGCTGCCCAGTTCCACCACGTCCCACTTCGGCTTACCCGACATCACCTGGGCACGCACGGCAGCCAGACCGTCCATGTTGTCCTCTTTGATGGTGATGCCCAACGCCTTGGCGGCGGGCTCCAGGTAGGCTTTGCGTTCTGCGTCCTGCAGCGCTCCGCCCCAACCGGAAAAGGTCAGGCTGTCGGCCAGTACCGAGGTGCCGGCGCCCAGGGCCAACGCCGCGATACAGGCACCTTGCAACATGCTTCGCTTGAAGGTCTTCATCGTTGCTCCCTCGTCAATTCTGGATGAACAGGTCGAAGCGACGTTGCACTTCAGCCTGATTGGCTTGCCACCACACCGGGTCGAAAAACACCACTTTATCGAGGTTGGCCGGCGCGGTCGGCAAGGTCGCCGCCATAGCCGCCGGGATGATGCCGGTGTCATAAGCCTTGACGTTAATCGGCGGGTTGGGGATCAGGGTGACCAGGGTCGCCTGACTGTGGGGCTTCATGATTTCGGCCACCAGCTTCATCGCCAAGGCTTTGTTCGGCGCGCCTTTGGGCACGACCACACAGTCGTAGTCGACCAGGGCGTGGTCATAGGTGTAATCCACGGCATCGCCGGACTTTTTCAGTTCATCGACCCGCGAGGCCCAGATCGACAAGGCATCCACTTCGCGGCTACGCAGCAGTTGCGCCGAATCGGTGCCACTGCGCCACCAGTTGATCACCTGCGGCTTGATGCGCTCCAGCACCTTGAAGGCCCGGTCGACATCCAGCGGGTAAAGCGCCTTGGGTGAGACGCCGTCGGCAATCAACGCCAGCTCAAGGGTGGTGTAGGGCTGGCGGTACATGGCGCGCGAGGCCTTGACGTTGGGGTCGAAAAACGCCTTCCAGGTTTTGGGGGTATCGGCGCCGGCGTCATTGGCCCACGCCAACACGGTGGAGTAGGCGTTGCTGGCGATCCAGTTCTTGCCGTAGAAATTCGCCGCCACGCCATCGGTGCTGATCACCGAATAATCCAGCGGTTCGGTCAGCCCCTGCTCCTGCGCCATGACGCAGTCGTTGGAGGCCAGCTCCACCACATCCCATTTGGGCTTGCCGGACATTACCTGGGCGCGCACGGCGGCCAGGCCATCCATGTTGTCTTCCTGAATCTTGATGCCCAGTGCCGCTTCGGCGGGTTTGAGATACGCCTTGCGCTCGGCGTCCTGCAACGCCCCGCCCCAGCCGGCAAACGTCACGCTACCCGCCGCCTGCACCTGGGCGACGGCACACAAGGACAGGGCAAGCGCCATGCCGGTCATTCGCATATTGATTGGTCGCATTTTCAATTCCTGAGGTTGTTGTAATTAGACAGATGAATCGAACGCCGGGCGATAATGCCCACCTTGCTGTTGTTATATCGGGAGGCATTGTTCGCACTCCTCGCTTACCGCTTTTTACTGCACAGCGAAGCCCTTCTGTTTCTACTGTGCATCCTTGAAGCGATACCAGGCGTAAGCCATTCGCTGTCCCACGCGCAGGAACGGCTGGAATGGAAAACGCTTGGGGGTTTGGTGCAGGAAATCGACGGCGGTGGGCTGTGGTTCGCCCGCGACCATTTGCGCCAGGCGCTTGCCGGCCTGCACCGAAAAAGACACCCCGCTGCCGGCATACCCGCCCGCGGAAAATACGTTGTCCAGGCCCTGAACGCGGCAAATGAACGGCAGCGAATTTTCGCTGACTGCCACCCAACCGCCCCAGTTGAAATCCACGGCAATGCCCTGCAAAGCCGGGAACTTGCGGCACAGCGCGGCATGCAAATTCTGCCGGTGGCGAGAGCTTTCTGCATCACGCCCGGTAATGGCACTACGGCCACCAAACAGAATGCGATCGTCCGGCAACAGGCGATAATACGAGAGCAGGTTGCGTGTATCGAACATGCATTCGCGGCCAGCCAGGCTGTGTTTTTTCTCATCGGCCGTCAGTGGGCGAGTAACGATAATTTGCGAGTGCACCGGCAACACGCGTCCGGCTGTGGCCTTATTCAACGCGCCCGAGGTATAGCCATTGGTGGCCACCACCACGCGCTGCGCAGTCACTACGCCACCCGGTGTAACCAGGCGGTGGCAGCCATTTTCGCTGTGCCAGTCGACCACGGGGGATGCAACATGCACCTTGACCCCGGCTTCACGCGCCATGCGCTGGATGCCCCAGGCGAGCTTGAGCGGGTGCATGGAAAACCCGTCCGGCATATACAACGCACCAAACGATTCCGCTCCGCTGTGCACGGCCTGTACCTGATCGGCGCCGACGAACCTGGCGTCGTACTGCAATATCTCGTTGTAAAGATCGACCTCGCGCTTGAGGCTGTCCACATGTTTGGCATGGCTGGCGACTTTGTACACGCCGTCAGGCTGCGCATCACATTCGATCCGACCTTGGGCAAGCAACCCGCGCACGGTGTTCAGCCCGGCCGACATTTCATCGAAATAGGCTTTGGCCGTGCGCGCACCGTAGCGCTGGATCAGCTCCGCCAACGGCACGCGGCCGCCGGAAATACGCGCAAAACTGCCGTTGCGACCGCTGCAACCCCACGCCACCTGGTTGGCCTCCAGCACCACCGCACGAATGCCGTGCTCACGGGCAAGGTGCAAGGCACAACTGAGGCCGGTGTAGCCTGCGCCAATGATCGCCACGTCGACGTTCATCGACTCAGTCACCGCGCCGTCATCCTGCGGGGCAGTACCTGCCGTTTCCAACCAGTAGGAGGCTGTGTGCGGCATTCCGGTACCTGGATGGGCATTGACTAATGGGTCGTACAATTCACACTCCGTATCGCTGTGCGATTTAATAAAATCACTTAACGAAAACATTGAGCCACTTATTGATTCCTGTCAATTATAAAATCGAAATCGTTATATAAACTTCGCGGCAATGGGAGGGGCGGCAAGACTGTGTCCGCCATCAACCGCCCTCCCCCCAATATCGCAGCACCCGACGTCTCGGCTCGAAGAACATCGATCAGCCTCTGCGCCAGCGCCTCCTTGAAGCTCCCGCCGGAATGGGTGCCGAGGGACATGCGCAATTGCTGTCATGCCAAGAGAAAGAGAAATGCCAGCGCAATGCTGCAGACGAAAAAAAGCCCGCTCAATGAGCGGGCCTCCTGTGGTGCCTGGTGTCCAGCGTGTAGTCATTGCCGGGGTTTCGGGCTTGCCGAACGGTCGTATCCGAGAGTGCCATAGCGAGCGCCTGAACAGAGTCAGGGCCAGATGCTCGTCTCGCTATCCAAGTGGCTCCAGCAAAAAACCGATTCAGTGCTCATCCAAATCCAAGCTCCTCATTCGGGACTTAAATCGGGCTTAAAAGAGCTGGATTTCAGCGGTTTTCGCCACAACGAAAAAAGGACCCGAAGGTCCTGATTTCAATCACTTACAGAATTCAATAAAACTCTGCAGTGCAATATTTGGAGCGGGAAACGAGACTCGAACTCGCGACCCCGACCTTGGCAAGGTCGTGCTCTACCAACTGAGCTATTCCCGCGTCTTGGTGGTGCGCATTCTATAGAATTATCAGAACCCGTCAACACCTTGATTCAAAAAAGTTTTATTTCTTTTCAACCGTCGTGCGCAGGTGCGGCCAGGCGGCGCGCAGATATTGCAACATGGACCACAGGGTCAGGCCGGCGGCGATCAGCAGCAAGGCGTAGCCGGTGAGGACCCAGAACGAGAAGTCCGATGGGTTGGCCAGCAGGATGACCAGTGCAAGCATTTGCGCGGCGGTTTTCCATTTGCCCATGTTCGACACGGCGACATGGGCGCGGGCGCCGATTTCGGCCATCCACTCGCGCAGCGCCGAGACGACGATCTCGCGGCCGATGATCACCGCGGCCGGCAGGGTCAGCCATAGGTTGCCGTGTTCTTGCACCAGCAGCACCAGAGCGACGGCCACCATCAGTTTGTCGGCCACGGGGTCGAGGAACGCGCCGAACGGCGTGCTCTGTTCCAGGCGGCGCGCCAAGTAGCCGTCGAGCCAGTCGGTGGCGGCCGCAAAGGCGAACACGGAACTTGAGGCCACATAACTCCATTCGTACGGCAAATAGAACAACAGGATGAAAATGGGAATAAGCAGGACGCGTAGAACGGTGATCAGATTAGGGATATTCATCGGCACAACTGGCTACGAGGTGGAAAGGCATTCTATTCGCTATGCAGATTCGCATAAATCAACTCAGCGAGTTTTTTACTGATACCGGGTGCTTTGGCTATTTCGTCAATGCTGGCACGGGACAGCTCTTGCAAGCCACCAAAATGTTTGAGCAAATCGCGACGCCGCGTCGGGCCCACCCCCGCCACCCCTTCCAGGGTTGAGGTTCGCCGGGTTTTGCCACGTCGGGCGCGGTGACCGGTAATGGCGAAACGGTGGGCCTCATCACGGATCTGTTGGATCAAATGCAGCGCGGGCGAGTCGCCTTTCAAGGTGAACTCATGGGCGGCATCATTCAAGTACAACGTCTCGAAACCGGCCTTGCGCGTAGTGCCCTTGGCGACACCAAGCAGGATCAGGTCGGGCACGGCCAGTTCGTTGAGCACGTCGCGGGCCATGGACAGTTGGCCTTTGCCGCCGTCCACCAGCAGGATATCCGGCAGTTTGCCCTCGCCGTCCTTCAACTTGCTGAAGCGGCGCGTCAAGGCTTGGTGCATGGCTGCGTAGTCATCGCCCGCAGTGATGCCTTCGATGTTGTAGCGCCGGTAATCGGACTTGATCGGGCCTTCCGGTCCGAATACCACGCACGACGCCACCGTGGCTTCGCCACTGGAGTGGCTGATGTCGTAGCACTCAAGGCGCTGCGGGGGCTCATCCAGTTTGAGCACTTCGGCCAAGGCGTCGAAGCGTGCGGCGACGTGCTGTCTATTGGCCAGACGCGCGCTCAGGGCCTGCTCGGCATTGGTCACGGCCATTTGCTGCCAGCGTGCACGGGTGCCGCGTACGCGATGGCTGATGTCCAGTTCGCGGCCGCGCAGTTCGTGGATCGCTTCGATGAGCGTGGGGAAGTCTTCATGCACCACGTTGACGATCAGCTCCGACGGCAGGTCGCGCTCGGGGCTGCTGACATAGTACTGGCCAAGGAAAGCCGACATGACTTCGGCCACCTCCTCGTCGATGCCCGTCTGCGGGAAGAAGTTCTTGCTGCCCAATACCCGTCCGCCACGCACGCTGATCAAGTGCACACAGGCGCCGCCCGGGTTGACGAACGCTGCGATCACGTCCACGTCGCCGGTGCCGCCTTCCATGCTCTGCTGATCCTGCACGCGGCGCAGCAGGGAAATCTGGTCGCGCAGCTCGGCGGCCTTTTCGAAATCCAGGCTGCCGGCGGCGTGTTCCATGGCGCTGGAGAGCTCATCGGTCAGCGCATTGCTGCGTCCTTCGAGGAACATCACCGAATGGCGTACATCTTCGGCGTATTCGGCCGGCTCGACCAGGCCGACACAGGGCGCCTTGCAGCGTTTGATCTGGTACTGCAGGCACGGCCGAGTGCGGTTCTTGTAGAAGCTGTCTTCGCACTGGCGCACAAAAAAGGTTTTCTGCAGCAGGCTCAGGCTTTCGCGGACCGCCCCAGCGCTGGGATAGGGCCCGAAATACTTGCCCTTTTGCTTCTTCGCGCCTCGGTGAATGCTCAGACGCGGGAAGTGGCCATCGGATAAAAATACGTAGGGATAGGATTTATCGTCGCGCAGCAGGATGTTGTAGGGCGGCCGCCATTCCTTGATCAGCGTCTGCTCAAGCAGCAACGCTTCGGTTTCATTGGCGGTAATGGTGGTTTCGACCTGGGCGATACGCGCCACCAGCGCAGCGGTCTTGGGCGCGAGACCACTCTTGCGAAAATAGCTCGCCAGGCGGTTCTTCAGGTTCTTGGCTTTGCCGACATACAGCAGGCGCGCCTCGCTGTCGAACATGCGGTACACGCCGGGGCGGCCACTGCAGGTGGAGAGAAAGGCACTTGGATCAAACGGAGTGGTCATGTCAGGCGCTGGCGTCCACCATGCCGTGGCGCACCGCAAGCAGGGTCAATTCAACATCACTGCTGATGGCAAGCTTCTCGAAAATGCGATAACGGTAGGTGTTGACGGTCTTGGGCGACAGGCACAGCTTGTCAGAGATCGTTTGCACCTTCTGGCAACCGACGATCATCAAGGCAATCTGGATTTCCCGCTCCGACAGCGCATCAAACGGCGAATCACTGACGGGCTGGAAGGATTTGATGGCCAGTTGCTGGGCAATCTGTGGGCTGATGTAGCGTTGGCCGGCAAACACCAGGCGAATGGCCTGGACCATCTCGGCCAGGCCTGCGCCCTTGGTCAGGTAACCGGCCGCGCCGGCCTGCAACAAGCGTGTCGGGAACGGGTCTTCTTCACAGACGGTCACCACCACGACCTTGATGTCCGGATGGCTGCGCAACAATTTGGTCGTGGCTCCCAGGCCGCCGATACCGGGCATCTTGACGTCCATCAGCACCACATCGGGTTTCAGCTCCCGGGCCTTGATCAGGGACTCTTCCCCGGACTCGGCCTGGCCGACTACTTGCAGGCCATCGATGTCAGCCAGCATTCGTGTAATGCCTGTACGAACGAGATCATGGTCATCGACTACTAGCACCCTAATCAAGCAGACACCTCGCGATATGGTCTTATAGGTTGCTGAACACCTTAGCAAAAAACCAAGGCGCAGACCTAGCTGCAAGTGTCATATATATAGCCTTAGAACACCCGGCAACCGCCCGCCAGGAGGCGGACAGCTCTATTTGCTGGGCGCAAGGTCAGGAATTCGGGGGCCTGAGCTTGTTTTTTCCATTCTGCGCGGCTGAATGCTCGGCCAGCGTTGACGTCAACCGACGGATTGCAGCCTGGTCTTCCTTAAACATGGCGCGGTAATCGCCCAGTACCTTCTCTTCGATCTGACTGAGGTTTTCCAATTGAATCGGTGTCGCATAGCCCGTCAACACGTACAACACATCCACGCCTCTTTCAGCAACGCGTGACAAATAGTCCGCCTTGGGAGCTCGCTCTCCACTTTCATATTTGCCTTGTGCGTTCGCCTCAACGCCTCCTATTTCGCCAAAAACTTTTTGCGACAGACCAAGTCGCTCTCTTTCTTGCCTCAAACGCGAACCGATTCCACTCATTTGGATGTATGATCCTAATCCTGAACACCCCAAGAGGTGTCACACTCATCTCTTCGTTAAACGAACTTGAACGGTTTTGAACTATGCCCGGAATCCGTACCGCTGCACAAGCCAAGGCTTGGCTGGAACATCAAGGAAAGTCAGTGCAAGCGTTCGCCCGTGAACACGGCGTAGATCCGGCCACCACCTATCAAGTGCTCGCTGGGCGTAAAAAGGGACGGCGTGGGGAGGCCCATAAGGTAGCGGTCCTGCTGGGCATGAAAGAAGGGATCATCCTTGCTGAGGCTGATGGCCAGAGCAACGATCAGGAAATCGTCTCCTGAGACCAGTATGCACTTATTGCTAAACGTTGCATCTTTAGCTTGAACGGCAAACACGCTCCATGCGCCAGAAGCAGTCTTCTTCACCGACGACACTGAGCCCGCTGCGCTGATAGAGCCTGCGCGCGGGGTTGGTCTTGAACACGGTCAACCGCAACAGGCCCAACGCCTGCGCCTTGAGCGCCATCTGCGCCAATACCCAACTGCCCGCACCGCGCCCACGAAACGCCTCGAGCAGGTGCAACTCGCGGATATAGAGCGCACGGCTGTCGCGGCTGAGGCTGACAAACCCCATCACGGCGTCGCCTTCGCAGATCAGCCAGTTCTCCCGCCCAGCCCAGGCGACGTCGAAACCAGCGCTGACCACACCAAGTCATATTGCCGGTAGTAGCCACTCATGGACTCGAAGGTCAGCGTTCGCGCAAAGGGGAGGTCCTGGTCTGTGGCCGCGCGCAAGTGAAACGCCATTTAGACAACCACCACCTGGCCAGCCCACACCCCGTCATCGCGCTGAGCAATCACCAACGCATCACCCACCCCAGGCGCAGCAGTGAGTAACTTGCCATCAGCGGCCCAGATAGCGCTGCGCCCCGCGCAAACATAGCCACCGGATGGGCCACCATGGTTGGCCATCAACACCAGCAGGCCGTGCTCGGCTGCATAGCCCTGAAGCCGTGCGCTGTCCGTTGCGTAGCCGCCTTCGCTGATCAGCGCGCCGACGGCATATACATTGGCGCCCGCCTCTGCCGCCAGGCGTGGATGGCTGGCCTGGGAAAAATCCGCGCACACGGCCAATGCAATCGTGTCATCGGCCCATTCAAGGGCCGCGCCGCCCTGCCCTGGGACAAACGCAACCTCCTCGCCTGGGTGCAAATGCTGCTTGGTATAGACCTTCAGTGAGGCATCCGCCCCCAGTACCAATGCAGCAATCGACACGCCTGCCTCGGGTGTCTGGCGGATCGGCATTCCCACCACCGCCGTCAGCCCAAGTTCCCGGGCCATTTCACGCAGGGGAGCCAGGACAGGGTCATCCGGCGCAATCGCCAAACCGGCGGCCAATGACGGCTCATACCCTGTCAGCGACAGCTCCGGGAACACCAGCAATTGCACACCGTGCTCGGCTGCTACCTGCATAAACGCCAGGTGCCGTTCAATATTGGTCGGCAAGTCGCCCGCGATGGAAATGGATTGAGCAGCAGCAAGGGTCAAGGCAGTCATGGTCGCGTCCTGGCAATCATCATCTAAGTTGCAAGCATATCTTGCCCCATAGCGCTTAGTACCTATGCGCAATAGAAATTAATGATTGAGTCGGCCTGCATGCCTCTAGTAAGCTCGCCCCATCATTTGGAGACACGCCATGTTGCCACTTACCCACACTCAGGTTTGCCCTGCTGCCAGCGCCCCGCGCTCGGTATCGGCTGGCCGCGTGAACGGTTCGAGCGCAACCGCCAGCTTTTATTTTGGGTATTGGTTTAGCCACTGGCGCGCCTGATACCTGAAATCGGCGCCCACTGTTCAAGGGGTCGCCTGCCAGAGAAATCTAACCCCCGGTCGGCTCCCCGACCGGGGGTTTTGTTTTTTCAGGCCCTTATCTTTTTGCAAGACCACTTAAAGGACATACGACATGAATGACGCCACCTATTACCGCTACGACCTGTACACCGCATGGCGATTTAGCCAGCTCCGCTCGGGACAGCCTGCCGCCTCCGATCGGTCACCTATTGGTGGCAAACCCACACACGTAGCCAACCCGGCCAATTGTCGAACACCCCAGTAGGGCCAAGCGCGCGGGACCAACCCGCCGCTTGCCCAGGAAGCCTTGAATATGAACTCCGCCACCGCCGCTCTGCCGATCCGCACCCTCAACAGCGCCAATGAAGCCCTGACCCTGCGCCTGCCCAGTGCCCTTGAGCTCAAGCATCAGTTGCCCCTCAGCCCGTTCCTCAACGAACAAGTCCATGCCCATCGCCAAGCCGTGCGCGCCATTCTCAATGGCGACGATTCGCGTTTGCTGGTGATCGTCGGACCGTGCTCGATCCACGACCCGGAATCGGCCATGGACTATGCACGCAACCTGAAGAAGCTTGCGCTTGACGTCAGCGAGCAGATGCTGCTGGTGATCCGCGCCTATGTCGAAAAACCGCGCACCACCATCGGCTGGAAAGGCTTGGCCTACGACCCGCACCTGGATGGCAGCGACGATATGTCGGCCGGCCTGACCCTGTCCCGCGAGCTGATGCGCGAAATGCTGCGCCTGGGCCTGCCGGTTGCCACTGAGCTGTTGCAGCCCATGGCCGCTGGCTACTTCGATGACCTGCTCAGTTGGGTTGCGATTGGTGCACGCACTACCGAATCGCAAATCCACCGCGAAATGGCCAGCGGCCTGGGCGTGCCCGTGGGCTTCAAGAATGGCACCGATGGCGGCGTGGCAATTGCCTGTGACGCGATGCGTTCGGCCGCCCACCCGCATCGCCACTTCGGCGTCGACAGCCAGGGCCACCCGGCGATCATCCAGACCCCGGGCAACCCGGATACCCACCTGGTGCTGCGTGGCGGTCACCGTGGGCCGAACTACGACGCGCAACACGTGGCGCAGGTCAAGCACGACCTGGCCAAGGCCAAGGTGGCTGCGCGCATCATGGTCGATTGCAGCCATGCCAACAGCGGCAAGGACCCGCTGCGTCAACCCGCGGTGTTCAACGAGGTACTGGAGCAACGGCTCCAGGGTGATACGTCGCTGATCGGCATGATGCTCGAAAGTCATCTGTTCGAAGGCTGCCAAGCGTTGAGCGCATCCATGAAGTACGGCGTGTCGGTGACCGATGGTTGCCTGGGCTGGAATGCCACCGAGCAATTGTTGCGCAGTGCGGCCGAGCGTTTGCGGGACCAGCACAAACCAACTGACTGATGAAGATCAAAATGTGGGAGCGGGCTTGCTCGCGAATGCGGTGAATAAGTGACAGATGTACTGACTGACCCACCGCTTTCGCGAGCAAGCCCGCTCCCACATTTGAACTGTGTGCGATTCAGTGCAAAGCCTCTGCACCCGAAGATTCGTGACCTGCGGTAAAGAGTCCTTTTCGGATTCAGCGGTTTTTCCGAAGGAACGACGGGCGGATACTCAACGCCATTGTTCATATCCTTCAGGAGTCACTGATGTCCATCCCAACGCAAAACGTTCCGGCCTTCGGCCTTGGCACCTTCCGTCTGCAAGGCCAGGTGGTGATCGATTCGGTCAGCACCGGCCTGGAATTGGGCTATCGCGCCATCGACACCGCGCAGATCTACGAGAATGAAGCCGAGGTGGGCCAGGCGATTGCGCACAGCGGCATCCCGCGTGACGAGCTGTTTATCACCAGCAAGATCTGGGTCTCCAATTTCGCCGAAGGCCTGCTGATTCCCAGCCTGCGCGAAAGCCTGCGCAAGCTGAAAACCGACTACCTGGACCTGACCCTGATCCATTGGCCATCGCCCGAAGGCCAAGTGCCTGTCGCCGAATTCATGGGCCAGTTGCTGGAAGCCAAACGCCTGGGCCTGACCCGCCAGATCGGCATTTCCAACTTCACCGTCGACCTGATGAAGCAAGCGATTGCCGCCATTGGCGCCGAAAATATCGCCACCAACCAGATCGAACTGCATCCCTACCTGCAGAATCGCAAGGTCGTGGAGTTCGCCACCGCCAATGATATCCAGGTCACCTCCTACATGACCCTGGCCTACGGCGAAGTGCTCAAGGACCCGGTGATCCAGCAGATCGCCGAGCGCCATCAGGCGACCCCGGCACAAGTGGCCCTGGCGTGGGCCATGCAGCTGGGTTACGCCGTCATCCCGTCGTCGACGAAACGCGCCAACCTGGAAAGCAACCTCAAGGCCCTGCAACTGACCTTGAGCAGCGCCGACATGGCGCAGATTGCCGAGCTGGAACGCGGCCATCGCCTGACCAGCCCCAAGGGTATCGCACCGAAGTGGGATTAAACCCCTGGCGCGGGCATGCGGGATAATTCCCGCAGCCAAGGCAACACCCGCAGGCCGGTAGTGGCTGCGGGTGGGTCGATGATATCCATGAAGTGTTCGAGGTTGACGTTGTCCGGTACGCCGGGCAGCCGTACCAGCACCGCCGGCGCTTTGCCGCCGGGCGTGTCCGGGCCCAGGTCCAGATGATCGTAGATCAGCACATGGTGCACCTGGGGTTGAGGGCCGCACGTGTCGAGCGCCAGCGCGGCATTGATGATCAGCACATCAAACGGCTGTGCCGGTATGGCAGTGAGCAATTGCACCTCTTCGAAGGTTTGCACCGGTACGATCCGGTGGTATCCCAATTGATTAAGCATTTTTTCGATGTGCAGACGTTGCAGGTGCTGTTCATCGGCAATCAGGATGGTCAGTGCTTTGTTTGGCATGGCGAATCCCTGGGCAGGCAGTACTCGTCGGTGAGCGCGGCCCATTTTCCAGACATATCCAGACGACGAAATCAGGCTTGTTCCCGTTCCATGTAGGAGTTCTCCCAAATCCACCGAATGGCTACCCACGCAGGTCAAGCCTGCTTGCTGTACTGGCTCAGGCTATGCCGCAAATCGTCGATCCTTGTGCATAGGGCCTCAACCGCCGCCGCCACTGCATCACGGTCAGCGTTTTCACACACGCGTTCCAGGGTTTCGCAGCAGTTCACCAGCGCCTGGGCCTTGACCATGCGAGCCCCGCCTTTAACGCGATGAGCCAAGTCATGCAACGTGGCGAAATCCGCCTGTTGGCGCAGTGCCAGCAGCCGCGCGCGGTCCTCTGAGAGACTGCTGAGCAGAGGCACCAGCAGCTCGTTGAGCGCGCCAGTGTCGCCGTCTGTCAATGCGATGAGCGCACTCAAATCACACACCGGCTCGGGCTCTTGCCTTACGGCTGCGGTGGTGAGCGGTGCCAGCGCCACGCGCAGGTCATCAAGCCCGGTCGGCTTGAACAGACAACCGTCCATGCCCGCCTGCCCGGCAGCGCTCGGTCTCCTCCGGCTGGGCCGTTGGCGGTGAACCCCCAGGATCA
>JAFHKH010000429.1 GCA_016937595.1 Pseudomonas cedrina subsp. fulgida | reverse complement strand
TCACTGACACACCGCATTCGCGAGCAAGCCCGCTCCCACAAGGGAACAGTGTTGTGTTCAGGGCGCGTAGTAATAACCGCGGCTGCGCAGCGCCACGATCCGTGGCCGGCCATCCGGGTGCGGGCCGATCTTTTTGCGCAGGTTGCTGACGTGCATGTCCAGGCTGCGATCATAGAGGGTCAGCTTGCGGCCCAGGGCGATCTGCGCCAGTTCCTGTTTGTCCAGCGGCTCGCCGGGCTGGCGCAGCAGGGCTTCGAGCAGGCGACTTTCGGAGACGGTGAGGGCGAATTCCTGTTCGTCGATGCTGACCACGCCACGCACCGGGCTGAAGCACAGGTCGCCCAGTTCGAGCTGACTGGACACGGCCGCCGGGTGGCTGCGGCGCAACACCGCGCGCAGGCGGGCGGTGAGCTCGCGTGGGTCGCAGGGCTTGGCCAGGTAATCGTCGGCGCCCAGTTCCAGGCCGAGGATGCGATCCAGCGGTTCGCCACGGGCCGAGAGCATCAGCACCGGCAGCTCCGGGTGGTCGTTGCGCAGTTGCTTGAGCAACTCTAGGCCACTGCCATCGGGCAGCATCACGTCAAGCACCACCGCTGACGGGGCGCTGTCGGCCAAGGCTTTGCGAGCGCTCAAGCCGTCATGGCAGGCGCGCACCTGGAAGCCTTCCTGGCTCAACCAACTGGTCAGCAGCTCGCAGAGCTCCTGGTCATCATCTATCAGTAACAGCTCGCTCATGACTCACTCAATTTAGCCATTGTCGACGGCGACGGTGCCCACCGCTGGCGAAGATCCCGCACAGCAGGGCAATCAGGGCGACGGCCCCACCGATGACAAACCACTGTTGCTGTTCGGTCAACCATCGGCTCAAGGCGCCGCCCTGTGCATCTTTGAGCTGCTGGGCCAGGCGTTGGTTCTCTTGGCGAAGGCGATTCAATTGTGTGCTTTCGCGGGTAGCATCCGCACTTTGCAGTTGCTTGTTCAACTCTTCACGCTGGCGTTCGCTTTCTTTCAACCGTTGCTGCAACTCGGTGATCTGGGCGCCGCCACTCAAGGACAGAGGCGTGGAGCTACCGTTGTTCGAGGTTTCTTCAGCGTGGGCCGTAGCCCCGATCATTACCACTGCCAACAGACACAACTGACGTAAGCGCATCGGAACTCCTGATTCCACACGAATATTCAGAACGTTGTCGGCAGGTTACCCAGAATAATGAGCAATTAGGAGCGCGCCGAACCGAAAGGGTTCGGCGCGGCCCGAGTCAAGGCAGGACTTGCTTGAACGGCTTGACCACGACGTCAGCGTAAACGCCAGCCGCCACATAGGGGTCAGCCTTGGCCCAGGCCTGGGCATCGGCCAGGGAAGTGAACTCGGCCACGATCAGGCTACCGGTGAAGCCGGCCTCGCCCGGCTCGTTGCTGTCCACCGCAGGATGGGGGCCGGCCAGCACGATGCGGCCTTGGGCTTGCAGTTGTTTCAGGCGCTCGACGTGAGCCGGGCGCACGCTGAGGCGTTTTTCCAGCGAGTCGGCGACGTCGGTGGCAATGATGGCGTAGAGCATGTCAGTCCTCGGTTTTAGGCGATGCGGGATCGGTGTCATGCAGGTGGCGCGACAGGTAGATACCCTGGGCAACCAGGAACAGCACGGTCATGCCCAGGCTGCCGAAGACTTTGAAGTCGACCCAGTAGTCCTGGAAGGTAAAGGCCACGAACAGATTGGCGGCACCGCAGAACAGGAAAAACACGATCCAGGCCAGGTTCAAGCGCACCCAGACCGGCTCCGGCAGGGTCAGCGCATGCCCCATGATCCGCTTGATCAGCAGGCGGTCGCCAATGAAGTGGCTGCCGATGAACGCCAGGGCGAACAGCCAGTTCACCACCGGGGCTTTCCATTTAAGGAAGGTTTCACTGTGGAAGGCCAGGGTGAGGCTGCCGAAGACCAGGCACGCGATGAGCGTGAGCCATTGGCTTTTTTCCAGCTTGCGCTGGGAGATGAAGATGGCGCCGTAGACCACCACGGAGCTGATGATAAGCACGGCGGTGGCGCTGTAGATGCCGCCGAACGTCAGCTCATGCCCGGCCAGGTCGACGACCCTGGGGTCGAGTTTGTAAACGATGAAAAACAGCAACAGCGGGATGAAGTCGATGAATTGTTTCACAGTAAGAGCCAGAAGCTGGATGTGGCGGCATAATAACAAACATCCTTGGTAGCGAAAGCGCCAGCTGACTTGAGGTTACATACTTCCGTGAATGTTGATTTGCACTGCCATAGCACGGCCTCCGACGGCGCCCTGGCGCCCGCGGTACTGGTTGCGCGTGCGTTCGAAAAAGGCGTGCGAGTCCTGTCGTTGACCGACCACGACACCCTCGAAGGCCTCGATGAAGCCCGCGACGCCGCGCAGGCGTTGGGCATGCAGCTGGTCAATGGGGTGGAATTGTCCTGCACCTGGGGCGGCGCCACTATCCATGTGCTTGGCTACGGTTTCGACCAGAAAGCGGCGCCGTTGGTGCAGGCCATTGCCCAATTGCACGATGGCCGCTGGCTGCGGTCCGAAGAAATAAGCCGCAAACTCAGCCTCAAAGGCATGCCCAATGCGCTCGACGGCGCCCGCGCATCCAGCAGGAACTGGGCGACAGCGGCAACGCACCGGCCCGGCCGCACTTCGCCGACTGGATGGTACGTGAAGGTTTTGTCAGGGACCGCGCCGAAGCCTTCCGCAAATGGCTGGGCGCGGGCAAGTTGGGGGATGTGAAACAGCACTGGCCGACGCTTGAAGACACCGTCGCGACCCTGCGCGCCGCCGGGGCCTGGGTCAGCCTGGCGCACCCCTGGCATTACGATTTCACCCGCAGCAAACGTCGCAAGCTGATCGGCGACTATATTGAAGCGGGCGGCCACGCGATTGAAGTGGTCAACGGGCATCAACCCGCCGATCAGGTCGGCAGCCTGGCGATTCTTGCCCGCGAATTTGGTCTGCTGGTCAGTGCCGGCAGTGATTTTCATGGCCCGGGCGGCTGGTCCGAGATCGGCGAGTATCGCCAGGTCCCGGAAGATTTGCCGCTGTTGTGGGGGCGATTCAAGCATGACCCCGTTATTGCCACCGTCTGAACAGGTAGAGCACGTGAGTCAATTCTTCCAGATTCATCCGGAAAATCCCCAGGCGCGCCTGATCAAACAGGCCGTCGAGATTATTCGCGCCGGCGGCGTGGTGATCTATCCAACGGATTCGTCCTACGCCATCGGTTGCCAGATCGGCGACAAAAGCGCAGTCGAGCGGGTCAGACGTCTGCGTGAGCTGGACAAGAATCATAACTTTGCGCTGATCTGCAGCGACTTGTCGCAGTTAGGGCTGTTCGCCAAGGTCGACACCGGCACCTTCCGCCTGCTCAAGGCCCACACGCCTGGGCCCTACACCTTTATTCTCAACGCCACCCGCGAAGTGCCGCGCCTGCTGCTGCACCCGAAGAAGCGCACCATCGGCCTGCGGGTGCCGGAACATCCCATCGCCCTGGCGCTGCTGGCCGAGTTGGGTGAGCCGCTGATGAGCGTATCGCTGATCATGCCGGGCGATACCGAGCCGCTGGAAGACCCGTACGAAATGCGTCAACGCCTGGAAAAACAGGTCGACCTGATCATCGACGGCGGCTTTGGCGGCGGCAAAGCGTCTACCGTGATCAACCTGGCCGACGGCGAACCCGAAGTGATCCGTGTGGGTTGCGGTGACCCGGCGCCGTTCATGGTCGAGGCCTGAATGGCGGCCGTGGAGACCGTCGACAGCCAGGCGGGCGCCCAGCAGGAACTGCCGTTTGCCATGGTGTATGGCCAGGCCGTGCTGGAAATGCCCCTGGATCTGTACATTCCGCCGGACGCGCTGGAAGTCTTCCTTGAAGCTTTCGAAGGCCCGCTGGACTTGCTGCTGTACCTGATCCGCAAACAGAACATCAATATCCTCGACATCCCGGTGGCGGAAATTACTCGCCAGTACATGGGCTATGTGGAGTTGATGCAGTCGGTGCGCCTGGAACTGGCCGCCGAGTACCTGGTGATGGCCGCCATGCTCGCCGAGATCAAGTCGCGCATGCTGTTGCCGCGCTCGGAAACGGTCGAGGCCGAAGAGGACGACCCGCGCGCCGAGCTGATCCGCCGCCTGCAAGAGTACGAGCGCTTCAAGGCCGCCGCCGAAGGCATCGACGGCTTGAGCCGGGTCGGCCGTGACGTGGTGGTGCCCAAGCTCGACGCGCCCGAAGCCCGTGCGCGCAAGTTGCTGCCGGATGTGAGCCTGGAAGAATTGTTGATGTCCATGGCCGAGGTGCTGCGCCGTGGCGACATGTTCGAAAGCCACCAGGTCAGCCGCGAGGCGCTGTCCACGCGCGAGCGCATGAGCGACGTGCTGGAGCGCCTCAAGGGCGGCGGGTTCGTGCCGTTTGTCGAACTGTTCACCGCCGAAGAAGGGCGCCTGGGGGTGGTGGTGACGTTTATGGCGATCCTGGAGTTGGTGAAGGAATCCTTGGTCGAGCTGGTGCAAAATGAGCCTTTTGCGGCTATCCACGTGCGGGCGCGAGCCGAATAACGAGCTGAATCGATGAATCTGACTGAACCCCGCGAACTGGCCCCGTTGCTGGAGGCCTTTCTCCTGGCCTCGGGCAAACCGCAATCACTGGAGCGCCTGTTCGAACTCTTTGAAGAAACCGAGCGCCCCGAGCCGCCGGTGTTCAAGAAGGCGCTGGAGATCCTGCGCAAATCCTGCGAGGGCCGCGCTTTCGAATTGCGCGAGGTGGCGTCAGGTTATCGCCTGCAGATTCGCGAGAAATTTTCCCCATGGGTCGGCCGCCTGTGGGAAGAGCGCCCACAGCGTTATTCACGGGCAATGCTGGAGACCATGGCGCTCATCGCCTATCGCCAGCCGATTACCCGTGGGGAGATCGAGGATGTGCGTGGTGTGGCGGTCAATAGCCATATCGTCAAGACACTGCTGGAGCGTGAGTGGATCCGCATCGTCGGGTACCGCGACGTACCCGGTAAGCCGGCGATGTTTGCCACCACCAAGGTGTTCCTCGACCACTTCAACCTGAAAAACCTCGACGACCTGCCGCCGCTGGCCGAACTGCGCGAAATGGAAGCCGAGCCGGTGCTGGATTTCGACGACGCGCCAGTGCCCGCGGGTTTGCAGGAGTTGGCCGACGCCAGCGCCGAGCCGGAAGAGCCCAAGGACGAGACAAGTTTTCATACGCTGTTGTTGGAATTGGACGACATGGAGCAGGGCATCAAGACGGACTTTGATGATTTACTGCGTGAGGGGGCCGTCGAGCCGCAGCCCGAGGTGAGCGTTGAGCCCGAGCCTGACGTCGAAGAAGACATCCTTGGTGTCGCCGATGCCCGCGAAAAACTCCTGGCCGCCGTCGCCGCCCTCGAACAGCCACCGCTGAGCGACGAAGAAGACGAAGCCCGCGCCCTGGCCGAAGCGATCGAAAACGAACGCCGCCAGTTCGAGGACTGATCGTTCCCACGCTCTGCGTGGGAATGCCGCCTCGCACGCTCCGCGTCCACTTGTGACGCGGAGCGTCATGGGATGCATTACCACGCGGAGCGTGGGAACGAGAGCCAGCGCCACCGCAGTTCCCTTGTAGGCGCCACCGGTCGGCGGAAAAGCCAATGACTTGGGCGTTATGGACTAGTCTCTGATGCGCAACGCGCGCCATGCGCGTATGATTCGCGACCCTTTGCCGAGCTATTCGGCCAAAGCCCCGCTTTCAACACTCTTCAGGCCACGCCTGAATCGACCCACCGGGAGGTGCTTAAGATGAACGACAAAGACCAGAACGACAGCCAGGAAATCGGCCCAGCAGGCGAAAAACTGCAAAAGGTGCTGGCGCGTATCGGCGTGGGCTCGCGCCGCGACGTCGAGGCCTGGATCACCCAGAAGCGCATCAAGGTCAACGGCGTCGAGGCCACCCTCGCCAGCGCGTCGACCTGCACGATGCAATCACCATTGATGGCAAGGTCATCAAGCGTGAAGAGGCCGCCGAATCGGTGCGCCGCGTCATCATGTACAACAAGCCCGATGGCGAGATCTGCACCCGTGACGACCCGGAAGGCCGTCCGACCGTGTTCGATAAAATGCCCAAGCCCAAAGAAGGCCGCTGGATCAACATCGGTCGCCTGGACATCAACACCACCGGCTTGCTGATGTTCACCACCGACGGTGAGCTGGCCAACCGCCTGATGCACCCTCGTACGAGATGGACCGTGAATATGCGGTGCGTGTGCGTGGCGAAGTCGATGACGAGATGATCGAGCGCTTGAAAGCCGGCGTTGTCCTCGAAGACGGCCCGGCCAAGTTCACCGACATCAAGCAAGCCCCAGGTGGCGAAGGTTTCAACCACTGGTACCACTGCGTGGTGATGGAAGGCCGCAACCGTGAAGTCCGTCGCCTGTGGGAATCCCAGGGCCTGGTGGTCAGCCGCCTGAAGCGCGTGCGTTTCGGTCCGGTGTTCCTGAACTCCGACCTGCCGATGGGGCGCTGGCGTGAAATGAGCCAGTACGAAGTCGACATCCTCAGCGCCGAAGTCGGTCTGGCGCCAGTGGCGATGCCGCAGATGAACGCCAAGAGCAAAGAAAAGCTTGAGCGTATGCAGCGCAAATCCTCGCGTCCTGTGCCGCGTACCGAGCGTGTTGCCCGCACGCTGCGCCCGGCGCTGAATGCCCCGGCCACCGGCGGCCGCATCTCCCGTGAGCCGCAGATCGAAGGCGAGCGCCGCCCAACCGCACCCTCGCGTCAGGAAGGCGAACGTGCTCCACGCACCCCGCGTCCGGCCCCGACGGGGGGTCGCAGCAACCGAGGCGAAACCGAGCGTCCCGCCGACAACGCCAGCACCAAGCGTCCAGCCAAGCCGGCGGCGAACAAGCGCCCTGGCCCGAAACTGGTCGCCGACGAGCCGTCGGGCAAGCGCCGTGGCGCGCCGGCCGGTTCCGGTCAGCGTCCGGGGTTTGGTCGCAAGAAGCCGCAGTGATGTTTTAGGCACTGCAAAAAAAGAACGCCAACCTCAGGGTTGGCGTTTTTTTTGACCTGAAATACGCTCAAAAATGTGGGAGC
>JAFHKH010000428.1 GCA_016937595.1 Pseudomonas cedrina subsp. fulgida | reverse complement strand
AGCCCGCTCCCACAGTTAGCACTATTTATGTCAGCGGTTGCCGTTTACAGGGTCGAGATCAGCCAATTCAGCCTCATCCAACCCATTCCCGCCGCCAATATCATCTTCACCGACAACGCTCAGGTCATAATCCGCCGGATTATCTTCGCCTTCCTCCCGACCATCCCGCGCACCATCCTCATGGATCAGCGTTTCCGGGCTCATATCATCGTCGGTCGACGCGTGATCAGCCGTCGATGCGCCGGTCATGCCGGCTTCACGCACCCGTTCCTCGGGCATCAGGTGCTCGCGCTCACCGCGCGGGATCTCGTCGCCGATCTCGGCCGTCTGATCTTCCTGGTCAAAATCCAGCTCGCGCATCGAGCCCATGCGATCTTCGTTGTCATCAATCGGTTCGGGCTGCGTAGCGCCGTAGGGACGTCGTGATTCAGTCATGGCCAATCCTCATACTGTGGGGCTTATAGTGTGTGGACCGGCGCGGCGCCCTAAAGATTCAAGCTAATTGCTGCTTGGCGTGACCCGGACGAGGGCTTGTCAGTCACAAAACTGCGCATCATTCCCGAGGCTTTCCTGATGAACGAACTACAAGACCTGCTTGATAACAATGAACGCTGGGCGGACGCGATCAAACAGGAAGATCCCGACTTCTTCGCCAAGCTCGCCCGCCAGCAGACGCCGGAATACCTGTGGATCGGCTGCTCCGACGCCCGCGTACCGGCCAACGAGATCGTCGGCATGCTGCCGGGCGATCTGTTCGTCCACCGTAACGTGGCGAACGTGGTGCTGCACACCGACCTCAATTGCCTGTCGGTGATCCAGTACGCGGTGGACGTGCTCAAGGTCAAGCACATCCTCGTCACCGGCCACTATGGCTGCGGCGGCGTGCGGGCTTCGATGCAGGACCGTCAGTTCGGCCTGATCGACGGCTGGCTGCGCACCATCCGCGACCTCTATTACGAAAACCGTGACGTACTGGCCCAGTTGCCGACCGAAGAAGAACGTGTCGACCGCATGTGCGAGTTGAACGTGATCCAGCAGGTTGCCAACGTCGGCCACACCAGCATTGTGCAAAACGCCTGGCACCGTGGGCAGAGCCTGTCGATCCATGGGTGCATCTATGGCATCAAGGACGGTCGCTGGAAGAGCTTGAACACCACCATCAGCGGCTTCGAGCAGTTGCCGCCGCAATATCGCCTGCGTCCGTTGGGTGAAGTCTAAGGGCCGACGCGGCTGTGCTTCTGTTCCAGGAAGCGCAGCCCCTCTGCATTGATCTGTTCCTTGCGGCCTTTGATCCAGCCCCTGCAGTTGAGCGCGCCGCAACGGCAGGGGAATTGGCGGTACAAGGTGTCGAAGGTCAGGGCAAAGTCGAGTGTGATCCAGCTACCGGCGGTGATTGGCACTACTGTCCAAAGCTCAAGGTAGTCAGTGTCGGGGCAGGTGTTTGGCGCGCACGAGTGGCGGATCAGGCCCATGAACCATCGGTCATACAGGTAAATGCGCGAAGAAATCTGAAAAGCGTGCTGGCCCAGTTCGCTCAACGCATAGCCCGATAGCTTGGCAATGCATGTTCGGCTGTCAAAATTAACGCGAGCCTTGATCCCCGTGGGCTCGCCTTCGCGGTTGCGAACCACTTGAAACTCTCGGTTCGACGGGTATCCGCGTGCGAAAGACAGGCTCGCGAAGGGGTAAAGACAGTCACTCACAGCGGTTTTAGCCTTATCCATGGCCTGAGTTTTCATAACTCTCCTGGTTTAGGCTGCATCGACTTGCGGGTGGTGCCTGACTACCAGTCTTGCAGCTGATGGGCGCAGCTCAAGACTCGCTGAACAGACAGCCGATTTCTACTGTCAATGTTGACAGTAGAAGTCGGCTGTTTTTATGCGAGTTACAGTACCGGAGCCATGACGGCTGGAGTGGGGGCGGCGTTCTTCAGTTGTTTCAACTGGGTCTTGACGGCAGGCGTGGCGCATTTGGCGTTCGCCTCCTCCGGGGACAGGTGGCGCACCGAGGTATAGAACAGTTCACAGGTCTGCTCCTTGCGCGTGACCTGCCAGGTGTTCACGCATGCCTTGAGTGTGACATTCGGGTCACTTGCGGGATTTTGCCCCATGCCGGCCTGCCAGCAGGCGGCGCTCAAATCCTGGCCCATCACCTTCAAGCCGGCCTCGTCGGCTTTCTGCTCGTTGCCTTCGTAGGTATCGGGGCTGGCGGCATACCAGATATAGCTCGGGTGGTTCGCCCCCAGCACTGACACGGTTTTGCCCGCTGTCGGGCTGATCTGCGCCAGGCCCAACACACTCACCGTCTGCCCATATTGTTGCTTGATCCAACTGCGCACCGGCGCACCAAAGGCCACCATCGGCAACACCCCTTTGGCGGACAGGCTCAGTTCCTGGACCATGCGTGTCTGGTAACCGGTGAAGTAGCTGTAGACGCCTTCCAGGTCCTTGCCCGCATTGGACGGCGCGGCGATGGGCGCGATATCGATGATGGTCTGGTACGCCGGGGTTTCAGTGGCAGGGATGCCGTTTTCCGTGAGCAGGGTTGCCCAGCGGTCGGTGGTGGCCGATTCCAGGTAATCCTGTGCTTGGGTCAGTGAGTAATCTGGCGGGAAATGCAATAACTCGATGCTTTTACGGTTTTCCAGGGCCATGCCCAGCGGCAGGAACAGGTACCAGTTGTAGGCCCACTTGCCGTCACTGTTGAGCCGGCTGGCGCCTTGATAGGCCAGCTCGGCGGTATCGAGCAATCGAGTCAGGGGCTGGCCGTAACTGTCCGGTACACCGCTGAAGGTCGCTGATACCTGCCCGTCCAGAGTCTTGACGCTGACTTTGGCCCGGCGGTATCCGTCTCGCTGCAGGCTCTGATTGAGGTAGTGCTCGGCAGTCTGTTCCAGCGTCCATGGCCGAAAGCAGATCACATTACAGTTATTGGGATAGGCGAACAGTTGGGTCACGCGCTGCGCGCTGCCCAACGGTACCTCGATGTCGGCCTGTACGACCGCACTCGCCATCAGTGCGGCCAGGGTGAAGGACAGCCTGGTCAGTTTTAACATGCGTGTTTCCTTGTCAGCGAAAGCCCGTCTGCGCGGGGTGAAAGCCCACCTCAACACAGTAGCGGCTGACCAGCAAAGGCGCGTTATAAATCACCAGGCATGTCGTTATTGGATAAGAAAACCTACAGGCTGAACTGCAAGGCGTTGCTCAAGTCGCCCATGGGTTGCTGGCCGCGGGCGATCATCGCCTCATCCCGCTGCTTGATGCCGTCCAGTGTCTCCAACTGGAACACGCGGGTGATCAGGCGCAGGATCGACGCCGTGTCATACACCGTATGGTCCACCGTGCCTTTGCGCGCGAACGGCGACACCACCAGCGCCGGCACCCGCGAGCCTGGGCCCCACCGATCACCCTTGGGCGGTGCGACGTGGTCCCACCAGCCGCCATTTTCATCGACGGTCACCACCACCACCATGTTTTTCCATTGCGGGCTCTCTTGCAGCACCTTCAAGGCGCGGGCGATATGGCGGTCGCCCGAGGCCACGTCGGCATAGCCCGCGTGCATGTTCAGATTGCCCTGGGGCTTGTAGAAGGTGACGGCGGGCAGCTTGCCGGCTTGGGCGTCGGCAAAGAACTTGTTGGTTCCGGCCTCATCACCCAAGCCGCCATCGCGCAGGCGCTTGTCGCGCTCGGCGCGGTTCTGCGGGCCCTGTTGCTTGAAGTAGTTGAATGGCTGGTGGTGGTACTGAAAGTTCGGAATCTTTGGAATACCGCCCGAATCCTTGAATTGGTCCAGGGTCGCTTGCCAAGCGCCGGCATACCACGCCCAGTCGACGTTCTTTTTCGACAGCTTGTCGCCGATGTGTTCGTGGGTCTGCGGCACCAGCACGTTGGGCAGGTCGGGCTTGGAATAGTCCGGGTTCTGCGGGTCGCGAATCCAGGTCGGCCAGTAGGGCGGGGCCAGGGTGTTCACCGCGTAGCCATCCGGGGTCAGGGCGCTGGGGCCGAACTGCGGCGGCCCGGTCATTGCGCTGGCCGGGGACGCGTCCAGCGGTTTGAGGCGCGGGTCGTTGGGGTCATCGCTTTGCAGCGTGGCGATCTGCGCCTTGGCCACCGATTGAGCGGCATTCGGATAAAACGGCGCGGTGGCGCTGATCAGGTACTGGTGGTTGAGGAACGAGCCACCAAAGGCCCCCTGGAAGAAGTTGTCGCAGAGCACGAACTCCTTGGCCACATCCCACAGACGCAGTGAATAGCGACTCTGGGCGTAATGGCCCATCACCAGACCGCCGGCATCTGCCCATGCGACAAAGCCGTCGTTCTCGCCGCCATTGATCTGCATCTGGTTCTGATAGAACACGTGCCACAAGTCGCGGGTGACCAGGCTCAAGGGCAGGTCTTCGGCGTTCGGGCCCTTGAGGGCGAACGGTGCGTTGGGCAGGTTTTCCTGGAACTGCACTGCACTGGCATAGGTCACCCCGTCCACCGTCTGCGGGCCGACTTGCAACACGCCACCCCAGACAGGCGGCAGGGTGTTCAAGACGCTACCGTCACGGTCGCGTTGCTGGGTGTCGGCGGCGGACAGCGCAGCCAGCGGCTTCTCCACACCGGGGAAGTCCGCAAACAGATTGTTGAAGCTGCGGTTCTCGGCGTAAATCACCACCACGGTTTTCACCTGGTCGCGCAGGGCCTTGTCCAGCGCTTGCGGGGTAAGCGGAAGCGCCTCAGGTTTGCCCGGCGTTTCGCTGGTATTGCCGCAGGCGCTCAACGTCGCGCCCACCCCCAACACCGCCGCGCCCCCGAGGAAGCGCCGGCGGCTGGTGTCTACCGGCGGTTGGGCGGCAGCATCGGAGGAAGGGCGGTCTTCGTGGTCTTCACTCATTGCGGGAGTCCCTGGCGAGTTGTTGCAAGATATTTCGCAGGACGGTAGCAATGGAATGTGACGGAACGAAGACAATCCACAGGAGGCCGCAGGTCAACAATGTGGGAGCGGGCTTGCTCGCGAATGCGGTGGGTCAGTTAATGACGCCTTTGACTGGCACTCCGCCTTCG
>JAFHKH010000427.1 GCA_016937595.1 Pseudomonas cedrina subsp. fulgida | reverse complement strand
CGCTCCCACATTTTTGATTTTCATAAGCCGTTAGAGCAGTGTGCGGGCCAGGGCCTTTTTCCATTCGCTGTAACGAACGGCCATCGCCGGATCTTCCTGTGGCTCAAACCGCTCGCGCTGCCGCTCCAGCGCCCCCAGTGCCTCATCACCCGTCCACACCCCCAACGCCCGTCCCGCCAAGTGCGCCGCGCCCAGCGCCGACACCTCCGGCGACAGGCTGCGCACCACGGGCCGCTGCAGCAGGTTGGCCAGGAACTGCATCAGCCAGCGGTTGCGCGTAGCGCCGCCATCCACCCACAATTCCTTGAGCGGGTTGCCGATGTCCTGCTGCATCGCGTCGAACACATCGCGGATCTGGTAACCGATGGACTCCAGCGAAGCCCGCAGGATATGCGCGCCGGAGGTGGCTTCCGTCAGCCCGCAGATCAACCCGCGCGCGTCGGCTTGCCAATGCGGCGCCCCCAACCCGGACAACGCCGGCACAAAGTACACGCCGCCATTATCCGGCAATTGCGCGGCCTGTTCGGTCAAGGCATCTAGAGAGTCCCCGGCCACCAGGCGCGAGGCCCACTGCACGGCGGCGCCGGTGTGGACGATATTGCCTTCCATGCCGAAGGTGGGTTTGACGCCGTCATGCCAGGCCAGGGTGGTCGACAAACCATGGGTTGAGGCGATCGGGCCGCTCATGGGCGTCATCAAGGATGAACCGGTGCCAAGAGTGGCCTTGACCAGCCCCGGTGCGAAACCGCCCTGCCCGTAGAGCGCGGCGTGGGAATCGCCGATCATCGACATCACCGGGACGCCGGCGGGCACACCGCCCACCGCGACGGTGTCGGCAAAAAAGCCGGCGCTGGGCTGGATCGGGGCCAAGGCGACCAGTGGAACCTGGAACAGCGCCAATAGCTCCGGGTCCCAGGCACAGGTGTGCAGGTTGAACAGTTGCGTGCGCGCCGCATTGGAATAGTCGGTGGCAAACACCTGGCCGCCGCTGAGCTTCCACAGCAGCCAGCTATCGACCGTGCCCAGGCAGATATCCCCGGCAGCCGCGCGGGCGTGACCGTTATCCAGGTTATCGAGGATCCAGCGGAACTTGCCGGCGGAGAACATCGGGTCAAGGGCCAATCCGGTTTTTTCCAGGACCCGCGCTTCATGACCCTGTGCATGCAACTGGGCACATAGCGCGGTGGAGCGCCGACATTGCCAACTGATACACGGCGACAGGGCCTCGCCGGTATGCCGGTCCCAGGCCACGACCGATTCACGCTGGTTGCTGATGGCCAACGCGGTGATCGGCCGATCTACCTGGGCCAGGCATTCCTCAATGGCGGCCAGGGTGCTGCGCCAGATCGACAGCGGGTCTGTTCGGAAAACCCAGGCGCCGGGTGAGTGATGTCCAGGGGGCGTGAACCGCGTGCGATCACTTGCCCGAGTTCGTTGACCAGCACCGCCTTGGCGTTGCTGGTGCCTTCGTCTATCGCCAGGATCAGCGGCGTATGGCTATTCATGGGGCTCACCGCAACCGAGTGGCAGCCGCCACGATCCCAGCCGCGTCGATGTTATGCAAGGCGCGCGTCGGTTCGCGCGCGCCGGCGGCGGCGTATTCGCCATCGCCGATGCCCAGGCGCGTCAACCCAATGCCCAGGCCGGCTTCGGCCAGCACTTCGGCAACCAGGCTGCCGACGCCACCATTGATGTTGTGCTCTTCCACCGTAATCACCGCGCGCGTACCGCTCAAGGCGCTGAGCAACACGTCACGCTGCAAGGGCCGGATCGACGACAGGTTGATCACCTGCGCCTCAATGCCCTGCTCCGCCAGCAACGCCGCCGCGTCGACCGCTTCGTGCACCACCGAGCCCAGGGCCACGATGCTCACGTCCGCGCCCTGGCGCAGAATATCCACCTGGCCGGGCTTGAACTGGTAGCCGACACTATGCACGTCGGGCAACGCCTTGCCGTCGAGACGGATATACACCGGCCCTTCGTAGCGCAGTGCGTAATCGACGATTTGCCGGCACTCGATGGCATCGGCCGGAGCGAAGATCTGCACATGGCCAAAGCCGCGCATCACCGATATATCGTCAAGGCTGTGGTGGGTGCTGGCCAACGGGCCGTAGCTGGTGCCGGCGTTCAGGCCGAACATTTTGACGTTGGCCTGGTTGTAGCAAACGTCGACCTTGATCTGCTCGTTGGCCCGCGAAATCAAAAATGGCGCCGCATTGCAGGTCGCGGCAATCTTGCCGCCCAAGGCCAACCCCGCCGCCACACTGACCAGCGACTGTTCGGCAATGCCGACGTTGATCAGCCGCTCGGGAAAACGCTGGGCGAATGGCCCGATCTTGGCCGTGGACGTGGAGTCGCTGACCACCGGCACCACATCGAGCCCGGCATCGACCGCGTCGATGAAGGCCTGCACCATGACGCTCGCCAAATGTTCACTCGCCATGGTTCAACTCCTCCAGTGCCGCGTTGATTTCGTCACCCTTGGGCACGCGGTGGTGCCATTCGGGACGGGCTTCGATAAACGACACGCCCTTGCCTTTGATGGTGTGGGCGATCAGCACCTGGGGCGCGCCGGTCTTGGCCTGCATGCTTTCCAGGGCCTGGATCAACTGGCCCACATCGTTGCCGTCGCATTCGCTGACGCTGAAGCCGAAGGCGGCCCATTTCACGTCCAGCGGGTCGAGCGGCATGATGTCGGCGTCAACCCCGCCAGTTGCAGCTTGTTCTTGTCGACGATCACGAACAGGTTATCCAGGCCGTACTTGGCCGCCGCCATCGCCGCTTCCCAGTTGGAGCCTTCGGCCAGTTCGCCGTCGCCGGTCAAGACATAGATGCGTTTTTTGCTGCCGGACATTTTTGCCGCCAGCGCCAGCCCCACCGCCACCGGCAAGCCGTGGCCGAGGGCGCCGGTGTTGAGTTCGATGCCGGGGGTTTTCTGGCGTACCGGGTGGCCGGGCAAGTGGGAGTTGAAGTGCTGGTAGGTCGGCAGCCATTCGGTGGGAATGTAGCCCGCCTGCGCCAGGCAGCAATACAAGCCGCCCACACCGTGGCCCTTGCTCTGGATATAGATATCGCGCTCCGGGTCTTCGGTGCGTTCCGGGCCGGTATTGAGGATACGGAAATACAGGGTGGCGAGGATGTCGGTTTCCGACAGGTCCGCCCCGGTGTGACCGCCGGCCGGTGAGTCGGCATTCAGGCGGATCACGTGGCGCCGGATCAGGCGGGCCTGTTCTTTGATCTGGTGGGCGTCGTACTGGAAGGCATTCATGCAGCGGCTCCTGTGGGTGACCACGCGAGGTGAGGCATTTGCGGTAAACGTGTCAGAAGCTGCTTTGAATATTTATTCAGCAGTGACAATATATTTCTATTTAGACGCCGATCGCCGCCGCGGTCAAGTGAGCGAGCTCCGAAAAAACAAATAAACAGGCGAAATATTCCTCGGACAAACGGGCAAAATCCCACACGGGCGTATCTATCCCGTGGCTTTGCTTGCAGCAAAAACAACGTTCTAGAGGCCTGCCGCAAAAATTAAGCGCTTGACTTTGCCACGGTGTCACTGGAATCTGAATTAACAGTCAGGCACGCATAAATATTCATACGGCCTGAAAGCACTCCAAAAAAAACAACTCAGGAGAACACTGTGGACGCCAAAGCTATTGTCCAGCACCCGGCCGAACTCAAGCCGCCGCCCCGTCCTCGCCTGGTGAAACTGCTCCCCAGCAACATCGGCGCCCGCTGATCGGGCTGGTGCTGCTGGTGCTGGTCTTCTCCTTCAGTTCCGAATTCTTCTTTTCCTTGCGCAATGGCCTGAACATCCTTGATCAGGTCACGGTGCTGGGCATCCTGGCGATCGGCATGACGGCTGTGATCGTGATTGGCGGTATCGACCTGTCGGTGGGTCGGTGCTGGCGTTCTCGATGATGATGCTCGGCTGGCTTTATCAGGATCAGGCCGTGCCGCTGGGCCTGGCGATTCCGATTTCGATCGCCACCGGCATGCTTGCCGGGCTGGTATCCGGCGGGTTGATCACCTACGCCAAGCTGCCACCGTTCATTGCAACGCTGACCATGATGTCGGTGGCGCGCGGTCTGGCGAACATCCTCACCGAAGGTCGCCAGGTCGTCGGCTACCCGGACTGGTTCACCAGCCTGGCCACGGTGCGGCATTTCGGCTTTCTCTCGGCCACCGTCGGGCTGTTCCTGGTGATGCTGGTGCTGGCCTGGGTGTTCCTGCGCTTTCGGGCCGGTGGGCGCAACCTGTATGCCATGGGCGGCAGCCCGGAAGTGGCGCGCCTGTCAGGCATCAAGGTGCGCGCGATCACACTGTGGGTGTACGCCATCAGCGGCGCCCTCGCCGGTATCGCTGCCGTGACCCTGGCCGCACGCCTCGACTCCTCGCAACCCAGCGCCGGCCTGAGCCTGGAACTGGACGCCATTGCCGCCGTGGTGATTGGCGGCGCCAGCCTCAACGGTGGTGTCGGCAGCATCGGCGGCACCTTGGTCGGCGTGTTGATCATTGGCGTGCTGCGCAATGGCCTCAACCTGCTCGGCGTCTCGCCCTTTATCCAACAAGTGGTGATCGGCGTGGTCATCGCCCTCGCCGTCACCATCGACACCCTGCGACGCCGCTCCAGCACTGCCCGTTAAACCTGTTCGACAGTTGACACCCTCCAACAATAAAACCAGGAGTCACCGACATGTTCAGCCCCAAGAAACTGCTCATCGCCACCGCGCTGGCGGCCGCTACCCTCACCGCCACCGGCACCACCTGGGCCAAGGACCTGACCATCGGCCTGGCCGTGGCCAACCTGCAGGCCGACTTCTTCAACCAAATCAAGCAATCGGTGGAAGCCGAGGGCAAAGCCAAGGGGATCAAGGTGATCACCGTGGATGCCCAGGGCAACTCCTCGACCCAGGTCAGCCAGATTGAAGACCTGATCACCCGCCAGATCGACGTGCTGATCTACATTCCGGCCGCGCCACCGCCGCAGGCGTACCGGTAAAAGCCGCCAAAGCCGCCGGCATCCCGGTGATCGCCGTCGACCGCAACGCTCCCGACGCACCCGGCGATACCTTTATCGCCAGCGACAGCGTGGCCGGCGCCAAGACCCTGGCCGAATACGTCGGCAAGATCACCGACGGCAAGGGCCGCATCGCAATCCTGCAAGGCCAGATCGGTACCACGCCGGAAAACGACCGTGCCAAGGGCTTCGAAGAAGGCCTCAAAGCGTTCCCGGACCTCAAGGTAGTTGCCCAGCAACCGGCCGAATGGGCCCAGGACAAAGGTTTCGCCGTGGCCCAGGACCTGCTCCAGCGTGACCCGAACATTACCGTGTTCTTTGGCCGCGCCGATGCCATGGCCCTGGGTGCCGCGCAGGCAGTGAAAATCGGCAACCTGGACCACAAGGTCGTGGTGGTTGGGTTTGACGGTGACGTCGCCGGGCTCAAGGCCGTGCAAAGTGGCGTGCTGAACGCAACCATGACCCAGCAGACGCAGAAAATGGGGCGCCTGGCCGTGGCCTCCGCCATCGACCTCAAAGCCGGCAAAGACGTGCCCAAGGAACAATTGCTGCCCACCGTGCTGACCACCAAAGACAACGTCGCGCCGTTCCTGCAACAGCACCCGTAAGCCTTGGAGATCGTCATGAAAGCAGCAGCGTTGCAGACATCCACGGACGCGGTGTTGAGCCTGCGCAATATCAGCAAGGCCTACGGGCCCGTGCAGGTACTGTCGCAGGTCAACGTCGACATTCGCCCCGGCGAAGTGCTGGCCCTGCTCGGTGAAAACGGCGCGGGCAAGTCGACCTTGTCGTCGATCATCGCTGGCCTGGTGCAACCGGAGGCCGGGGGCAGCATGACCTGGCTCGGCGAGCCCTACGCCCCGGATTCGCCGGGGGCCGCGTTGAGCGCCGGGATAGGCCTGATCCACCAGGAAATCCGTCTGCTGCCGCAATTGTCGATCGCCGAGAATATCTTCGTTGGTCGCCTGCCCACGCGTTACGGGCGGGTGGACCGCGAGTACATGGAGGCCCAGGCGCAGATCCAGCTGGAACGCCTGGGGCTCAAGGTGCCGGCGTCGCGCAAGGTCGAAGGCCTCAGCGTGGCGGCCCAGCAACTGGTGGAAATCGCCAAGGCCCTCAACAAACAGGCACGCCTGCTGATCCTGGACGAGCCCTCCTCGGCCCTGACCCGCTCGGAAATCGAAGTGCTGCTGGACATCATCCGTGGCCTCAAGGCCAAGGGCGTGGCCTGCGTGTACATCTCCCACAAGCTCGATGAAGTGGCGGCGGTGTGCGACACCATTGCGGTGATCCGCGATGGCAAGCACATCGCGACCACCGCCATGGCCGACATGGACATCGCGCAGATCATCACGCAGATGGTCGGCCGCGAGATGAGCAACCTCTACCCCACCGAGCCCCATGAAGTGGGCGAGGTGATTTTCGAAGCGCGCAATGTCACCTGCTATGACGTCGACAACCCCAAGCGCAAACGCGTCGACGATATTTCGTTCGTGCTCAAGCGCGGCGAAATCCTCGGCATCGCAGGTCTTGTGGGGGCCGGGCGCACGGAGCTGGTGTCGCGCTGTTCGGCGCCTACCCCGGCCGCTACAGCGCCGAGGTGTGGCTGGACGGCCAGGTGATCGACACGCGCACGCCGCTCAAGTCGATCCGCGCCGGGCTGTGCATGGTGCCCGAGGACCGCAAGCGCCAAGGCATCATTCCCGACCTGGGCGTGGGCCAGAACATCACCCTGGCGGTGCTCGACACCTACGCGCACCTGACCCGCATCGACGCCGAGGCCGAACTGGGCAGTATCGACCAGCAGATCGCGCGCATGCACCTCAAGACCTCCAGCCCGTTCCTGCCGATTACCAGCCTGTCCGGCGGCAATCAGCAAAAGGCCGTGCTGGCGAAAATGCTGATGGCCAAGCCCAAGGTGCTGATCCTCGACGAACCCACGCGCGGGGTGGACGTGGGCGCCAAGTATGAGATCTACAAGCTGATGGGCGCGCTGGCGGCCGAAGGCGTGGCGATCATCATGGTCTCCTCGGAATTGGCCGAGGTGCTGGGGGTGTCCAACCGCGTGCTGGTGATCGGCGATGGCCAGTTGCGTGGCGACTTTATCAATGAGGGCCTCACCCAGGAACAGGTGCTCGCCGCCGCGCTCAGCCAACACAATAACAATCGGAAGACCGCGTAGATGAATCAGGTCAAACACCTTTTTACCCGCTACAAAATGCTCGCCCTGGTGATCGCCGTGGCGGTGATCTGGCTGTTTTTCAGCTGGCAGACGGAGGGTGGGTTTCTTACGCCGCGCAACCTGTCCAACCTGCTGCGGCAGATGTCGATCACCGGAATCCTGGCGTGCGGCATGGTGCTGGTGATCATCAGTGGCGAGATTGATTTGTCGGTGGGTTCGCTGCTGGGGTTATTGGGTGGCTTGGCGGCGATTCTGGATGTGGTCTATCACGTACCGTTGCTGGCGAACCTTAGCCTGGTCGCCTTGTGCGGCTTGATGATCGGGCTGGCCAACGGGTACATGACGGCCTATCTGCGCATTCCGTCGTTTATCGTCGGGCTGGGCGGCATGCTGGCGTTTCGCGGGATTCTGCTGGGAATCACCGGCGGCACGACCATTGCGCCGGTGTCGCCGTCGCTGGTGTACGTGGGCCAGGGCTACTTGCCGCATGCGGTCGGTATCGGCCTGGGGGTGCTGCTGTTTGCCCTGACCCTGTTTCTCACCTGGAAACAGCGGCGCAACCGTGCCCTGCATGGCCTGGCGGCTCATTCATTGGTGCGGGACGTGTTACGCGTGGTGCTGATCGGAGCCGTGCTGGCCGGTTTTGTCACCACCCTCAACAGCTATGACGGCATCCCCGTGCCGGTGCTGCTGTTGCTGGTGCTGCTCGGCGTGTTCAGCTATGTCACCAGCCAGACCGTGTTCGGCCGCCGCGTGTATGCGGTGGGCAGCAACATGGAAGCCACGCGCCTGTCGGGCATCAACGTACAGGCGGTGAAACTGTGGATTTTCGGGATCATGGGCGTGATGTGCGCCCTCGCCGGCCTGGTCAACACCGCCCGCCTCGCGGCCGCTCGCCCTCGGCAGGCAACATGGGCGAGCTGGACGCGATTGCCGCGTGCTTTATCGGCGGGACGTCGATGCGCGGCGGTTCGGGCACCGTGTATGGCGCGTTGCTCGGGGCGCTGGTGATCACCAGTCTGGACAATGGGATGTCGATGTTGGACGTGGACAGTTACTGGCAGATGATTGTGAAGGGCAGCATTCTGGTGTTGGCGGTGTGGGTGGATGTGAGTACGCGGGCCGGCCGGCGCTAGAGCGTACACAAGAACGCCGACGATCAAATGTGGGAGCGG
>JAFHKH010000426.1 GCA_016937595.1 Pseudomonas cedrina subsp. fulgida | reverse complement strand
CCGCTCGCCACAGCAAGCCCGCTCGCCACAAGAAGCCCGCTCGCCACAACCACACCCACAATAAGCCCGCCTACCACAGGACAGGTTCAGCGCAAGGCGTTGAACAGCATTCCAGCCGCGACCACCACGCACAAACTGGCAAACCCCACCTGCAAGGCGCGCGCGGGGATCAGCGAACACAGGCGTTGACCGGCCAGCATGCCGACGACGCTTGCGCCGATAAACACCCAGCCCACCGGTTCGATGCGCACGCCGGCATGCAACGCGCCGGCCACGCCGATAAGCGAAAGCAGGCTGATCACCATCAGGGACGTGGCGACGATGCCGCGCATCTGCACATCGGTGAGTTGCTTGAACGCCGGCACAATCAGGAAGCCACCGCCCACGCCGAGCAAGCCCGACACCGCGCCCGTCACCGCGCCGAGGGCAGCCAGGGTCGCGCTGCATTTGGCGGTCCAGGCGAAGCGCCCGGTCTGCTGATCAAGCATGCAGTTCTTCTGGGCCCAGGACGCGGTGCCATGGTCACTCGGCCCGGTTTCAGGTTTTTCGCGCCGCACCATGCGCCAGGCCACCAGCACCATTAACGCGCTGAACAAGCCCATCAGCACGGCTTCCGGCAATTGGTGGGCGAGAAACACCCCCACCGGCGAAAACAGTGCGCCGAGCAACGCGATCAGCAACGCGGCGCGGTAACGCACCAGACCGTGACGCAAACCGTCAAGCGCGCCCACCGCCGCCGCCGCACCCACGGCGAGCAGCGACACCGGCGCGGCCTGGGTCATGCTCAGTCCCAACCCCAGCACCAGCGCCGGCACCCCGAGGATGCCGCCCCCCGCACCGGTCAGGCCCATGACCAGACCCATCAATAATCCCAACACAGTGGCCAGCAGCATTCAGTCCACCTTGCTCAGACGGGTCAGCCATTCGCGGCCCTTGAGCATGCCGTTCCAGTAAAACCATGGCAGCAACGTGGCCTTGAGGAACCACATCGAGCGCCGTGCCTGGGTCGGGTCCAGGGGAAACGTCGGCAGCAGCTTGCCGCCGTAGCCGAACTCGGCCAGCACCACCTTGCCCTTCTCCACCGTCAATGGGCAGGAACCGTAGCCGTCGTACTTGAGCGGCAGCGGCGCCTGTTTGCGCAGGGCCAGCAGGTTTTCGGCAACCACCACGATCTGCTTGCGCACGGCGGCGGCGGTCTTGGCGTTGGTAGTGCCGCACACGTCTCCCAGGCCGAAGATGTGCGGGTAGCGCAGGTGCTGCAGGCTGTGGGGGTTCACTTCGCACCAGCCGGCAGCGTCGGCCAAGGGGCTTTGGCGGATGAAATCCGGGGACACTTGCGGTGGGACCACGTGCAGCATATCGAAGGACTTTTCTTCGACGCGGACATTGCCTTCAGCGTCCTTCACCTCGAACCAGGCCTTGCGAGCCGGACCGTCGACTTTCACCAGGTTGGCGTTGAACGCCAGGCGCGCGTTGTACTTCTGCACGTATTTCATCAACGGCGGCACGAAGGTCGCCACGCCAAACAGCGCGGCGCCGGCCAGGTTGAACTCGACGTCGATGTTTTTCAGGACACCCTGCTTGAGCCAGTGATCGCAGGACAAGTACAAGGCCTTTTGCGGCGCCCCCGCGCATTTGATCGGCATGGCCGGCTGCGTGAAGATCGCCTTGCCGCCTTTGAGTTGCCGCACCAACTGCCAGGTGTAGGCGGCGTGCTGGTAGCTGTAGTTGGAGGTGACACCGTTTTGGCCAAGGGTATCTTGCAGCCCTTCAACCTTTTCCCAGGCCAGGCGCAGGCCGGGGCAGACGATCAGGTTCTGCCAACTGACGCGCTGGCCGCTGTCGAGCACCAGGGTGTGCTCGTCCGGCAGCACCTCGGTGACGGCGGCCTGCACCCAGGTGACGCCATTGGGCAGCACGTCAGCCAACGGCCGGCGGGTCTTTTTCACGTCGTAGGCGCCGCCACCCACCAAGGTCCAGGCCGGTTGGTAATCGTGGTGTTCGTTGGGTTCGATCAGGGTGATATTCAGGTGGGGGTCGCGCTTGAGCAGGCTGGCCAGCAGGCCGATGCCCGCCGAGCCGCCGCCGATGACGACGATATCGGCACTGATGGATGGGCCCCAGTGTTGTTCGGTCATGGTCTATCGCCTTTTATCGTCAATGCACACAAGGGGCGCTGCCGTATGGCGTCACGTCCCACTTCAGGTTGATCCTTTGCCTCAAACCGTTTTTTTCCCTTAAGCTCGCAAGCCTATGTGGAAAACATCTCGAATGTAAGCCGCAATCCACCACCAAGGACCGCCGCCATGCCCGCGTTGATTCAAGCCTTTCTGGACGAGGCGTCGTCGACCTACACCTACGTGCTGCACGAAGCCGATGACGGCCCCTGCGCCATCGTCGACTCGGTGCTCAATTACGACCCGGCTTCGGGCCGCACCGACACGCGCCAGGCCGACAAAGTGATCGCCTATGTGCGCGAACATCGGCTGCAGGTGCAGTGGTTGCTGGAGACCCACGCCCATGCCGACCACCTGTCCGCCGCGCCTTACCTGCGGCGCACGCTGGGCGGCAAGATCGCCATTGGCCAGTCCATCAGCCAGGTGCAGGACGTGTTCAAGAACCTGTTCAACCTGGAGCCGGAGTTTCGCGTGGACGGCTCGCAGTTCGATCATTTGTTTGCGCCGGATGAGGTGTTCCATATCGGCACCCTCAAGGCCCAGGCGCTGCACGTGCCGGGGCATACGCCGGCGGACATGGCCTATCTGATCGACGACCGCTTGATCCTGGTGGGCGACACGTTGTTCATGCCGGATGTTGGCACGGCGCGCTGTGATTTCCCGGGTGGGGATGCGCGGCAGCTGTATGCGTCGATGCGCAAGTTGCTGGCTTATCCTTTGGAAACTGAGCTGTATGTGTGCCATGACTATCCGCCAGAAGGGCGTGAGGCGAAGTGCCGGACCACTGTGAAGGAACAGCGGGCGGGGAATATCCATGTGCATGACGGCATCGATGAAGCGGCGTTTGTCGAAATGCGTACCCGCCGTGATGCCGGACTGGGCATGCCGACGCTGCTGTTGCCGGCGATCCAGGTGAATGTGCGGGCGGGAAATATGCCCCCGGCGGAGGCGAACGGTGTGACTTACCTGAAAATTCCTCTCAACCAACTTTGAAATACATACCCCTATGTGGGAGCGGGCTTGCTCGCGAATAGGGTGTGTCAGACCCGAATGAGTTGACTGACACGCCGCTTTCGCGAGCAAGCGCTCC
>JAFHKH010000425.1 GCA_016937595.1 Pseudomonas cedrina subsp. fulgida | reverse complement strand
CGGGCGTTGCTCAAATCACATGAAGATCGCGATCAGAATGATGATCGGGATAGGAATGCCAAGGAACCACAGAAGTAATGAGCGCATGATGTTTTCCTCTTATTAACGGACGAAGTGTTCAGTTTCGACATACACCACCGCATCGCGACGGCGACCGCCGAAAGTGGCAGCGAAGCTGGCGAAGAACGCACCGATGAGCAGTGCGACAAAGGTCCACAGCGATGTGTAGGCAGCGACTTTGGCGGCCGTATCGGCGGCTTGCTTGGCTTTGAGCTTGGCGTCTTCGACGGCTTTACGGGCGTCGCCGTAGACCTTGTCGATACGCGCCTCGGCATCGGCCTGGCTGAGGTTGGTGCGCTGGCTGATCAACTGGGCCAGGTAGGCACGGTCCTCGGCGGCCAGTTCGCCATTGTTGCTGATCGTGCGACCGAGAATCCGTGCGACCACACCGTGTACCGCATCGTCGCTGACCGCGGCAGGACGGTCATCGCGGAACAGGCTGTCGACGTAGTAATCAAGGTGATCGGCACTGCCATTGGCGGCTGAACCCGCGGCTTGAGTCATACCGCCCGCGGCACTCGAGACCACGCTGGCACCGGCTTTTACACCACCGCTGACGGCACTGCTCACCGAACCGACCACCAGCATTGCGGTAATCAATGTGGCGACAGCCCAGGCCAGGAAGCCATGGGCGGTGTCGCGGAAGTACACCTCATCGCCATGCATATTGGCCCACTTCACCCGCAACCGGCCGGCAATGTAGCCGCCCAGCCCGGACGCGACGATCTGGGTAAACGCCAGCCAGATAATTGTGGATATGCCAAGCCCCTTGGCGCTGATACCGCTGTCGGCCCACGGCGATACCGCCGAAAAACCCAGGCCGAAGCCCAGCAATACCAGGATCAGCGACAACGCAGCCGCCGCGGCGGCCCCGGCAAAGATAGCCCCCCAGGAAACCCCGGAGAGCGTGCTCGACTCTTGCAGCGTGGATGAAGAGGTGATCATTGTTGTTAGCTCCCGGCAGGAAAAATAGTGTTACAAGTCTCGAAACAGACAGTGCAGGCACCATGCCAGGCGCAAAAAAATTTAAAATTCTTATATATCAACAAGTTAACTAAATTGAACTTACGAAAACCATGCAAGTTGCAAGAAGTGACCGACTCAGGCGGGCGTTATGCATCCCGCGCCGAGCGCAGACTCTGACTCTGACTCAGAATCCGAATATGACTCTGTGGCGAGCGGGCTTGTCGAATCGTCGCACCGCCCGCGTTGGGCTGCGAAGCAGCCCTGGATCTGGCTCTGCGGAATGTCTGATA
>JAFHKH010000424.1 GCA_016937595.1 Pseudomonas cedrina subsp. fulgida | reverse complement strand
CGCGAAGGCGATGTGTCAGTCGATGAAAAGTTGACTGATACAGCGCCTTCGCGAGCAAGCCCGCTCCCACCGTTGTTTTGCGCCTGTCTATCAGGCTGTTGGCGCTCAATTGTCGGAACTGGACTACCGGATTGTCAGAATCGGCTGGCTTATTGGATTTAAAAAACGCGCGTAGGTTGGGTTCCGTCAGACAACAAGACACTTTATTTCGGACCCAGCCCACGCGCCTTTTTCAGGGGCTCCAATACGTCAGGATGGTTGGAGACAAGCCATGTCGCTCTCTTCAGTTGCGCCAGTCGCTGCGTCACTCATCGCCACGACCGACTGTGTTTTACATATCGCACCGGTGTCGAAAGCCTGGAAGGGTGACGCACCCAGTAATGTAGTGTTTCTGCCCCCGACATTGACCAGGCAAACGCTGCTCCTGCAGATCGCACTCCTGCGTCCGACAACCCTCGTCGTTGGAGATCAGGTCATCGATGCAGAGGTGATCGCCCAATGGCGTGTATCCCACCCATTTGGGGACCTCAACCTGATCCGCAGAGGAACGATCCTGGACAAGGTGCAACGGGACCTGTGCAATTCCAATGGCATCCGAGTGGCGAATACGCCCGGGATCAACGCGCCGCATGTCGCGGCCTATATCGCGCACTGGCTGACACTGGCCGATGGCGCCATGCCCGCCGATGTCCGCGTACTCGGTTACGGCAACGTTGGAAAAGAGCTTGTCAAATTACTGCTGGATCAAGATCCGGATGTCCGGATCAAGGTGTTGGTTCGACGCGGTGGAGCGCCTGGCACTCTCGGCAGGGCCTCATGCGATAGCCGTGTGTCATTTGTGGTGGACTGGGGAGAGGCGCTGGAGGGCGCGGCGGCCGTCGCCATCTGCTTGTCCCTGAATGATCAGACCGCTCAGGGTATTGATCGAGGTCTCATTCAGCGAATGCAGAAACAAGCACGCCTGGTCTGTGTCGCCAAGCCGGATGTCTTCAGCGACGACGCGTTGCGGGCGCTGGCAATCGCTGAAGGCATCCAGCTTATTGTGGACTATGGGCCGACGACATTGGAGGCGTTTCGGGTGCGTACCCAAACCCTCGGCTGCGATGTCTCCACATGGCGAACCCCGGCGATGCTGACTGCACAGGCGGCAACCACCGAGGCTTGCCACTGCGACCTCGACTATGCGGTCTCCGTCCAGTTGAGCTTGACGGCCTTGCGCGGTCTCGTCAGGCGCAAACTTGCACACTCATTGACGATTCCCTCTCAGCCGGTATGTGCCGGTGCGCCGCGCGTGTCGATCATTGGCAGAGGTATTAACGGCTTGTTTCAGGCTGTAATGTTCCGTCTGGCGAACTATCAGGTCACCGTATATGGAGGCAGTCAGGAGAGTGATGGCGCCAGTCCCAAGCATGTGAATAGGGGCGACCTGTCAGCAACCCCCATAACTGCAAGAACACCTCATAACGTCTATTTACATCCCGCAGATCAGTGCCTGGCCGTTGAGTGCACTCGCGCGGGTATCGAGCTGTTTGAAAAGCTGCTGGCCGACAATTCATCACTTGAGGCGTCAGCAGACGATCTGGAGCCCGGCCGTCTCATGGGTGAGATAGCGACATTGTTACAGCGCTCTGGGGTTCAGTTCCTGCCCCAGCATCTGAGCCCGATTCAAATTGCCGAGTTGAGCAAAGACCACATTGTCCTCACCGCCATGGGGGCGGACGAAGGCACGTCGATAGTTTACAGGTCGGCATTCAATCGAATCGCGGCCGGAGGAACCTATGCCGCGGGCACAACCCAAGGATTGGTCTGGGCCTCCCTGGTCCAGGAAATCGTCCTGGCAAACGCTAAGGTGAATGAAAAAAACGGCCCGACGTCCGACGTCGCGCCCGTTGAAAAAAACCAATCTAAATGCGGTACCGCCTCAAACCGCCCGAGCCACCGCCGCGTCCGGCTTGCGCGAGACCAAACTCACCCCCACAAAACTCACCAGCCCAACTGCCAGGCTGTAATAGATCGGCGTGTTCGCATCCAGTCCGTCCTTGAGCATGAACCCCAGCGCCGTCACAAAACCCAGGGCCATGGAGGTAATTGCGCCCGCGGTGGTCGCGCGTTTCCAGAAAATCGCGCCCATCAGCGGAATCAACATGCCGCCCACCAGCAGGTTGTAAGCCAGGGTCAGTGCGCTGATCACATCACTCACCACCAGCGCGATACCCAGCACAAGCATACCGGTGAGCAGGGTGAACAGGCGGTTGACGGCCAGGCTCGACTGCTTGCCGCCACGCAAGCGCGGCAGCAGGTCTTCGGTCAGGACGGTGGAGGCTGCCAGCAAGGCGGCGCTGGCAGTGGACATCATGGCCGCGAGCGCAGCGGCAATCACCAGGCCGCGAATGCCGTCGGGCAGCGACACTTTGACGATGGCGGCAAAAGCGTTGTTGACGTTATCCAGGTCCGGGATCAGCACATGCGCCGCCATGCCGATCAGCGCACAGGCCAGGCCGTAGAGGATGCAGTAGACACCGGCGAAGGTGCCGGCGTACCTGGCGACCTTCTCGTTACGGGCGGTGAACACCCGCTGCCAGATGTCCTGGCCGATCAGGATGCCGAAAAAGTAGATCATGAAGTAGGTGATGATCGTGTCCCAGCCGATCGCGGTAAAGCTGAAGCTCGACGCCGGCAGCGTGGCCACCAGCGCGTCCCAGCCGCCGACGCGGTACAGGCAGATCGGCAGCAGGATCAACATCAGGCCGACGGTCTTGATCACGAATTGCACAATGTCGGTGAGGGTCAGCGACCACATGCCGCCGATGGTCGAGTACACCACCACCACGCCACCGCCGAGCAGGACCGAGGCCCAGAAGGGCAGGCCGAACAGCACTTGCAGCACGGTGCAGATGCCCAGCACCGAGGTCACGCCCAGCATCACCGCGTAGGCCAGCATGATCACCGCACTGGCTTGTCGCGCCATGGGGTTGTAGCGTTTTTCCAGGACCTGGGTCACGGTGAAAATCTTCAGCTTCAACAGCGGCTTGGCCAGGAACAGGTTCAGCGCAATGATCCCCGCGCCCAGCGCGGCACACAGCCAGAAGCCCGAGATGCCATGCACATAGCCCAGGCGCACGGTGCCGACGGTCGACGCACCGCCCAGCACCGTGGCGGCCATGGTGCCCATGTACAGCGCCGGGCCCAGGTTGCGCCCGGCCACCAGGTAGTCCTCATGGGTCTTGGCGCGGCGCATGCCGTAATAGCCGAGCACGAGCATGCCGGCGGCGTAGATGAGTACGACGAATAAATCCAAAGCCATGACGGCGGTTCTCCGATTGTTTTTTATTGTGCCGAAGGCGCGTGCTGCAGCGAGACGGCAGGTGCCCTCGCGACAACGGCCGGCCCGTACACTTCAGCGGGTTCAGGGAATACGCGAAGCAACGTCAGGTACACCACCGACGCCAGTCCCAACGTCACCGGCAGGCTGATATCGATGCCATTGGCCAGCTCTCCCAGCGGCCCGACAAACTGCCCCGGCAGGTTGACGAAGCACAGGCCCACCAGCGCGCTCGGAATCCACGCCCCGAGCCCGCGCCAGTTCCAGCCATGGCTGAACCAATAGCGGCCGCCGGTTTCACCGCGGGTGAACACCTGCAAGTCGTCCGGGCAGTAGAAGCCGCGACGCATGCTCAGGCCGATGATCATGATCACCATCCACGGCGTGGTGCAGGTGATGATGAGCACGGCGAAGGTCGATACGCTCTGCACCAGGTTGGCGGCGAAACGTCCGATGAAGATGAAGGCAATCGACATCACCCCGATCAGCAGCGTGGCCCTGACCCGCGACAGCAGGCGCGGGAACACGCTGGACATGTCCAACCCGGTGCCATACAGCGATGTGGTGCCGGTGGACATGCCGCCGATCACCGCGATCAGGCACACCGGCAGGAAAAACCAGGTCGGTGACACCGCCAGTAAACCGCCGACATAGTTATTGGCCGCAATGTAGTCCGGGGCCTTGACCGCCACGATGGTCGCAGTGGCCAGGCCGAACAGGAAGGGGATCAGGGTGGCGATTTGCGCCAGGATCACCGCCAGCATGATGCGCATTTTCGGGGTTTCACGCGGGATATAGCGCGACCAGTCACCCAGGAACGCGCCGAAGGAAATCGGGTTGCTCATGGCGACCAGCGCGGCACCGATAAACGCGGCCCAGAAACCGCGCTGGCCCATTGCAACGCTGCCGGCGAAGTGGGCGTCAAAGGCCGGCGCAAACGCAAAGATGCCCAACAGGAACAGCAGGCTCGCCGCCCACACCGCTATGCGGTTGACCCACAGCATGAAGCGAAAGCCGTAGATGCACACCGTCAGCACGAGCAGCGCGAATACGCCGTAGGCCAGGCCCAGGGTCAGGTCGGTTTCCGGCAAGCCGATCAGGCGTTTCGCACCGCCCACCAGCGCATCGCCTGAACTCCACACCGACAGTGAGAAGAAGGCAATCGCCGTCAGCAGCGACAGAAACGAGCCGACAATCCGCC
>JAFHKH010000423.1 GCA_016937595.1 Pseudomonas cedrina subsp. fulgida | reverse complement strand
GCATCACCACGCCGCACCATCCGTACGAAACCGTTGTTATGCTCGTAGGTCGTCGGTTCGTCGTCCCCCGGAAACAACGCCACCAAGCGTCCGGCTTCGTCGTATTGATACGCCGTGATCGCCCCGAGCGGATCCTGCTCAACCGTCAGCCGACCTTTGTCATCGTAGGATTTGAAGTGCTGGGCACCGTCCGGATCGATGCGCTGCACCAAGCGCGCCCGATCATCGTGGACATACACTTCCTGGCTGCCATCGGCGTTAAAAACCGTAACGCTGCCGTTGTCATCCCAGGCATACCGCGTGTCCATCTGCGAAAAACTCACCCAATGCCGCACACACCGCGCCGCCTTGCCAGTCCGTTCCCACTCCCAATAGAAACTCGCCCCACCGGCCAGCCCACGTTCAAGAATGACGTGCTGCTCGTCGTACCGATAAACCTCACTTTCGCCTACCGCATTGGTCGCCGAAACCAACCGCCCTAGGTCGTCATAGCCGTAGGAAACAACGTTCTGCTCGGTCACCCAGACAAACGGACCATCATCCTCGGCCCGCTGAATCTGGTACTCCACCGCCACAATGCGCCCCGCCACATAGCGCAAAAACAACGCCCGCCCGACACCGTTATCCACCCGCTCAATGCGCCCCA
>JAFHKH010000422.1 GCA_016937595.1 Pseudomonas cedrina subsp. fulgida | reverse complement strand
TTCGTCGAGCAAGCCCGCTCCCACAAGTTGACCGGGGTAAGTCATTAAAATGCTTGAATCCCAGACAGCACAAAGGGGACCCGAGGGTCCCCTTTAATTTGTCGTTGCGTGCTCTTTTTTTATTATTGAGGGGCGGTCTATTGTTGTTTTTGGCAACCGTTACCCTTTACCGCTGTTTTGGCGACCCCCATCCGGGATCAAGAGCAAACGTATTTTTTTGAGCGCTGATCTGCTTCTTCGTTAAACGATCCAACCAGTGGGTAGCTACCTGAGGTAGTTTTATTCTTCTCTAACCGGTTGCGGGTTTCGGCACGCCGTACCCTGCGAAGCCCATCTTCTCCAAAAAAATCTGTTAGCTGCGTCTCTGCCGTGTTGTTTTTGTTATGTCAGAGTCGTTTCGTCTTATTTTTATTAGGCTTGGTGCTTTTTATTCTTGTTATGCCATAGAGATAGCAGGAGCCATGCCAACTTTTAAAACTACTTTAAAATCAATAGCTTGATTTTTTCAGAAGCTGTACCCCAACCCGAGGGCCCAAAAACCTGTTCCCGTGTTACTCGATCTGTCGGCGGGCGGTAACACTTTGTCACGGCTACCCTACTCAAGCGGTGTTACGCACCTTAGCCACGCGCGACCCTGTGGGCCGGCCCAGCACGTTGCTGATCTGCTGGCCCGCATCGATCAATGCCTGCAGGTCGATACCGGTCTCGATGCCCAGGCCCTCAAGCAGGTAAACCACGTCTTCGGTGGCGACGTTACCGCTGGCGCCCTTGGCGTAGGGGCAGCCGCCAAGGCCGGCGATAGAGCTGTCGAACACGCTGATGCCTTCCAGCAGGCTGGCGTAGATATTCGCGATGGCCTGGCCGTAGGTGTCATGGAAATGCCCGGCGAGTTTGTCCCGCGGCACTTGCGCGCCGACCACCTCGAACAGCCGCCGCGTGGCCCCGGCCGTGCCGGTGCCGATGGTGTCGCCGAGGGACACCTCATAGCAGCCCATGGCATACAATTCCCGTGCGACCGCTGCCACTTGCTCCGGGGCGATCCAGCCCTCATACGGGCAACCCAGCACGCATGACACATAGCCCCGCACGCTGATCCCGTGCTGCTTGGCCGCGGCCATGATCGGCGCGAAACGCTCCAGGCTTTCGCTGATCGAGCAGTTGATATTGCGTTGGGAAAACGCCTCTGAGGCGGCCGCGAACACCGCCACTTCCTTCACCCCGGCCGTCAGCGCGTCTTCAAAACCGCGCAGGTTCGGCGTCAGGGCGCCGTAAGTCACGCCGGGCTTGCGCCGGATCTGTGCGAACACCTCGGCGGAACCGGCCATCTGCGGCACCCACTTGGGCGATACGAAGCTGCCGACTTCGATATAGCTCAAGCCGGCCGTACTGAGGGCATCCACCAATTGCACCTTGTCGGCTACGCTGATGGGTTGGGCTTCGTTCTGCAGGCCGTCGCGCGGGCCGACTTCCACCAGGCTTACGTGTGAGGGGAGGGACATGGCAATTACCTTCTGATCAATGGCCGGCCTGGCGCAGGGTGTGGGCCAGGGCCTGGGTGCAGCGCTCTTCGGCGGTGTCCAGTTCCAGCTTCATTTGTTCGATGTCCAACAGTTGCTGTTCCAACTGCTCGCGGCGCTCGGCAATCTTGGCCAGCATACTGTTGAGCTGGACGTGGTTGCCGCTGCTGGGGTCGTAGAGTTCGATCAGCTCGCGGCACTCGGCCAGGGAAAAACCGATGCGCTTGCCACGCAGGATCAGCTTGAGGCTGACCTTGTCGCGCGCCGAGTAGATGCGCTCCTGGCCCCGGCGCTCCGGCGCCAGCAGGCCCTGTTCTTCATAGAAGCGAATAGCGCGGGTGGTGATGTCGAGCTCGCGGGCGAGGTCGGAGATGCTGTAGGTCGTGCTCATGGGGGCGCTCAAGAAGTTCTTGGCGCTAAGCTAAAGGCAGGTTGACGTGAACGTCAAGGGCATAACCTTAATTGCCTCTGCCCCCAACGTGTGGTGAGCAGGCTTGCCCTAATG
>JAFHKH010000421.1 GCA_016937595.1 Pseudomonas cedrina subsp. fulgida | reverse complement strand
ACATAAGCCCGCTCCCACAGGGGGTACATCATTGGCCACCAGACCGTGACTAAACCCCCATAAACACGCGCTATCACTGGTGCCGGCCGCGATTAATCGGCACACTCCAGACACTTTTTCGCGGGTCCACGGACAAGGAAGCGTTACCTCCCATGATTTCGATCTATCAGCTCAAGCCGCGTTTTCAAAACCTGCTGCGCCCGCTCGTGCAGCGCCTGTACGACAACGGCACCACCGCCAACCAGATCACCGTGCTGGCCGGCGTGGTCTCGCTGCTGGTCGGCCTGCTGATTGCCAGCTTTGCCCAACACCTGTGGCTGTTTGCGCTGATCCCGCTGTGGATGATCCTGCGCATGGCCCTTAACGCCATCGACGGCATGCTGGCCCGGGAATTCGGCCAGCAGTCACGCCTGGGCGCCTACCTCAATGAACTGTGCGACGTGATCGCCGACAGCGCGTTGATCCTGCCCTTCGCGCTGATCCCCGGCGTGAGCCTGGCACCGGTGCTGCTGGTGGCGCTGCTGGCGGTGTTCAGCGAATACGCCGGCGTGCTGGGGCCGATGGTGGGGGCGTCGCGCCGCTATGACGGGCCAATGGGCAAGAGTGATCGGGCGTTTGTATTGGGCGTGCTGGCCACCGGCGTGGCGCTGGGCTGGCTCGGCGCGGCTTGGGTCGACGCGGTGATGTGGCTGGTTGCCGCCCTGCTCGCCTACACCCTCGTCAACCGCGTACGCCAAGGCCTCAAAGAACAACCCGACATTTCCCCTTCTGCATAAGGATTTTGCGATGCGCACACAGCAAGAGCACACCTTCAGTACCCATGATGGCGTCGAGCTTTTCTACCGGCACTGGCCGGCCACCGCTGCCGCGGATGGCCAGGTGCGCAAGGCAATCGTGCTGTTCCATCGCGGCCATGAGCATTCGGGGCGTATCGCCCATCTGGTGGATGAGCTGAACCTGCCGCACTTCGACTTCTTCGCCTGGGATGCGCGCGGCCACGGCCAATCCCCCGGCGAGCGCGGTGACAGCCCGAGCTTCGCCACCAGCGCCCGCGATGTGCAGACCTTCTGCAATCACATCGGCGCCACGTATGGCATCGAGGAAGAGAACTTCGCCGTTATCGCCCAAAGTGTCGGCGCGGTGATCGCCGCGACCTGGGTGCATGATTACGCGCCCAGGATCCGCGCGCTGGTGCTCGCTTCGCCAGCGTTCAAGGTCAAGCTCTACGTGCCTTTTGCGCGGCCGGGGCTGGCGCTGATGCGCAAGTTTCGTGGCAACTTTTTCGTCAACAGTTACGTCAAGGCCAAGTTCCTCAGCCACGACCCGGAACGCGTGGCGTCCTACGACACTGACCCGCTGATCACCAAGGCTATTTCGGTGAATGTGCTGCTCGGCCTGTACGAAGCCGCCGACCGAGTGGTCGCCGACGCCCAGGCGATCCAGGTGCCCACCCAACTGCTGGTCTCCGGCTCCGACTTCGTGGTGCACCGCAAACCCCAGCAGCAATTTTTCGACCGCCTGGGCAGCCTGAAAAAAGAGCTGCATATCCTCCCCGGTTTTTTTCACGACACCTTGGGCGAGCGTGACCGGGCCACCGCCGTGAACAGCGCCAGGCGCTTTATCCTGCAGAATTTCGAATACCCGCTGGACCGCGCCTCGCTGCTCGACGCCGACACATTGGGGGCCACCTGCGCCGAATCCGAAGCCCTCGCCGCGCCACTGCCGCGCAACTCCCTGCGCGACCTGTACTGGCGCATGACCCGCGCCAGCATGGGCCTGGGCAAGAACCTGTCCGAAGGCGTAAAGCTGGGCTTCGATACCGGCTTCGACTCCGGCAGCACCCTGGACTACGTGTACCGCAACCAACCCACCGGCAAGGGCGGGCTGGGCCGGATGATCGACACCAACTACCTCAACTCCATTGGCTGGCGCGGCATTCGCCAGCGCAAGCTGAATGTCGAGGAACTGCTGCGCCTGGCCATGGCCACGTTGCGCGCCGAGGCTCGCGAAGTGCGCATCGTGGATATCGCCGCCGGTCACGGCCGCTACATTCTGGAAGCCTTGCAGGGCGTGTCGCCGTTGCCGGAATCGATCCTGCTGCGCGACTACAGCGACATCAATGTGCGCGACGGTGGCGCCTTGATCCGCGAGAAAGGCCTGGGCGATATCGCGCAGTTCGTCAAAGGCGATGCGTTTGACCGTTTGGATCTGGCCGCGCTTGAGCCCAAGCCGACCTTGGCGGTGGTGTCCGGGCTGTATGAATTGTTTGCCGATAACAAAATGGTGGGCGGTTCGCTGGCGGGCCTGGCCGAGGCGGTGGAACCCGGCGGTTACCTGGTCTACACCGGCCAACCGTGGCACCCGCAACTGGAACTGATCGCCCGCGCGTTGACCAGCCATCGCCAGGGCCAGGCCTGGGTAATGCGTCGGCGCAGCCAGGCGGAAATGGACCAGTTGGTCGAGGCCGCGGGCTTTCGCAAGATCACCCAGCGTGTGGATGAGTGGGGCATCTTTACCGTATCCCTGGCGCAGAAGATCTGAGCATGCGCGAACCCGGTTTATTCAAACCCGCGTTGCTGTGGCTGCTGCTGTTGGCGCCGCTGTTTTTCAGCACCTATGGCTTTGCGACCTGGGTCACCAGCCAGCGCAGTGACGTCGGTACGCTGGTGTTCGACTGGGAAACCCATATGCCGTTCTGGGCCTGGACCATCGTGCCCTACTGGTCCATCGACCTGCTCTATGGGTTCTCCCTGCTGTTGCCGACTACCCGGCATGAGTTGAAACAACACGCGTTGCGCCTGTTGAGCGCACAGCTGATTGCGGTGAGCTGCTTCCTGATCTGGCCGCTGCGCTTTACCTTCGAGCGGCCGGAGCTCGATGGCGTGTTCGGCTGGCTGTTCGCGGTGCTGGCCGGGTTCGACAAGCCGTTCAACCAGGCGCCGTCGCTGCATATCGCACTGTTGGTGATCCTGTGGGTCATGTATCAGCGTCACACCCAGGGTGTGTGGCGTTGGCTGGTGCATGGCTGGTTCGCGTTGATCGGTATTTCGGTGCTGACCACTTATCAACATCACTTTATTGACTTACCCACAGGCGCTCTCGCGGGTTGGCTCTGCGTGTGGCTGTGGCCGGTGCAGCACCCGAGCCCGCTGTTGAATGCCCGGCTTACGCGCGACCCCAAGCGCTGGCGGCTGGGCCTGCGTTACGGCCTGGGCGCACTGGTATTGGCGATTATTGCGTTTGCCGCTGGCGGTAGCGCGTTGTGGATACTGTGGCTGGCGGCTTCCCTGGGCTTGATCGCGGCGAATTATCTGGTGCTGGGGGCCGCAGGCTTCCAGAAGCGCGCCGATGGTCGGCTGACGCCCGCGGCGCGCTGGCTGTACGCGCCCTATCTGACGGCCGCGTGGGTCAATTCGCGCCTGTGGACACGCAAGCATCCACAGCCCGATCTGATTGTGGATAACGTATGGCTTGGGCGCATTCCTACACCACGCGAGCAGCAACCCTTCAAGGCCATCCTCGATTTGTGCGCAGAATTGCCGATTAATCCACAGGGCCGCGCCTATCAGTCGATCCCCGTGCTGGACTTGATCGCCCCGACGCCCGCCGAATGCCTGCACGCCGCGCACGCCATCGAACGTCTGCGCTGCAATGGCCCGCTGCTGGTGTGCTGTGCCCTTGGCTATTCGCGCAGCGCCACCGCCGTGGCCGCCTGGCTGTTGCATACCGAACGCGCCGCGACGGTAGCCGACGCGCTGGCTATCATTCGTACAGCGCGGGCCGATGTGGTCCTGCACCCTGCCCACCGTGCAGCCTTGGAGGGTTTGCCCCATGCCCGCTGATATGGAACTTCAGGTCGTCGCCAGCCTGCTGCGCCGTGGCCGTTCGCTGGATCAGTTATCCACAGGCCTGACCCTGGTGGGTGTTCTGTTCGGCCTGGCTCAACTGCTGATGGCCACTATTGCGCCGATCTACCTGCTGCTCAGCCTGTGGATGATTATTCTCGGGCTGCTGCAAAAGTACTGGGCGCTGCGCGTGGCCTTCGATGCCGACCTGTTCGGGCTGCTGGGCCGCGATATCGAGCGCACCGCGGACCTTGACCAAGCCTTGCAAACCCTCGGCCTGCAACCGGCCAAGCGTGCCGGCCGGCCGTGGACCGAGCGCCGTCGCGGCGCGCTCAAACTGCTGCGCAAACAAGCCTGGCTGCTCGGCGCGCAAGCGCTGCTGACCCTGGGCATCATTCTCGCCAGCCCCTGGCTGCCGTTCGCCGGATAAGGAACCCCCATGTTCGAACCCGTGGTCGCCACGCTGATTACCTCCATGGCCCGCACCGTCACCGGTGCGCGCAGCCTGTGGCTGGGTTGCGCGCCAGTGCCGGTGCAACGCATCTACTTCGCCAACCACAGCAGCCATGGCGACTTTGTCCTGTTGTGGGCCTCGTTGCCGCAAAACCTGCGCAAATTCACGCGCCCGGTGGCAGGCAGCGATTACTGGAACACAAGCGCCTTGCGCCGCTACATCATCAACCGGGTGTTTAACGGCGTGTTGATTGACCGTGAACGCAAGGACCCTGTGGATAATCCGTTGCAGCCCATGCTCAACGCGCTGGAAGGCGGCGACTCGCTGATCATTTTCCCCGAAGGTACGCGCAACCTGGAAGACGGCCTGCTGCCGTTCAAAAGCGGCCTGTACCACTTGGCAAAAAGTTACCCACAGGCCGAACTGGTGCCGGTGTGGATCGCCAACCTCAACCGGGTCATGCCCAAGGGCCGCGTGCTGCCGCTGCCACTGTTATGCACCACCAGCTTCGGCGCGCCGCTGCAATTGGAAGAAGGCGAAGACAAGGCCGCCTTTCTCGCCCGTACCCGCGACGCCCTGCTCGCCCTCGCCCCGGAGCATTCCTGACATGGATAGCCAAACCTTGATGTTGTTCGGCGGCATCGGCGCGATCCTGGTGCTCGCCTCGCTGATCGGCCTGATTCTCAAACTGCGCACCCGTGGCAGCCCGAACGCGGTGATCGACAACCTCAACGCGCGCATCAACGCCTGGTGGGTGATGGTGGTGGTGATCGGCATCGCCTTCTGGCTGGGCACCGGCGCGGTGATTTTGTTGTTCTACGCGGTGTCGTTCTACGCCCTGCGCGAATTCCTCACGCTCACGCCCACCCGCCGCAGCGACTACCCGGCATTGGTCGCCGCGTTCTACCTGGCGCTGCCGCTGCAATACTTGCTGATTTACTCGGACTGGTACGGGCTGTTCTCGATCTTCATTCCGGTGTATGTGTTCCTGCTGCTGCCGATCCTCGCCTCCCTGGGCGGCGACAGCACGCACTTCCTGGAACGCGCCTCAAAGGTGCAATGGGGCCTGATGATCGCGGTGTTCTGCGTGTCCTTCGTGCCGGCGTTGCTGACCTTGGACATCCCCGGCTACGAGGGCCGCAACCTGCTGCTGATCGCCTACCTGGTGATCGTGGTGCAACTGTCCGACGTGCTGCAGTACGTGTGCGGCAAGTTGTTTGGCAAACGCAAGATCGCGCCCAACCTGTCACCGTCCAAGACAGTGGAAGGCTTTGTCGGCGGGATCCTGCTCTCGTCCCTGATTGGTGCGGCGCTGTGGTGGACCACGCCGTTCAACCCGTGGCAGTCATTCTTGATTGCGCTGCTGATCAACCTGCTTGGGTTCGCCGGCGGGATTGTGATGTCGGCGATCAAGCGCGATCGCGGTGTGAAGGATTGGGGACACATGATCGAAGGGCATGGCGGGATGTTGGATCGGCTGGATTCAGTGTGTTTTGCCGCGCCGATTTTCTTTCATCTGGTGCGGTACTGGTGGACCTGAATTTTTTAAAGCTAACAAATTGAATTGATTTATAAGCCTATCAGCTAACGAGGACGTATATTCTGTTAGCTTATAGGCTTATTTTTTATATTTCTTGTATTCCTATAGGCTAATATCTTTTTCGATATTGATAGCCTATAAGCTTACAAAGGTCTTTCCTCATGAGTACTTCCAACCTCTACAAGCTGCGCCTTTCTCAAGTAGAACGCGCTATCGAACCTTTTAATGCCGTTAAAGGCGCACCCGTTCCGCCAGGCGGTTGGCTACGGTCTATCAGAGAATCGCTAGGTCGCTCATTAAGAGCTCAGGCCGAAATTGCGGGCGTCTCTTCAGTGACCTTGACCAAGTCCGAACGCTCCGAGGCCGAAGATCGGATATCGCTCGCACAGCTAAGAAAACTGGCGGCAGCACTGGACTGTGAACTCGTCTACGGCCTGGTCCCCAAAAAGCCTCTGCATGAAGTCATACAAGACCGCGCCAACCTGATGGCCAAGCAAGAAATCCTAGGCGTCGCACATTCCATGAGCCTCGAAGATCAACGGCCTTCCGATGCGTTCATCGAACGTCAGATTGATGAACGCCGTAAAGAACTGCTCGACGGTTCGTGGAAACGCCTATGGCAATAGAACTGGAACTTAAACCCGGCCAAACCCCTCTCGACCCCGACGAAGTCGCTGGCCTGAAACCGAGGCACATCGCCACCCAGGGAGAATTGGATGAGTGGGAGGCGCAAAACATCCTAAAAGCCTCACGTTGGATAGCCCGGCAGAAAAAGCTGGATGTGCTGAACGATCATTTCTGCCGTGAGCTGCACACGAAAATGTTCGACGACACATGGAAATGGGCCGGCACGCTCCGCAAATCAGATAAAAATATTGGCTGTGACTGGACGCAGATTGCCGTCAACTTGCGTCAGTTACTCGACAACATGGCTTATTGGCTGGAGCACAGCGTCTTCCCGCCAGAAGAGGTTGCGGTGCGCTTTCATCATCGACTTGTTTGGCTACACGCCTTCCCAAATGGCAACGGCAGACATGCTCGCCTCATGACTGATTGCCTGCTGAGGCAATGTGGTCTTGCGCCCTTCTCCTGGGGGCGCGGTAACCTGGTGACCGCGACCGAAGTTCGCCAACGCTACATCCAGGCGCTTCGCGCTGCTGATGCCAATGATTACGCTCTGCTGTTGGCATTCGTGCGTAGTTGAAGCGCCGCTTGAGGATGATGGGCAAAGTCTGAAACTACGTCTCCTACGCCCTGCGTCCCTTTCCTTCGCAGGACATTTCCGAGAGAATCCCAGCCGCTTGTGCCCTGCCTTTTCGATGGCTAGTCTGCGTTCGTCACTGCCAATTCAGTGACCGGGTTTAGTCGCTCGAATGTACATTGGACTACTTGGAGTTAATGAGATGACCAAAGTAAAGTCCAACCCGCCCCACCACTTTTTCACCACCCATCCCGACCTAAGCCTGGAAGACGCCCTGGCCTACGCCTCAGACCTGCTCCACTGTGCCGAAGGGCTAAGTGATTCACCTAAAGCCGCCGGCTACCTGATGGAAATGGCCAAGGTCATGGTGGACCGTTCACTGGACTGCATGACGACCGCATAACCCTGTAGGAGCGAGGGGGACGCCTAGTTCTTGCTCGCGAAGCACTCACAGGCACCGCGCTTACCCAGGATTAGCGCGTTAACGTTGAGGATCTTCGCGAGCAAGCTCGCTCCTACAGTGATTTATTGGGTCAACCCGGCAAATGCCCCAGCGGCAAAGACCCTGGGGGTTTTACGGTCTGGATCGCGAAGTTGCTGCGGATGTCCCTCACCCCCGGCAGCTTCAACAAGCTGCCGGTGACAAACCGTTCATACCCGCGCAAATCCGGCACCACCACTTGCAGTAGAAAGTCCGACTCCCCCGACACCAAAAACGCCGAAATCACCTCCGGCAACGCCGTCACCGCCTCACGAAAGGCGTTAGCCTCGGTATCGTTGTGCCGCTCCACCTTGACCCCAACAAACACCATCATCCCCAGGCCTACTTCATCGCGATCCAGTGTGGCCTGATAGCCGCGAATCACGCCGGCCTCTTCCAACAGCCGAACGCGCCGCAGGCAGGGCGAAGCGGACAGGCCGATCTCGTCGGCCAGTTGCACATTGCTCAAGCGGCCATCGCGTTGCAGGGCCTCAAGAATCTTGCGGTCAAACGCGTCAAGTTTAAGATTTGGCATAAGTGAATGGCCGTTAACCTGATCAGTGGCAGATAGTGCCAAGACTAGACGATTTTCCGGCTGACTACGCAAGCACCTGCCCCGCCCTTCGGCCCTAGAATTTGGCCGACATACAAGGGGGTGAAACATGGCGCAACTCTGGTTATTTCTGGCCGCGCTTGCAGTGGCATTTCTGTTGCCCGGGCCGGACATGATTCTGTTACTGCAAACCGGCGCGCGCCAGGGCAAGGCCTTGGCCCTGACCACGGCGATTGGCCTGGGGATCGCTCGGGCGTGCCATGTGGCGTTGGCGGGCATGGGATTGGCGACACTATTCAAGGTGGCACCGTGGACCTTTGACACAGTGCGCCTGGGTGGCGCGGCTTACCTGTTGTGGCTGGGGGTGCAGTGTTTGCGAACGAACAGGTTGCCCGCCCTCGATACCGCAAACGCCACGCTGGCAACCCACGCGTGGCGTGCCGCACTGCAACGCGGCCTGCTGACCAACCTGCTCAATCCCAAGGCCCTGTTGTTCTGCTCGGTCCTGCTGCCGCAGTTCATCAACCCGCAGGCTGGGCCCGTGGCGGCGCAATTTGCGTTGCTGGGCGCGATCCTGGTGGCGGTCGGTTTCGTCTTCGACTGTTGCTACGCCCTGGCCGGCGCGCGCATCGGCCAATGGCTGGCACGCAATCGCTCGGCACAGCGGGTGCAGCAGTGGTTATTCGGCAGTCTTTTGATCGGTTATGCGCTGCGTCTCACTTTTGTGCAAAACACCTAGCGGTACGGCGTATTGTCGTCATCTTTTGGACCAAAGACGCGTGTAAGATACGTCGCACTTAGCCAGGGATGCCCACCATGTTCGATTCGTTCAAAGCGCTCAGCCGCCGTATTGCCGGCGTCTTATCCAGTGTGGTGGGTGCCGTCCTTGGCCAATGGCATCCGCCATTCTGGCTGCGTGCGATCGGCCGTGGGGTGGGGAACCTGGGTACGAAGGCTCGCGCCTATCCGCGCCAGACCGGTGCCGGCGTGCTCGGCCTGGTCTTGCTCGCCGCCGCCGGGTTCTACGGCTGGCATTGGTATTCCAACCTGCCGCAGCCGCATACCGCGAGCTATTCGCTGCACAAACCGAACCTCACCGATTACACCCAGCAAACCCCGCTTGTGGATAACTTGCAGGTGCGATTCGGCGAGTCCGTGGCCCCACTGGCGGCCATCGGCAAGCCGGTTAGCGAGGGCATTACGCTCAAACCGAGCGTCGCCGGCACCTGGCGCTGGTCCGACGATCGTACCTTGCAGTTCACACCTGAAAAAGATTGGCCCATCGACGCCCATTTCACCCTCGATCTGGCCAAGCGCGACCTGCTGGCGGACGCGTGCTGCTGGACCAATACAGCACGCAGTTTTCCACTCAACCCTTTCGCGCCACCCTGGCGCAAAACGAGCTGTATCAGGACCCGTCCAACCCGACGCTGAAACAGCTGGTGGCAACCTTCCGTTTTTCCCACCCGGTGGATGAAGACAACCTGCGCAAACGGGTAGCGGTCACCTTGGGCAAAGGCCTGGCCTACCGCGACGCCCAGTTGCCCAACCGCCCCGAAATCACTTTCGATGAGAAAAAACTCAACGCTTACGTGCGCTCCGCCGCCCTGGCCACGCCACTGGAAAGTACGCCCGTGAGCGCCAAGCTCGAGGAAGGCATCAAGGCGCGCGACGGCGGCAACGCCACCAACGCGCCGCTGGTGGCGGAAGTCACCGTACCTGGCCGCTATCGCCTGACCTTCACCGCTGCCGAAGTGAGCTTTGTGGACAACGAACGCGGCGAGCCGGAGCCGGTGCTGATGTTCAGCAGCTCCAGCGCCGTAGCCGATGACACCATCGCCGGTAAGGTTCAGGCCTGGCTGTTGCCGGAAAAAGCCCAGGACGACAAACGTCCCTACAACAGCAACGACATCGACGACGCCCTGCTCGCCCGCAGCACCAAGCTCAACCTGGCCCATGTGCCCAGCGTCGAACCGTTGAACACGCTGCACGCCTTCAAATTCAAGGCGCCGGCCGGTCGCGCGGTGTATGTGCGCGTGCCCGCCAACCTGGAGGCCATCGGCGGCTATCTGGCGAAGAATCCTACGGCGTCGCTGATCAGCATGCCGGCCTACCCACGCACCTTGCAGTTCCTGTCCGACGGCGCCTTGCTCAGCCTCAATGGCGAAAAACGCCTGGGCTTCATGGCCCGAGGCGTGCCCGGCGCCCATGTGGAAATCGCGCGCCTGCTGCCCAACCAGTTGCAGCACCTGGTGGACCAGAGCAGCGGCAGCTTTGCCCGGCCGAACTTCGGCAACGAATATTTCGACCGCATGGTCGAGCGCCAGTCGCTGGACATTGCGCTGTCCTCCAATGACCCGGCGAAAACCGTCTATGACAACGTTGACCTCAGCCACTACCTGACCGCCAACGGCGGCCGTCGCGGCATCTTCGTGCTCAAGCTCAGCCCGCAGGATGACCCGGCCCAGCGTACGTTCGAATACGAGCGCAACAGCACCAGCGACCTGCGTTTTATCGTGGTGACCGACCTTGGCATCATTGCCAAACGCTCCAGTGATGGCAGCCATGACGTGTATGTGCAGTCCATCGGCAATGGGTCGCCGGTGTCCGACGCGCAAGTCGACATCATCGGCCGCAACGGTTTGCCCGTCGCCAGCGGCCACACCGACGGCGAAGGCCACGCGCACTTCGCCAAACTGGACGAATTGCGCCGCGAGAAAACGCCGCTGATGTATGTGGTCACTCGCGGCAATGACCAGTCCTTCCTGCCCATCGCCCGTCAGTCGCAGCAGCTGGATTTGTCGCGTTTCGACGTCGGCGGCCTGGAGGAAGACGGTGCGATTGATCGCCTCAGCGCTTATCTGTTTACCGACCGTGGCCTGTACCGGCCCGGCGAAACCGCGCACCTGGGCATGATCGTGCGCAGCGGCAATTGGAAAGGCGCCCTGCAAGGCCTGCCGGTGGAGCTGCAAATCACCGATCCGCGGGGCCTGGAAGTGATTCGCCAGCCGTTGAAACTGTCCGCCAGCGGTTTTGAAACTTTTGACTTCCCCAGCAGCGAAGTCGCCCCCGCCGGGGACTACACCGCGACCTTGCAGTTGATTGGCCAGAAGCAGACCCGAACCGACTTGGGCAGCGTGAGCTTCAAAGTCCGCGACTTCGAACCGGACCGCATGAAGGTCAGCCTGAGCCTGCACGACACCCCCGTGCAAGGCTGGATCCCACCGGACCAAGTGGTGGCCAAGGTCACTGCCATGCACCTGTTCGGCGCCCCGGCGTCGGCCGCCGCGTGACCGCCAAAATGTCCCTGAGCCCCACGCTCGCGGCGTTTGACCGCTACCCCGATTACCGCTTCCGCCTCAACGATTCCCTGGAAGACGCCACCACCGAAGACCTGGCCGAAACCACCGTCGACGACAACGGCCAGGCCGTGCTCGACCTCAACCTGCAACGCTTCGCCAACAGCACGTATCGCCTGCAGGTGATGACCCAGGTGTTCGAAGCCGAAGGCGGGCGCAATGTGGCGGCGCAAAGCGCCTTGCTGGTGTCGTCCGCGCCTTACTTGGTTGGCGTGAAAAGCCAGGATTCGCTGGCGTACGTCGCCAAGGACGCGCCACGCCAGGTGCAATGGCTGGCCGTCGCGCCGGACCTGACGCCGCTGGCGGTGGATGGCCTGACCAGCGAAGTGGTGGAACACCGGTACGTGTCGGTGCTGGTGAAACAATCCAACGGCACCTACAAGTACGAGTCGCGCATCAAGAACATCAGCCAGCCGGCTTCACCGTTGGTGATGACCAAGGAAGGCGCCAAGCAGACCCTGAACACCGGCACACCGGGGGATTTCACCCTGCAGCTGAAGGACGCCAACGGTAACCTGCTCAACCAGATCGACTACAGCGTGGCCGGCCGTGGCAACACGTCGCGCTCCCTGGAACGCAACGCCGAGCTGCAACTGCGTCTGGATAAAGGCAGCTACGCCACCGGCGATGAGATCGCCATCAGCATCCGCGCCCCCTATACCGGTGCCGGCTTGATCACCATCGAGCGCGACAAGGTGTATACCCAGCAGTGGTTCAAGGCCGACAGCACCAACAGCGTGCAACATATCCGCGTTCCTGCCGGGCTTGAAGGCAATGCCTACGTCAACGTGCAGTTTGTGCGCGATATGGGCTCGTCCGAGGTGTACATGAGCCCGCTGTCCTACGGCGTGGTGCCGTTCAGCATCAACCTGGATGCCCGGCGCATGGCGCTGAAAGTCGAGGGCCCGGCGAAGATCGAGCCTGGGCAAATGCTCGACATCAAAGTCACCGCCGACCGCCCGGGCCGCGCGGTGGTGTATGCGGTGGACGAAGGCATCCTGCAGGTGGCGCGCTACCAGACGCCGGACCCGCTGGGCTTTTTCTTCCAGAAGCGTGCGCTGGAGGTGGGCACCAGCCAGATCCTTGACCTGATCCTGCCGGAGTTCAGCCGCCTGCTCAGTGGGGCGGCGCCGGGTGGCGATACGGACGGCGCCCTGGCCAATCACTTGAATCCCTTCAAACGTAAACACCAACCTCCGGTGGCCTGGTGGTCCGGGTTGGTGGACTTGCCGGCTGGCGAAACCGTGCTGCATTACCAGGTTCCGGACAGCTTCAACGGTAAGTTGCATCTATTCGCGGTGGCGGTGGACAGCGACAGCGTCGGTGTCAGCGAAGCCAATACCGAGGTGCGTGGGCCGCTCGTGATCACGCCAAACGTACCGGCCTTTGTGGCGCCTGGCGATGTGTTCAATGTCAGCGCCGGGGTGTTCAGCAACCTCGACGCAGCGGCCGACGTGAAGTTTGAAGTGCAGACCAGCGATGGCCTCAAGGTGCAGGGCGACACGGGCAGCACCCTGTCACTGCAACCGCGCAAGGAGGGCACCGCCGAGTTCAAGATCAAGGTCGGCGACACCCTCGGTTCGGCGGACTTGCGTTTTGTCGCGGTGCTGCCCAACGGCAAACGTATCCAGGTGGCGGAAACCACCTCGATCCGTCCTTTGAGCGAACACCGCGTGGCCTTGAGCCTGGGCCGCTTCGACAGCGCCAGTAAAGAGCTCAAGCCCACCCGCGAGCTGTTCAGCCAGTTGCGCGACGTTCAACTGGGCGTAGCGGCCTCGCCGCTGGTGTGGGCCAACGGGCTCAAGCATTACCTGGATGACTACGGCTACGCCTGCACCGAGCAGTTGGTGTCCAAAGCCATGCCGGCCTTGATCTGGGGCGGCAACGCACCTGAAGCCGAACACGCCTTCGGCAGCGCCGTGCGCATGCTGCGCCAACGCCAGAACCAGGCCGGCGGCTTTGGCCTGTGGGCGGCCAACCCCGACGTGGCGCCGTACGCCAGCCTGTACGCGACCGACTTCCTGATTGAAGCCAAGGAGCGTGGGTTGCCGGTACCGGAAGACCTGCTGGTGCGCTCCAATGCGTATCTGACAGACCTGGCCAACGGTCCTAGCGAAGGCCTGTCGGAATTGCGCAACCGTGCCTACGCCAGTTACCTGCTGAGCCGTCAGGGGATTCTGGTGAGCGGCGCGCTGAGCGATATCCGCGAGCGCTACGAGCGCTACTTCAAGGACACCTGGCAGAACGACCTGGGCGCAGCCTACTTGGCGGCCAGTTACAAATTGCTCAAGCAGGATCGCCAGGCCGATACGTTGTTCCGCAAAATTCCATGGCGTGCCCTTGTGGATAAATGGGACAGCGACGGGCTGTACTACGACCCGCTGGTCCATGATGCCGAACACCTGCACCTGCTGGCGCGCCACTTCCCCGAGCTGCTGGACGACGTACCCGCCGCGCTGTTGGATAAACTCGGCAAGCGCCTCAACGAACAGCGTTACAACTCGTTGTCGGCGGCCCTGCTGCTGCGTGCCCTGGACAATTATGGCCAGCGTGCGCAAAGCGACATGACCCTCAAGGCTACCGCCTGGCTGGGTGACAAGCAGCAGCAGTTACTGGCGATGGCCGGTCAGCCACCGCGCGCCGCCGTGCCAGGCGCCACGCAAAAACTGGTCATGGAAAAATCCGACGGCCCGGCCGCCTTCTACATGCTCAGCGAAGCCGGTTTCGACAAGGGCGCCAAGCTCAAGCCGATCAACAATGGCCTGGAAATCATCCACGAATACCTCGACCTCAAAGGCCAGCCGGTAAAAACCGTGGCCGTGGGTGATGAGTTCCTGGTGCGTCTGCGACTGCGTGCCACCGACCGCGACCAGGTGCAACAAGTGGCCGTGGTCGACCTGCTGCCAGGCGGCGTCGAGCCTGTGTATAACTTGCCGCCGGAGCCGGAAGCCGCCAGCAGTGAGGAAAGCGAGGGCGAGGGCGAGGAGTCGGAGTATGTGGAAGAGGACAGCCAGGAAGAACCCGCCTGGCAAGCGCCCATCGGCGAAACCGAGCTGAGCGACTGGCAGCCGGACTACGTGGACGTTCGTGATGATCGGGTGGTGTTGTACGGCACCGCGCTGCGTGATGCAGGCACCTTCGTCTACCGCGTACGCGCTACCAACGCAGGGACCTTCAATACGCCACCGGCCTACGCCGAAGGCATGTACGAAACCACCCTGCAAGGGCGCGGCAAAGTAGGCCAGCTTGAAATTACCAAGCCTTAAACGCCTCACGCCGCTGTTCGCAGCGGCGGCGGTACTGGTGGGGCTGAGGCTTTGGCCCCATGCCCCGCTGGAACAGGCAGTGACCTCGTCACGTGTGGTGCTGGCCGACGACGGCTCGCTGCTGCGCATGACATTGGCGGCTGACGGTCAATACCGCCTGTGGCTGCCACTTGAGCGCATGTCGCCGTCATTGGTCGAAGCCTTGCTGCTCAAGGAGGATCGCAACTTCTACTGGCACCCGGGCATCAATCCTGCGGCGTTGCTGCGCGCGGCCATCGCCACCTACAGCGGTGGCTTGCGCCAGGGCGGCTCGACCTTGAGCATGCAACTGGCGCGGCGCTTGTGGGATTTGAACACCCGCCAAGTGCCGGGCAAGTTGCAGCAGATGGCGTTGGCGCTGTGGCTGGAGGCACGCTACAGCAAGCACGACATCCTTGAGGCGTACCTTAATCTGGCGCCTATGGGCGGCAACATCGAAGGGGCCGAAGCGGCAAGCCGCATCTATTTCGGCAAGTCGGCGGCGCAGGTGTCGTTGTCCGAGGCGCTGGCATTGGCGGTGATTCCGCAACAGCCAGGACGGCGCGCGCGCTTCGGGCCGTCGCTGCAAAATGCGCGGCTGCGTTTGATGGCTGACTGGCGTGAAACTTATCCACAAGACCCGCGTAATGACAGTTTGCTGGACTTGCCTCTGGAAGCACGCAACCGCCAGCAGATCCCGTTCCTGGCGCCGCACCTGAGCGAACAATTGCTGGCCTCTGAAGTCGGCAACGAGTTGAACAGCACACTCAACCTGCCGTTGCAGCAATTGCTTGAACGCTTGATCACCGGTTTCATCGCCGAGCGGCGCAGCACGGGCGTGGAAAACGCCACGGCGATCCTGGTGGACAGCCGCGACCAGAGCGTCAAAGCACTGGTGGGGTCGGCGGACTACTTATCCACAGGCATCCACGGCCAGGTCAATGGCGTGCTGTCGAGGCGCTCGCCGGGATCAACGCTCAAACCCTTCCTGTATGGGCTGGCGCTGGACCAAGGGGTGATCCACCCGATGAGTATCCTCAAGGATCTGCCGAGTAACTTCGGCTACTTCCAGCCGGAAAATTTCGACGGCAGCTTTGTCGGGCCACTGACGGCGCGTGATGCGTTGATCCGTAGCCGCAACATTCCGGCGGTATGGTTGGCCAGCCAACTCAAATCGCCCTCCTTGTATGGGCTGTTGCAACGCGCCGGCATCAAAGGCCTGCGCGATGAAAGCCACTACGGCCTGGCCTTGGCCCTCGGTGGCGGCGAGATGACGCCGGAAGAACTGGCGCGGCTGTATGTGATGCTGGCAGGCGACGGGCGTCTGCGGCCGTTGCGCTATCTACAGGAACAGCCGCAGTCCACCGGCGCCCAACTGCTGACGTCCCAGGCCACCTTCATGGTGCGCGACATGCTGCGCCGCAACCCGCGCCCGGATGGCCTGCCTGGCCGCCACTGGCGCACCGCCTGGAAGACCGGCCACCTCCTGGGGTTTCCACGATGCCTGGAGCGCGGCCTGGTCGGCCCGTACGTGCTGGTGGTGTGGGTGGGCAATTCGATGGGCGGCCAACCCGGCATTTATCGGCGCCAAGACCGCCGCGCCGTTGTTCTTCCGCATCGCCGACGCCCTGCCCCTGGCCTTGCCCAATGTCGTCATCAAACCCGACAAACCGCCCGCCGGCCTGGTACGCATCGACGTCTGCGCGGCCTCCGGTGAGTTGCCCAACC
>JAFHKH010000420.1 GCA_016937595.1 Pseudomonas cedrina subsp. fulgida | reverse complement strand
GGTTCGGGGCGTTTTTTTGTGCCCTGAGAATGTACGCGCTCCCACAAGGAAAGCTGTGGTGATCTGTACAAACAAAAATGCCCCATACCTTTCGGTACGGGGCATTTCTTAACTGTTTCACAACCTGGGTTGTGTTGCAGTTGTTACCACTTAGGCTGCAGCAGGAACGCTCAGAGCCTTGATGTGGCCATTCAGGCGGCTCTTATGACGAGCGGCCTTGTTCTTGTGGATGATGCCTTTATCGGCCATACGGTCGATAACTGGCACAGCCAGAACGTAAGCAGCTTGGGCTTTTTCAGCGTCTTTGGTGTCGATGGCTTTAACTACATTCTTGATGTAGGTACGAACCATGGAACGCAGGCTGGCGTTGTGGCTGCGACGCTTCTCAGCCTGTTTTGCACGTTTTTTGGCGGAAGGTGTGTTGGCCACCGTCGAGCTCCTCGAAAGACTTTTTAGGAAATAGCAAACAAAATAGGCCGCGAATCATGCCGATGACTTGATGTGTTGTCAAGGGCGGCTGATGCGAACTGCTGAGTGGTCGATCTGAAGAGGCGGGTGATTTATTTCCGGCGCTTGACCTGTAAACTCGCGAGCTTTGGCTCTGTGCTGTTGCAGGCGCGCAGTATCGCATAAGTGGGCGCGTTGTTCGCCTGCTCTTTATCTATAGGCGCAAACTCTTTCAATGAATCTGCTCAAATCGTTGGCCGCCGTCAGCTCTATCACGATGATCTCCCGGGTTCTGGGGTTCGTGCGTGACACCCTGCTGGCGCGCATTTTTGGCGCCAGCATGGCCACGGATGCCTTCTTTATTGCCTTTAAATTGCCCAACCTGCTGCGGCGCATCTTCGCCGAAGGCGCGTTTTCCCAAGCCTTCGTGCCGATCCTGGCCGAATACAAGACCCAGCAGGGCGAGGAGGCGACCCGCACCTTTATCGCCTATGTCTCGGGCCTGTTGACGCTGGTGTTGATGCTGGTGACCCTTCTCGGCATGCTCGCCGCGCCTTGGGTGATCTGGGCCACGGCGCCGGGCTTTGCCAATACGCCGGAAAAATTCGCGCTGACCACTGATCTGCTTCGGGTCACCTTTCCTTATATATTGCTGATCTCGCTTTCGTCGTTGGCCGGCGCGATCCTCAATACCTGGAACCGGTTCTCGGTGCCGGCCTTCGTGCCGACCCTGCTGAACGTCAGCATGATCATCTTCGCGCTGTTCCTCACGCCGTACTTCGATCCGCCAGTAATGGCCCTGGGCTGGGCCGTACTGGCCGGCGGCCTGGCGCAGCTGCTTTATCAACTGCCACACCTGAAAAAGATCGGCATGCTCGTGTTGCCGCGCCTGAACCTCAGAGACACCGGCGTATGGCGCGTGATGCGCAATATGCTGCCGGCGATCCTTGGCGTGTCGGTCAGCCAGATTTCGCTGATTATCAACACGGCGTTCGCTTCGTTGCTGGTGTCCGGCTCGGTGTCATGGATGTACTACGCCGACCGGCTGATGGAATTGCCGTCCGGCGTGCTCGGGGTGGCCCTGGGCACTATCCTGCTGCCGACCCTGGCGCGTACCTACGCCAGCAAGGACCGCCTGGAATATTCGCGCATTCTCGATTGGGGCCTGCGCTTGTGCTTTGTGCTGGTGCTGCCCTGTGCGCTGGCGCTGGGGATCCTGGCCGAGCCGTTGACCGTGTCGCTGTTTCAATACGGCCAATTCGATGCCCATGACGCCCTGATGACGCAGCACGCCCTGGTTGCCTATTCCGTCGGGCTGCTGGGCATCATCGTGATCAAAGTGCTGGCGCCGGGCTTTTATGCCCAGCAAAACATCCGCACACCGGTGAAAATCGCGATCTTCACGCTGATCGTCACCCAATTGCTCAACCTGGTGTTTATCGGGCCGTTGGCCCATGCCGGCCTGGCCCTGGCGATCAGTGCCGGTGCGTGCATCAACGCCGGCCTGTTGTTTTACCAACTGCGCAAACAGCAGATGTTCCAGCCGCAGCCGGGCTGGGGGCTGTTTGCCCTCAAGCTGCTGGTCGCAGTGGCGATGATGTCGGCTGTGCTGTTGGGCCTGATGCACGTTATGCCTGCCTGGGACGAAGGCACTATGCTGCAACGCTTCATGCGCCTTGGCGTACTGGTGGTCGCCGGCGTACTGGTGTACTTCGCAATGTTGCTGCTGCAGGGCTTCCGCCTGCGGGATTTCAATCGCAAGTCATTGAGCTAGAGAGTTTGCCGCGATAAAACGGTTGTTTTATCGATTCGATCCATTTGGCCTGTGCTGTTGCCTGTCGTCCGGGGCCGGGTGTGGTTATAATCGACCACTTTATGAGCAAGAAGCGCGTTATGCAGCTGGTTCGAGGTCTCCACAACTTGCGCCCCGAGCATCGGGGCTGCGTCGCCACTATTGGCAACTTTGACGGTGTTCACCGTGGCCACCAGGCTATCCTGGCCCGGCTGCGCGAGCGCGCGGTCGAGTTGGGCGTGCCCAGTTGCGTGGTGATTTTCGAGCCGCAGCCACGGGAGTATTTTACCCCCGAGACTGCGCCGGCCCGTCTGGCCCGCCTGCGCGACAAGCTGCAGTTGCTGGCTGAAGAAGGCGTGGATCGCGTCCTCTGCCTGGCCTTCAACCAGCGCTTGCAAAGCCTGAGCGCCGCCGAGTTCGTCGACCGTATCCTGGTCGATGGCCTGGGCGTTGAGCATTTGGAGGTCGGCGACGACTTCCGCTTTGGTTGCGACCGCGTCGGCGATTTCGATTTCCTGCAACAGGCCGGCGTCAACCAGGGGTTTACCGTCGAAGCCGCGCAAACCGTTGAGCTCGACGGCCTGCGCGTGAGCAGTACCCAGGTGCGTAACGCCCTGGCCGCCGCCGACTTCGCCTTGGCCGAGCGTTTGCTCGGTCGCCCGTTCCGCATTGCCGGTCGGGTCCTGCACGGCCAGAAGCTGGCGCGCCAATTGGGTACGCCAACCGCCAACGTGCAACTCAAGCGCCGCCGTGTGCCGCTGACCGGGGTTTACCTGGTGAGCGTCGACATCGACGGCCAATCGTGGCCGGGAGTCGCCAACATAGGCGTCAGGCCCACGGTTGCAGGTGATGGCAAGGCCCACCTGGAAGTTCACCTTTTGGATTTTGCCGGTGATCTGTATGACCGGCGTTTGACGGTGGTTTTCCACCATAAGCTGCGTGAAGAGCAGCGTTTTGCCTCCCTTGAGGCGTTGAAAACGGCGATCAATGCGGATGTCGCCGCCGCCCGTGCACTAGCCGCACCTAGCGCCCATCGCTAACCGAAGAGCCTTAAATGACCGACTATAAAGCCACGCTAAACCTTCCGGACACCGCCTTCCCAATGAAGGCCGGCCTGCCACAGCGCGAACCGCAGATCCTGCAGCGCTGGGACAGTATTGGCCTGTACGGAAAGTTGCGCGAAATTGGCAAGGATCGTCCGAAATTCGTCCTGCACGACGGCCCTCCTTACGCCAACGGCACGATCCACATCGGTCATGCGCTGAACAAGATTCTCAAGGACATGATCCTGCGCTCGAAAACCCTCGCGGGCTTCGACGCGCCGTATGTCCCGGGTTGGGACTGCCACGGCCTGCCGATCGAGCACAAGGTCGAAGTCACCTACGGCAAGAACCTGGGCGCGGACAAAACCCGCGAACTGTGCCGTGCCTACGCCGCCGAGCAGATCGAAGGGCAGAAGTCCGAATTCATCCGCCTGGGCGTGTTGGGCGAGTGGGACAACCCCTACAAGACCATGAATTTCAAGAACGAGGCCGGTGAAATCCGCGCCTTGGCCGAAATCGTCAAGGGCGGTTTCGTGTTCAAGGGGCTCAAGCCCGTGAACTGGTGCTTCGACTGCGGTTCGCCCTGGCCGAAGCGGAAGTCGAGTACGAAGACAAGAAATCCTCGACCATCGACGTGGCCTTCCCGGTCGCCGACGAGGCCAAGCTGGCCCAGGCGTTCGGCCTGGCTTCGCTGGCCAAGCCCGCGGCCATCGTGATCTGGACCACTACCCCGTGGACCATCCCGCCAACCAGGCGCTGAACGTGCACCCGGAATTCACCTACGCCCTGGTGGACGTCGGTGACCGCCTGCTCGTGCTCGCTGAAGAAATGGTCGAGGCCTGCCTGGCCCGCTACGAACTGCAAGGTTCGGTGATCGCGACCACCACCGGCTCCGCGCTGGAGCTGATCAATTTCCGTCACCCGTTTTATGACCGTCTGTCGCCGGTATACCTGGCTGACTACGTTGAACTGGGCTCGGGTACTGGCATCGTTCACTGCTCGCCTGCCTACGGCGTCGACGACTTCGTGATCTGCAAGCAGTACGGCCTGGTCAACGATGACATCATCAACCCGGTGCAAAGCAACGGCGTGTACGTGCCGTCGCTGGAATTCTTCGGCGGCCAGTTCATCTTCAAGGCCGACCCTGCGATCATCGAAAAACTGCGTGAAGTCGGTGCGCTGATGCAAACCGCCACCATCCAGCACAGCTACATGCATTGCTGGCGCCACAAGACCCCGCTGATCTACCGCGCCACCGCGCAATGGTTTATCGGCATGGACAAACAGCCGGCCAGCGGCGAGACCCTGCGTAATCGGGCTATCGAAGCCATCGAAGACACCAAGTTCGTCCCGGCCTGGGGCCAGGCGCGCCTGCACTCGATGATCGCCAACCGTCCGGACTGGTGCATCTCCCGTCAGCGTAACTGGGGCGTGCCGATCCCGTTCTTTCTGAACAAGGAAAGCGGCGAACTGCACCCGCGTACCGTCGAACTGATGGAAGTCGTGGCCCAGCGCGTTGAACAGGAAGGCATCGAAGCCTGGTTCAAAATGGACGCCGCCGAATTGCTGGGCGATGAAGCCCCGCAGTACGACAAGATCAGCGACACCCTCGACGTGTGGTTCGACTCGGGCACCACCACTGGCACGTGCTGCGTGGCTCGCACCCGATGGGCCACGAGGCCGGCCCGCGTGCCGACCTGTACCTGGAAGGTTCGGACCAGCACCGTGGCTGGTTCCACTCCTCGCTGCTGACCGGTTGCGCCATCGACAACCACGCGCCGTACCGGGAACTGCTGACCCACGGTTTCACCGTCGACGAAAACGGCCGCAAGATGTCCAAGTCGTTGAAGAACGTGATCGAGCCGAAAAAGATCAACGACACCCTGGGCGCCGACATCATGCGTCTGTGGGTCGCCTCGACCGATTACTCGGGCGAAATCGCGGTGTCCGAGCAGATCCTGGCCCGTAGCGCCGACGCCTACCGTCGCATCCGCAATACCGCACGCTTCATGCTGTCGAACCTGACCGGCTTCAACCCGGCCACCGACATCCTGCCGGCCGAGGACATGCTCGCCCTCGACCGTTGGGCCATGGACCGTGCCCTGTTGCTGCAGCGCGAGTTGCAGGAAAACTACGGCGAATACCGTTTCTGGAACGTCTACTCGAAGATCCACAACTTCTGCGTGCAGGAGCTGGGCGGGTTCTACCTCGACATTATCAAGGACCGCCAGTACACCACCGGCGCCAACAGCAAGGCACGCCGCTCGGCGCAGACCGCGCTGTACCACATCAGCGAGGCGCTGGTGCGCTGGATCGCGCCGATCCTGGCGTTCACCGCCGACGAACTGTGGGAGTACCTGCCGGGCGAGCGCAACGAGTCCGTGATGCTCAACACCTGGTACGAAGGCCTGACCGAACTGCGGCCGACTTCGAGCTGGGCCGCGAGTACTGGGAAGGCGTGATGGCCGTGAAGGTTGCGGTGAACAAGGAGCTGGAAGTGCAGCGCGCGGCCAAGGCCGTCGGTGGCAACCTGCAAGCCGAAGTCACCCTGTTCGCCGAGGAAGGCCTGAGCGCCGACCTGGCCAGGCTGAGCAACGAACTGCGCTTCGTGTTGATCACCTCTACCGCCAGCCTGGCACCGTTTGCCCAGGCGCCGGTGGACGCGGTCGCCACCGAAGTTCCTGGCCTCAAGCTCAAAGTGGTCAAGTCGGCCTTCCCCAAGTGCGCCCGCTGCTGGCACTGCCGTGAAGACGTTGGCGTGAACCCTGAGCATCCGGAAATCTGCGGTCGTTGCGTGGATAACATCAGCGGTGCTGGCGAGGTTCGCCACTATGCTTAAAACCAGTCGGTTCGGACGCCTGGGCTGGCTCGCGCTGAGCCTGCTGGTGCTGGTCATCGACCAGGTCAGCAAGGCTCATTTCGAAGGCTCCCTGCAGATGTTCCAGCAAATCGTGGTGATCCCGGATTACTTCAGCTGGACCCTGGCCTACAACACCGGCGCGGCGTTCAGCTTCCTCGCCGACGGTGGCGGCTGGCAGCGCTGGCTGTTCGCCGTGATCGCCCTGGTGGTCAGTGCGGTGCTGGTGGTGTGGCTCAAGCGCCTGGGGCGCGATGACACCTGGCTGGCCATTGCCTTGGCCCTGGTGCTGGGTGGCGCGCTGGGCAACCTGTACGACCGCATCGCCCTGGGCCATGTGATCGACTTTATCCTGGTGCACTGGCAGAACCGCCACTACTTCCCGGCGTTCAATTTTGCCGACAGCGCCATCACCGTCGGTGCAATCATGCTGGCGTTGGACATGTTCAGAAGCAAGAAAACCGGAGAGACCGTCAATGACTGATCAGGTATTGGCCGAGCAACGCATTGGCCAGAACACGGAAGTCACCTTGCATTTCGCACTGCGCCTGGAGAATGGCGACACGGTCGACAGCACGTTCGACAAAGCCCCCGCCACCTTCAAGGTCGGCGACGGCAACCTGCTGCCGGGTTTCGAGGCGGCCCTGTTCGGCTTCAAGGCCGGCGACAAGCGTACCCTGCAGATCCTGCCGGAAAACGCCTTTGGCCAGCCCAATCCGCAAAACGTGCAGATTATCCCGCGTTCGCAGTTCCAGGACATGGAGCTGTCGGAAGGCTTGCTGGTGATCTTCAACGATGCGGCGAATACTGAGCTGCCCGGCGTGGTGAAAACCTTCGATGACACGCAAGTGACCATCGACTTCAACCACCCGCTGGCCGGTAAGACGCTGACCTTTGACGTCGAGATTATTAACGTCAAAGCGCTGTAACTGACCGCGCGCGGTCTAGAATGTGGGAGCGGGCTTGCTCGCGAATGCGGTGGTTCAGTTAAAACATCTGTGACTGACACACCGTATTCGCGAGCAAGCCCGCTCCCACCTTTGATCTTCATTGTCAGTTGGGTTAGCGTCAAACCTGACCCAAAGTGGCTGCAAGACACGAGGCACAGCATGCAAATCAAACTCGCCAACCCCCGTGGCTTCTGCGCCGGCGTGGACCGGGCGATCGAAATCGTCAACCGCGCCCTGGAAGTCTTCGGGCCGCCGATCTACGTGCGCCATGAAGTCGTCCACAATAAATTCGTGGTCGAAGACCTGCGCGCGCGCGGTGCCGTCTTTGTCGAAGAGCTGGACCAGGTGCCGGATGACGTTATCGTCATCTTCAGCGCCCACGGTGTCTCCCAGGCCGTGCGTACCGAGGCGGCGGGCCGTGGCCTGAAAGTCTTCGACGCGACCTGCCCGCTGGTGACCAAGGTACACATCGAAGTCGCACGCTACAGCCGTGATGGCAGAGAGTGCATCCTGATCGGCCATGCCGGGCACCCTGAGGTCGAAGGCACCATGGGCCAGTACGACGTTGGCAATGGTGGCGCCATTTACCTGGTTGAAGACGAAAAAGACGTCGCCAACCTGCAGGTGCGTAACCCCGAGCGCCTGGCATTCGTGACCCAGACCACCTTGTCGATGGACGACACCAGCCGCGTGATCGACGCGCTGCGCAGTCGCTTCCCGGCCATTGGCGGGCCGCGCAAGGACGACATCTGCTACGCCACCCAAAACCGCCAGGACGCGGTCAAGCAACTGGCTGATGAATGTGACGTGGTGCTGGTGGTGGGCAGCCCCAACAGCTCCAACTCCAACCGCCTGCGTGAACTGGCTGAGCGCATGGCGACCCCCGCGTACCTGATCGATGGCGCCGAAGATATGCAGCGTAGCTGGTTCGAGGGCGTCGAGCGTATCGGCATCACCGCGGGGGCTTCGGCGCCGGAAGTGCTGGTGCGTGGCGTGATCCAGCAACTGCATGCCTGGGGCGCCACCGGTGCCGATGAACTGGCTGGCCGCGAGGAGAACATCACGTTCTCCATGCCCAAGGAGCTGCGGGTTCGCTCGCTGCTGTGACTGCCCGTGTGCCGGCGTCGCTCCGGCACAATGCCTGCTCGGCGCTCTCGCTGCGCAGGCTGATGCGCCCGCTGGGCGCCAGGACTACCTGAAACAGGCTTTTTGCCTGGTCCCTGGCACACACATGCACAGTGCCGGCACGAAACCCTCCCCCTGAAAACACCGGTTCGCCCAACCCGCTGAAGCGCACCTGGGTCTTCAACGGCCCATTGCCCACGACCGGTGCCTGCCCGCTGTCCTGGCGCTCCAGCAGCACTGGATTGGTATCGTCCAGGTGGCCGCGTCCGCTTACATCCACGATGACCCGCCAACCTCGGCTCCAGTCTTCGTCCTGGGCGTGAATGACCACCGCCTGGTTGCGGGCGATGGCTTCGGCGCGGGCGTAGCGCAGCCCTCCCGCCAGGGACTGTGCCGCGCTATGTCGTTGCTTTGATTCCAGCAGGCTCTTGAAGCCCGGCACGGCCAGGTTGGCCAGCAGGCTGCTGACGATCAGTCCGAGCAGCAGCTCTATCAGGGTGAAACCTCGTTGTTGCATTGCGCCATCCCTCCGTGGATTTGAGTCGAGCCTAAGGTATAGCGCCCGGATTGCGCCGCTGGATGGTGGCCTTTATGTCCAAAGTATTTCCCTTTGTTCCCGGAGCGGCGCAGGTGAAAAACCGGCGCTAGTCTTGGGTCGCACAGCAGATTTCAACTGCTTTTTTCGCCCCTCGACACGGATGACGACGGTAATGCTTGCTTGCCTCCACACCGGTTTTTCCCAGGATTTGCCTCGGCACCAGGTTGGCATGACGCTGATCGAGGTGCTGGTCGCCGTACTGATTCTCGCCGTTGGCCTGCTGGGCTCGGCGGTGATCCAACTCAATGCGCTCAAATACACCGACAGTGCCAGGATGACCAGCCAGGCCAGCTTCATTGCTTACGACATGCTGGATCGCATTCGCGCCAATTCCGCTGCCGACTACGCATGGGGGCGGTCCGAACGTGCCCCGGCGAGCATTGCTGACGCGAGCGTGCGCGATCTGGACCTGCATGATTTCGAGGCGAATATCCTTGGCTTTGCCGGGGAGGGCGGCAAAGGCTCGGTGTCGGTCAGCGCCAGTGAAGTGACTGTCAGCATCAGTTGGGATGACAGCCGAGGTGCTAACAGGCCTGGCGCGAGGGAAACGTTCAGCCTGACCAGCCGTATCAGTGATGAGCCGGGGGTGGCGCAATGAGGCGTCGTATTCGCGGTTTCAGCCTGGTGGAGTTGCTGCTGGCATTGGCAATGGGCTTGGTGCTGGTACTGGGGGCCAGCCAGGTCGTGATCAGTGCCAACGCCACCCACGCCAGCCAGCAGGCCGCCATGCTGCTGCAGGATGATGCGCGGTTCGTGCTGGGCAAGATAACCCAGGATATCCGCCAGGCCGGCATGTTCGGCTGTCTGGCCACGGGGTTTATCGACAACGCCCCGCCGGCCTTTGACCAGCCTGTCAGTTGGGCTGTCGGGGCGGGCGCGAAGTCACTCACGCTGGTAACGGCGGATGTCGGTAACGAGAGTGGCAAGCCGGATTGGACCCTGTTGTCGGACTGCACAGGCAGCGCCCAGGCGTATGCCGGCAGCTCCCCGGCGCCTGCGCCCGGTCAAATCCGTTTTGCATTGCGCCAACTCACCTACACCTTCGAAGCGGGGCAATTGAAGGTCAGCACGCCTGCGGCGCCCGCCAAGGCGGTGTTGGTGGATAACGTGCGGGCGTTCGATATCAGCTTTGGCGTGGCCGCCAGGCCTTCATCGATGGAGGTGGTGCGCTACGACGCGACCCCGGCCAAGCTGTCCTTGGTGCGCAGCGTGCGCATTCTGATGACGCTGCACGATCCGACCGGTCGGGTAAAAGATCAAACCTACAGCGTCGTCGCGGCGCTGCGCAACCGTCTGGGGTAAGGCGACTATGATGCTCACAGAAGGTTTTCGTTTGCGCCAGGCCGGCATGGTGCTGCTGGTCAGCCTGGTGTTCCTGTTGCTGGTGTCGCTGGTCGGTATGTCATCGATGCAAGGCGCCATCACCCAGCAAAAGGTCAGCGCCAGCCTTTGGCACCGCAATCAGTCGCTGCAAAGTGCCGAAAGCGGTTTAAGGCACGGAGAATCTGCCGTACGGCGGTTCTTTGCAGCGCTGCCGTTGTGCCAGTCGATTGCCTCCTGTGCGCCACCGCAGGCGGCTTTTTCGGTGGTCGGGTCCGGCGTCGACCCTGTCTCGGGCGTGACGTGGGTGGCGCTGAAGGGCGGCCTCTACGGCATCCAGTTCCTGGGGCCTTCCGTAGGGCTGGCGCACTTACCGCCCCACACCCCGGCAGCGGTTTATCGAGTGACGGCAGTCGGGCTGAGCGGCCAGGTGCGCACGGTGCTCGAGAGCGTCTACGCGCGAGTAGAAGAGGAAAGCGGCGCGCGATTTCGGCGTGTGGCTTGGCGGCAACTTCAATAAGGAGCAATGGAATGGGCATGGATAGCCAAGGGTTTACCCTGATCGAATTACTGATAGCCGTGGCGATCATCGCGGTATTGGCCGGGATTGCTTACCCCGGATACACCGGCCACATGAAAAAGGTCTATCGCGCTGAGATCGTCGCGCTGTTGACGGAGCAGGCTCAGCACCTGGAGCGCTTTTATACGCGGAACGGCACTTTTATTGACGCAGACGGCGTCAGTGCGGGCAACGATCGCTATAGAATCAGCGCTGCATTGAACCCCCGGGATTTCCAACTGGTGGCCACGCCTGCCGTCGACTCGGTCATGCTCGGCGACCCATGCGGCGACTTCAGCCTGAGCAGCACCGCAGCGCGGGAAAACCCGGGCGCAGCACCGGGAGTGTCGCGCAAGCTGTGCTGGGGGCAATGATGAGGATGCTGGATGATTGGGCGCCGCGTGCGCTTGTTCCTATTTTTCGGCTGGATCAAATGATGGCAGAGCAACAACAGATAGTGATTGTCGGTGGCGGAGTCATCGGCTTGTTGACGGCGTTCAATCTGGCGACCCAAGGGCAAGCGGTGGTGTTACTGGAGCGCGCGGGTGTGGGCCAGGAGTCCTCTTGGGCGGGCGGTGGCATTGTTTCACCGCTGTATCCCTGGCGCTACAGCTCGGCAGTCACCGCGCTGGCGCATTGGTCCCAGGACTTTTATCCACAGCTGGCGCAGCGTCTGTTTGCCGCGACGGGTATTGACCCGCAGGTGCATACCACTGGCCTTTATTGGCTGGACCTGGACGACGAAGCCGACGCCCTGGCTTGGGCTGCACGGGAAGGGCGCCCATTGCGCAAAGTGGACGTCTCGGCTGCCCTTGATGCCGTTCCGGTACTGGGCGGCGGGTACTCCCAGGCGATTTACATGGCCGATGTCGCCAATGTGCGCAACCCGCGGCTGGTCAAATCCCTCAAGGCGGCGTTGCTGGCGTTGCCTGGCGTGACCCTTCATGAGCAGTGTGAAGTGACCGGGTTTGTCCTGGACGCCGGCGCTGTGGTGGGCGTGGACACCGCGGATGGCCCGGTGCTGGGCGATCAGGTCGTGCTGGCGGCAGGGGCGTGGAGTGGTGAGTTGCTCGGCACGCTGGGCCTGTCGTTGCCGGTCGAGCCGGTCAAAGGCCAGATGATCCTGTACAAATGCGCCTCCAACTTCCTGTCGAGCATGGTCCTGGCCAAGGGGCGTTATGCGATCCCTCGACGTGACGGGCACATTCTGATCGGCAGTACCCTGGAGCATGAAGGGTTTGACAAGACGCCCACCGAAACGGCGTTGGAAAGCCTCAAGGCATCGGCGGTGGAGTTGATCCCCGCCTTGGCCGACGCCGAGGTGGTGGGGCATTGGGCCGGATTGCGCCCTGGTTCGCCGCAAGGCATCCCGTACATTGGCCGGGTACCGGGCTTCAACGGGTTGTGGCTCAATTGCGGGCATTACCGCAACGGCCTGGTGCTCGCGCCGGCGTCCTGCCAATTGTTTACCGATTTGCTGCTGGCGCGTGCGCCGATCATCGACCCGACGCCTTACGCGCCCGAAGGCCGGCTCAGCGCTGGATAGCCTTTGGCCCCTGTTCCAGGTGCGCCTGGGTGCAATACCACTCTTGGCGCGAGCTCAAGGCGCGATCCTGCGGCAGGTGCACGCCGCAGTGGGCGCAGCGCACCATCAGCGCGGCACCGGGCTCGCTGGCGCGCTGTTGTTTGGCGGCCGGGCTTTTGAATTTGCGCCAGAACCATACCGCGGCGGCAATGACGGCAATCCAGAACAGTAGACGAAGCATGATGGCGGTTTCTCGACAAGTAATGCGCCAGTTTAGCCAAGGACATGCCAAGCGCACAGCGCAATAATACCGCCCACAAAAAAGGAGCCTCGAAAGGCTCCTTCTTGATGGCGCGGGTGCAATCAGTCGAACACACCAAAGGTCATGTAGCTGAACCACGAACGGTCCTGGTTATTGCCCAGCGCTTGCGGCTCTTGCTCTTCGATCACGTCGCCGTTCTCGTCGTGGGGCTTGAGGTCCGAAGGGATGGCGTCCTTGGCGTCCTGGTACTGCTTGATCACGTCCTGGTTGGCGCGGGTCTCGCCCGGCGGCAACGGTGGACGGGACTCGATCAGGCCCAGGGTGTACTTGCTCAGCCACGAACGGTTGTCCGCTTCGTCAACCTGGGGCACGAACTGGCCGTCTTTCAGGCTTGGGTGATCCGGGTAGTTGAGCTTCAGGGTTTCCAGGCTGGTGCTGGCCAGATCGTCCAGGTGCAGGCGCTGGTAGGCCTCGGTCATCACGGCCAGGCCGTCACCCACCGACGGAGTTTCCTGGAAGTTCTCCACCACGTAACGGCCACGGTTGGCGGCTGCCACGTAGGCCTGACGGGTCAGGTAGTAGTGAGCCACGTGGATCTCGTAGGACGCCAGCAGGTTGCGCAGGTAGATCATGCGCTGCTTGGCGTCCGGCGCGTAGCGACTGTTGGGGTAGCGGCTGGTCAGTTGGGCGAACTCGTTGTAGGAGTCGCGCGCGGCGCCCGGGTCACGCTTGGTCATGTCCAGCGGCAGGAAGCGCGCCAGCAGGCCGACATCCTGGTCGAACGAGGTCAGGCCCTTCATGTAGTAGGCGTAGTCGACGTTCGGGTGCTGCGGATGCAGGCGGATGAAACGCTCGGCGGCGGACTTGGCGGCTTCCGGCTCGGCGTTCTTGTAGTTGGCGTAGATCAGCTCGAGCTGGGCCTGGTCGGCGTAGCGCCCGAACGGATAACGCGACTCCAGTGCCTTCAGCTTCGCTGTGGCGCTGGTGTAGCTATTATTGTCCAAGTCTTTCTGAGCCAATTGGTACAGCTCGACTTCGCTCAGGTTTTCGTCGACGACTTCCTTTGTTGACGAGCAAGCAGCAGTCATGGCGAGGATGGCGATCAGCAGCAGGTGTTTCACTTGCATGGCGGCTTGCGTCCCTATGACGGCCGCTGTCTTGGGCGGGGCCGTCCTGTTATGATGAGCGCCCCGTTGAAAGCCTCGGGGCAAAAGACGCCGTATTTAACCACAAGCGCGCAGCCGAAACCAAAGGCTGTGCCACGCCTAGTCTGAGCATGTCCGATAAAATTGAACTTCGCGCAGAGGTGCCGTCCGAATTGGGCGGCCAACGCCTCGATCAAGTCGCCGCACAATTATTCGCTGAGCACTCGCGCTCGCGCCTTTCCGCCTGGATCAAAGACGGCCGCCTGACTGTGGATGGAGCGGTTATCCGCCCGCGAGACACAGTCCATGGCGGCGCGATTCTTGAGCTGACCGCCGAGCAGGAAGCCCAGGGAGAATGGGTCGCCCAGGACATCGAGCTGGACATCGTCTATGAAGACGACGACATCCTGGTCATCAACAAACCCGCAGGCCTGGTGGTTCATCCGGCAGCCGGGCACGCTGATGGCACCTTGCTCAATGCCTTGCTGCACCACGTGCCGGACATCATCAACGTGCCGCGCTGCGGCATCGTGCACCGTCTGGACAAGGACACCACCGGCTTGATGGTCGTGGCCAAGACCATTCAGGCGCAGACGCAGCTGGTTACACAATTGCAAAGCCGCAGCGTCAGCCGCATCTACGAGTGCATCGTGATCGGGGTGGTGGTGGCCGGTGGCAAGATCAACGCGCCGATCGGTCGCCACGGCCAGCAGCGCCAGCGTATGGCGGTGATGGAGGGCGGCAAGCAAGCCGTCAGCCACTACCGTGTGCTTGAGCGTTTTCGCTCCCACACGCATGTACGGGTCAAGCTGGAAACCGGGCGTACCCACCAGATTCGCGTGCATATGGCCCACATCAACTTCCCGTTGGTCGGGGATCCGGCCTACGGCGGCCGCTTCCGTATCCCGCCGGCGGCCAGCCAAACCATGGTTGAATCGCTCAAGAGCTTCCCGCGCCAGGCCCTGCACGCACGTTTCCTGGAGCTGGACCATCCGACGAGCGGTAAGCGAATGAGCTGGGAATCGCCTCTGCCGGACGACTTGGTCTGGCTGTTGTCGCTGCTCAAGCAGGATCGCGAGGCCTTTATAGGATGAGTGACTGGCTGATTCCTGACTGGCCTGCGCCGGCTCGGGTGAAGGCCTGCGTCACTACCCGCTCGGGCGGCGTCAGCCTAGCGCCGTTCGACAGCCTCAACCTGGGCGATCACGTCGAGGACAGCCTGGACGCCGTGCTTGAAAATCGCCGCCGTCTTACCGATGCCTTCGCTATTAAGCCGGCCTGGTTGCGTCAGGTCCATGGCGTGACCGTGGTTGAGGCGACCCGAGCCGCACGGTCGAAGCTGACGGCAGTTGGACCAGCACGCCAGGCATCGCCTGCACCTCAATGACCGCCGATTGCCTGCCCGCGTTGTTTTGCAATCGCGCCGGCACCCGCGTTGCCGCAGCCCATGCCGGCTGGCGCGGTTTGGCGGCGGGCGTGCTGGAAGCGGCTTTCGACAGTATCGAGGCCCGGCCCGAGGACGTTTTGGTCTGGCTCGGCCCGGCCATTGGCCCGCAAGCCTTTGAAGTGGGGCCGGAGGTCCGTGAAGCGTTCATGCAGCAACTGCCGATTACTGCCGAAGCCTTTGTGCCCAGCCGCAATGCCGGCAAGTTCATGGCCGACATCTATAAGCTGGCGCGCCTGCGCCTTGCCGCGCGTGGTGTCACCGCTGTTTATGGCGGCGGTTTGTGCACCGTGAGCGATCCGCGTTTCTTTTCTTACCGCCGCAGCCCACGTACCGGTCGGTTTGCCTCCCTGATCTGGCTTGACCGCTAGACTCTCCTGATCTGGATCAACACTGATCCATATCACCCGTCGCTCGCTTGAATCCTCCAGAATCCACCCCATCTATACGGGTATCTGGCAGGTTTCTTCATTCAGGAATGTTTTATAGCTCCGGCCTGCTCAAAAGGAAGGTGACTAATGCGTATTGATCGTTTAACCAGCAAATTACAGTTGGCGCTGTCTGACTCCCAATCCCTGGCGGTGGGCCTCGACCACCCGGCCATCGAGCCAGCGCACTTGATGCAGGCGCTCCTGGAACAGCAAGGTGGTTCCATCAAACCCTTGCTGATGCAGGTGGGTTTCGACGTCAACAGCCTGCGCAAGGCGTTGAGCAAAGAGCTCGACCAACTGCCAAAAATCCAAAACCCGACCGGCGACGTGAACATGTCCCAGGACTTGGCGCGCCTGCTCAACCAGGCCGACCGCCTGGCGCAGCAGAAGGGCGACCAGTTCATCTCCAGCGAACTGGTGCTGCTTGCCGCGATGGACGAGAACAGCAAGCTCGGCAAGTTGCTGCTGGGCCAGGGTGTGAGCAAGAAAGCCCTGGAAAACGCCATCAACAACCTGCGCGGCGGCGATGCGGTCAACGACCCCAACCACGAGGAGTCGCGCCAGGCCCTGGATAAATACACCGTCGACCTGACCAAGCGCGCCGAAGAAGGCAAGCTTGATCCGGTGATCGGCCGTGACGATGAAATCCGTCGCACCATCCAGGTCCTGCAGCGTCGCACCAAGAACAACCCGGTGCTGATCGGCGAGCCTGGCGTGGGTAAAACCGCAATCGCCGAAGGCCTGGCCCAGCGTATCATCAATGGCGAGGTGCCGGACGGGCTCAAAGGCAAGCGTCTGTTGTCCTTGGACATGGGGTCGCTGATCGCCGGCGCCAAGTTCCGTGGTGAGTTTGAAGAGCGCCTTAAATCCCTGCTCAATGAGCTGTCGAAGCAGGAAGGGCAGATCATTCTGTTTATCGACGAATTGCACACCATGGTCGGCGCCGGTAAGGGCGAAGGCTCGATGGACGCCGGCAACATGCTCAAGCCTGCCTTGGCGCGGGGTGAACTGCACTGTGTCGGCGCTACTACACTCAACGAATATCGCCAGTACATCGAAAAGGACGCCGCCCTTGAACGGCGTTTCCAGAAAGTGCTGGTGGAAGAACCGAGCGAAGAGGACACCATTGCGATCCTGCGTGGCCTGAAAGAACGCTATGAGGTCCACCACAAGGTGGCCATCACTGACGGCGCGATCATAGCGGCGGCCAAATTGAGCCACCGCTACATCACCGACCGCCAGTTGCCGGACAAGGCCATCGACTTGATCGACGAAGCGGCCAGCCGTATCCGCATGGAGATCGACTCCAAGCCGGAAGTGCTCGACCGTCTGGATCGACGCTTGATTCAACTGAAGGTCGAGTCCCAGGCACTGAAGAAAGAAGAAGACGACGCAGCGAAGAAACGCCTGGAAAAACTTCAGGAAGAAATCGTGCGTTTGGAACGCGAGTATTCGGACCTGGAAGAAATCTGGACCTCTGAAAAAGCCGAAGTGCAGGGCTCCGCGCAAATCCAGCAAAAGATCGAGCAGTCGCGCCAGGAACTGGAAGCCGCGCGCCGTAAAGGCGACCTGAACCGCATGGCCGAGCTGCAGTACGGGGTAATCCCCGACCTGGAACGCAGCCTGCAGATGGTCGACCAGCATGGCCACAGCGAGAACCAGTTGCTGCGCAGCAAGGTGACCGAGGAAGAAATTGCCGAAGTCGTCTCGAAGTGGACCGGCATCCCGGTGTCGAAAATGCTCGAGGGCGAGCGCGACAAGCTGCTGAAAATGGAGAGCCTGCTGCACCAGCGCGTTATCGGCCAGGAAGAGGCGGTGGTCGCGGTATCCAACGCGGTGCGGCGTTCCCGGGCCGGGTTGTCCGATCCGAACCGTCCGAGCGGCTCGTTCATGTTCCTCGGCCCGACCGGCGTGGGTAAGACCGAGCTGTGCAAGGCCCTGGCCGAGTTCCTCTTCGATACCGAAGAGGCGATGGTACGGATCGATATGTCCGAGTTCATGGAAAAACACTCGGTGGCTCGCTTGATCGGTGCGCCACCAGGCTATGTGGGCTACGAAGAGGGCGGTTACCTGACCGAAGCCGTGCGGCGCAAGCCTTACTCGGTCATCCTCTTGGATGAGGTCGAGAAGGCGCATCCGGATGTGTTCAACATCCTGCTGCAGGTCCTGGAAGATGGCCGCCTGACGGACAGCCACGGGCGTACCGTGGACTTTCGCAACACGGTGATCGTGATGACCTCCAACCTGGGCTCGGCGCAGATCCAGGAGTTGGTCGGTGATCGCGAAGCTCAGCGCGCCGCAGTGATGGATGCGCTGACCAGCCACTTCCGCCCGGAATTCATTAACCGGGTCGACGAAGTGGTGATCTTCGAGCCCTTGGCGCGGGATCAGATCGCGGGCATCACCGAGATCCAGCTGGGCCGCCTGCGCGGCGTCTGGCCGAGCGCGAGTTGTCGCTGGAGCTGAGCCGCGAGGCGTTGGACAAGCTGATCGCGGTGGGGTACGACCCGGTGTATGGTGCGCGGCCGCTCAAGCGTGCGATCAGCGCTGGATCGAAAACCCGCTGGCCCAGTTGATCCTGTCGGGCAGCTTTATGCCGGGCACCAGCGTCGAGGCGAGCGTGGAAAACGACGAAATCGTCTTCCACTGAGCCTGGGCTGCAGGGCGATAAGACAAGGCCCCGCATTGCGGGGCCTTTTTTTTCGATAGGGCGTTGAACTGTAAGGCAAAGGCTTGTAAAGTGCGCCCCGCAGCAACGTCAGCCCACGGGTTTCTTCTCCTCAAGAAGAAATCAGAAAGAAGCGCAAATCATTGTCTTAAAAGCAATTTAAAGGGTTGACAGGGGTTTTTAAGATTGTAGAATAGCGCGCCTCAGACACATGAACGTAGCGATACGGGCAAGTCGAAGAGAAGGTTACACCGCTGTAAAGTTGCACTTTGAAATATGTAGTTCCGTGATAGCTCAGTCGGTAGAGCAAATGACTGTTAATCATTGGGTCCCAGGTTCGAGTCCTGGTCACGGAGCCAATTTCAAACCGGGGTATAGCGCAGTC
>JAFHKH010000042.1 GCA_016937595.1 Pseudomonas cedrina subsp. fulgida | reverse complement strand
CGCGGCGCCGATTTCCAGGGTGGTGAAGTGCAGCGCCATGAGGATCACGCCCTTGCCCTCCAGTTGCGCCTGCTTGAGATGTTCCAGGCCTTCGACATGGGCCAGGCGCGCCAGGCGCTGGCGCGACCACCACCAGCTCATGGCCATTTCAAAGAAGGCGATGCCGGTGGACGCGAAGTTTTCCTTGAGCAGGCGTTTACGCGCCTGGGCGGATTTTTCCGGAAAGCACAGTTCCAGGTTGCGCGCGGCGATGCGGCGACGTTCGCCGGCCACATGGTACATGCCGGCACCGAGCAAGCGACCAATGGTCAACAGCGCGCGGTACGGCAGTTGGGTAACCAGCCACAGCGCGCCGAGTCCCAGCCATAACAGCCAAAAACGCGGGTGAAAAAATACACGACGAAAACGCGGGCGATCCATTACAGATTCCGGTAAAGACAGGGCCGCGCATTCTACAACGGTTCGACTCGGCTTGCGGCCCGTGGATGTTCTCGTTATAAGTCTCGACACTTTTCGTGACAAGCCGCTTTTGCCGACCATGAGCCAAACCGAACCGCTAGACCAAGATCCCGTGTTCCAGCTGAAGGGCAGCATGCTCGCCATCACCGTGCTGGAACTGGCCCGCAACGACCTCGACGCCCTGGACCGCCAGCTCGCCGCCAAGGTCGCCCTGGCGCCGAATTTCTTCAACAATGCCCCGCTGGTACTGGCCCTGGACAAACTGCCCGCCGGGCAGGGCAGCATCGACCTGCCCGCCTGATGCGCGTGTGCCGCTCCCATGGCCTGCGCACGCTGGCGATCCGCGCCAGCCGCATTGAAGACATCGCCGCGGCCATCGCCATTGAACTGCCAGTACTGCCACCGTCCGGCGCGCGCGAGCGTCCGCTTGAACCATTGGTCGGTGAAGAGAAGAAAAAACCGGAAAAACCACCGGAGCCGACGATCAAGCCTACAAAGATCATCACCTCGCCCGTACGCGGCGGACAGCAGATTTACGCCCAGGGCGGCGACCTCGTGGTGATCTCCTCGGTCAGTCCGGGGGCGGAACTTCTGGCCGATGGCAACATCCATGTATACGGCCCGATGCGCGGCCGTGCACTGGCCGGCATCAAGGGTGATACCAGGGCACGTATTTTCTGCCAGCAATTGACCGCTGAGTTGGTATCCATCGCAGGCCAGTACAAGGTTGCAGAAGATTTACGCCGCGATCCGTTGTGGGGCGCAGGGGTTCTGGTGAGCCTGTCGGGCGATGTGTTGAACATCACCCGTCTTTAACGGATACTGCCGCATTTTCCAAGCATCTCTAGACTCTGATAGCACAGCGAAACTGGCATAACTTGCGTAGGAATAATTGGAAGTAGGCGTTTTCCCCAAGGAAACCCCATCTTTTTCCTACGAAGGCTGTCCGCCTGCAGCGAGTTCCAAGAGATGTTTTTCAGGGGCTGAAAAGTCCTTTTTCCTTAGGGGTGAAACACCTTGGCCAAGATTCTCGTGGTTACATCCGGCAAGGGTGGTGTGGGTAAGACCACCACCAGCGCCGCTATCGGTACCGGTCTCGCTCTGCGCGGCCACAAAACAGTGATTGTCGACTTCGACGTCGGCTTGCGTAACCTCGACCTGATCATGGGCTGCGAACGCCGCGTGGTGTATGACTTCGTCAACGTGGTCAACGGCGAAGCCAACCTGCAGCAAGCGCTGATCAAGGACAAGCGCCTTGAGAACCTGTACGTACTGGCCGCCAGCCAAACCCGCGACAAAGACGCGCTGACCAAGGAAGGCGTAGGCAAGGTTCTGGCCGAGCTGAAGGAAACCTTCGAATACGTGGTCTGCGATTCGCCGGCCGGTATCGAGACCGGTGCTCACCTGGCGATGTATTTTGCCGACGAAGCCATCGTGGTGACCAACCCGGAAGTCTCCTCCGTACGTGACTCGGACCGCATGCTCGGCCTGCTGGCCAGCAAGTCCCAGCGCGCCGAGAAAGGCGAAGACCCGATCAAGGAGCACCTGCTGCTCACCCGCTACAACCCTGAGCGTGTCAGCAATGGCGAAATGCTCGGCGTTGAAGACGTAAAAGACATCCTTGCCGTGACCCTGCTGGGCGTGATTCCAGAATCCCAGGCCGTGCTGAAGGCCTCCAACCAGGGTGTCCCGGTGATCCTCGACGATCAGAGCGACGCCGGCCAGGCGTACAGCGATGCCGTGGATCGCCTGCTGGGCAAGACCGTGGAACACCGCTTCCTCGATGTGAAGAAGAAGGGATTCTTCGAGCGTATCTTTGGAGGCAACTAAACAATGAAATTTCTCGACTTCTTTCGCGCCAACAAAAAGCCAAGTACCGCGTCGGTAGCGAAAGAGCGTCTACAGATCATCGTGGCGCACGAACGCGGCCAACGCAGCACACCGGACTACCTGCCAGCCTTGCAGAAGGAACTGGTCGAGGTGATCCGCAAGTACGTCAATATCGGCAACGATGACGTGCATGTCGCCCTGGAAAATGACGGCAGTTGCTCGATTCTGGAACTCAATATCACCCTGCCTGATCGTTGATCGAACAGGCGGCCGCCACGCGGCTCGTTTACCCGCATCCCTGTTTCAGGGCCGGGTGGGCGAGCCGCCGTTGGCGTTTGTTACGAGGCTGTTTAATGCCGTTGTCCAACATCCATATCCTCTATCAGGACGCCGCCGTCCTGGTGGTGAACAAGCCGACCCTGCTGCTCTCGGTGCCTGGTCGCGCCGACGACAACAAAGACTGCCTGATCACCCGCCTGCAGGAAAACGGCTACCCCGAAGCCCGCATCGTCCATCGCCTGGACTGGGAAACCTCGGGGATCATCCTGCTGGCCCGGGATGCCGACACCCATCGCGAACTGTCCCGCCAGTTTCATGACCGTGAAACCGAAAAAGCCTACACCGCCCTGGCCTGGGGCCAACCGCAACTGGACAGCGGCAGCATCGATTTGCCCCTGCGCTACGACCCGCCGACCAAGCCACGGCATGTGGTGGACCACGAATTCGGCAAGCATGCGCTGACGTTCTGGAAAGTGCTGGAGCGTTGCGGCGACTGGTGCCGGGTGGAGCTGACGCCGATTACCGGGCGTTCGCACCAGTTGCGGGTGCACATGCTGTCTATCGGTCATCCGCTGTTGGGGGACGGTTTGTATGCCCACGAACAAGCATTGGCCGCCTGGCCACGCCTGTGCCTGCACGCGAGCATGTTGAGCTTCACCCATCCGCAAAGCGGCGAGCGCCTGCGCTTCGAGTGCCCGGCGCCGTTCTAAGGCGGGCAATACAATCAAAATGTGGGAGCGGGCTTGCTCGCGAAAGCGGCGTGTCAGTCACTGAATGTGTCAACTGACACACCGCCTTCGCGAGCAAGCCCGCTCCCACATTTGTTCTGTG
>JAFHKH010000419.1 GCA_016937595.1 Pseudomonas cedrina subsp. fulgida | reverse complement strand
GTGACGCTCTGCGTCACCCATACGCAGGCCGCAAACCTTGCGCTACAGCGGGACGCGGAGCGTCCAAGGCGGCATTCCCACGCGGAGCATGGGAACGATCAACCATCAACCGTGAGCCCAAGGACTGACCCCAACCCATTTTTTGGAGTACCGCCATGAGCGCCAACGTCGACCTCAACAACCGCCCCGACTACGACCAGGTCCTGCAGGAAATTGCCGACTACGTCCTCACTTACCGCATCGATTCCCAGGCCGCACTCGACACCGCCCGCAACTGCCTGATGGATACCCTGGGCTGCGGCCTGCTTGCCCTGCGCTTTCCCGAGTGCACCAAGCTCCTGGGGCCGCTTGTCGAGGGCACGGTGGTGCCGTTCGGCGCGCGGGTGCCGGGTACTTCTTTTCGGTTGGACCCGGTCAAGGCGGCGTGGGACATCGGCTGCATCGTGCGTTGGCTCGACTACAACGACACCTGGCTCGCCGCCGAATGGGGTCACCCCTCGGATAACCTCGGCGGCATCCTCGCGGTGGCGGATCACCTGTCACAACAGCGCATCGCCCATGGCGACGCGCCGCTGACGGTACGCGCGGTGCTGGAGGCGATGATCATGGCCCACGAAATCCAGGGTGTGATAGCCCTGGAAAATTCGTTCAACCGCGTCGGCCTCGACCATGTGCTGCTGGTCAAGGTCGCCTCCACGGCCGTGACCGCCAAGCTGATGGGTGCCCACCGTGAACAACTGCTCGCGGCCTTGTCCCATGCATTTGTCGATGGGCAGGCGCTGCGCACTTATCGGCATGCGCCGAATGCCGGTTCGCGCAAATCCTGGGCGGCGGGTGACGCGTCGAGCCGGGGCGTGCGCCTGGCGGATATCGCGCTGCGTGGCGAGATGGGCATCCCCGGCGTTCTGAGCGCGCCGCAGTGGGGCTTCTATGACGTGTTGTTCAGCCACACCAACCAGGACCTGGCCCTCAAGCCGCAGGACAAGCGTGGGTTCAGCCTGTCCCAGCCCTACGGCACGTATGTGATGGAAAACGTGCTGTTCAAGATCAGCTTCCCCGCCGAGTTCCACGCGCAAACCGCTTGCGAAGCGGCGGTGACCTTGCACCCCCTGGTGAAGGATCGCGTGGATGAAATCGAGCGCATCGTCATCACCACCCATGAGTCGGCGATTCGCATCATTTCCAAGGTCGGCCCACTGGCCAACGCCGCAGACCGTGACCACTGCCTGCAATACATGACCGCCGTGCCGCTGGCCTTCGGCAACCTGGTGGCGGAGCAGTACGAAGATGAATTCCACGCCGCGCACCCGATCATCGATCGGTTGCGCGACAAAATGGTCATCGTCGAAGACCCACGCTACAGCCGCGAATACCTGGAGGCCGACAAGCGTTCCATCGCCAATGCAGTGCAGGTGTTCTTCGTGGACGGCACCCGTACCGAGCAGGTGGCGGTGGAATACCCGATTGGCCATCGCCGCCGCCGCGTGGAAGGTATTCCCTTGCTGGAGGACAAATTCAAAGCCAACCTGGCCACGCGGTTTACCGCGCAGCGCAGTGCGCAGATTTTGGCGTTGTGCAAGGACCAGGCACGGCTTGAGGCCACCCCTGTGAACCGGTTCATGGACCTGTTCACAATCTGACTACGTTGTTTCATGTGTGCAAACCCAATCAATGTGGGAGCGGGCTTGCTCGCGAAAGCGGTGGTTCAGTTAAAACATCTATGACTGACACACCGCATTCGCGAGCAAGCCCGCTCCCACACAAGCCCGTTCCCACATTTGGTCTTCACTGTCGGCACCATCGAGTAGGTCAAGCCGTTACTCAAAGCGTAAAATCACCCGGCGGTTATGCTTGCTCTTCTTCTCGATCTTCTCGCAGTACACCCGCCCGATTTCCTCGGTATTGAGCACATGGGTGCCCCCGCACGGCTGAATATCGATACCGGCGATTTCAATCACCCGCACCGCGCCTTGAACCACTGGCGGCGCCACCGCCTGGGTGCGGGTGATCTGCAGCAAGGTGGCGTACTCCGAGGCCGGCATCGACAACGTTTTCACCGCGTGCGCCTGTTCGATCAGCGCATTGAGGTCGCGGGTGATGCTGTCTTTGTCCAGGGTCATTTCCGGCAGGTCGAAATCCAGGCGGCCTTTGTCGGCGCTGATGCTGCATCCCGTGACCGGCGCATCGATGATCGAGCACAGCAGGTGCAGGCAGGTGTGCATTTTCATGTGTTGGTAGCGCCGGTCCCAATCGAGGCCGGCGTCTACTTGCACCCCCACCGTCAACGGCTCGGGGCAGTGTTCCAATTGGTGCCAGATGATCGAGCGCAGCACCGGATCGCGCACCGTGCCGGTCACGCCGACCCGCGTACCGTCGGCCAATATGAGGTGGCCGGTATCGCCCGGTTGCCCGCCCCCGGTGGGGTAGAACAGCGTGTGTTCCAGGGCCACGCCGTGTTCGCTGACGGCAATCACTCGGGCGCTGAAGGCATTCTGGTAGGGCGCGCTGTCGAACAGCGCCAGGGTTTCCAGGGTATGCACGGACATCTTCAACCTCCGACGATCAGTGGGCTGGCTTGCAACAGGGATCGCACCATTGCGCTCAAGCCAGGGGGGGAGAGCAGGGTGATTTCAAATTCCGGGCCGCAGACTTTCAGGTTCAGCGGCAGGCGCGGCAAGTGGTGACCCGGTTCGACCCGGTGCAGGCGAAATTGCAGGTGATGGCGCTCCTTCGCCGTCGGTTCCAGCAGCAGCCCTTGCAGAGGGTGGAAGTCGGCGTCCAGCACCGTGACCTTGTGGCTGGCATTCACCTCGCCAACCACGTGCAGCCGCTCGTCCAGGGCGAAGGCGCCGAGGTAGTTGCTGCTGTCGGACTCATTATTTTTTTGCAGTTGGATCTGGTTCACCACCTTTACTTTGGTGCCGGCGGGCACGTCCTGGGTAATCACGCAGGAGGGGCTGATAAACACGTTGTCGCCAATCGACACATAGCCCAGCACGCGTGCGCCGGAGCCGACCTCGACGTTGTTGCCCAGGCGCGGGTGGCGCTTGCCGTCGGGGTTGTTGGCGATGCCGCGGGCGCCCAGGGTGACGCCGCAAAGGATGTAGCAGTCATTGCCGATTTCGCAGGTTTCGCCGATCACCGTGCCGTAGCCATGGTCGAGGACGAAGCGCCGACCGATACGCGCCGCCGGGTGGATCTCGGCGCCGGAGAGTACCTTGCCCTGGTTGCTGAGCTTGAGGGCGATGCGGGAAAACACCGCCGGCGACTGCTCCGGGAAATTCCACACCTGGTGGGCCAGACGGTAATACAGCACCGCCTTGAACGACGCGTAGGACTCCAGGATCAGCTCGCCGCGCCCGCGTGAGGCCGGATCGCGGTAGGCATAGGCGATCAGGTCGTCGGCCACCGCCTGGGCGGCATTCTGGACCAGCGATGCCAGGTGCGGTTCCAACTGTTTCATTTGGGCGGGCGTGAGGGTCTTGATGAGGTGCGTGAGCAACTCATCGTGCAGCTGTTGCATGTCGATAAAGCCGCCCATGGAGGCGCCCCCGCGTTCTGGATGGTTGGAAAACCGGTTATTCGAAACTGGGCAGGTAGCTGTCGGCATTGTCGTAAACCATTGTCAGCACCACCGTTTCGGGCGGCAGTTCGGGGGCGAGTTGGGCGATGGCCGCCATGTTGGCGGCGGAAGACAGTCCCAGGCTGATGGCGTCGGTGCGCATGAGGCGTTTCATCATGTCGATGCAGTCCTGGCGGGAAACCTTGAGCATGCCGTCGATCACCGCCAGGTTGAGGATGCTCGGGATCAGGCCGATCGACAGGCCCTGGATATGATGCGGCGCGTGCTGGTCTTTGAGCAGGTCGCACTCTTCCGGCTCCACGCCCATCACGCGCAGGTGCGGCCACGCGGCCTTAAGGGTTTCGCCGATGCCGGTGATATGCCCGCCGGTGCCGATGCCGCTGACGAAGTAGTCGGCGCGCAAATCACCGAAATCCCGCAGGATTTCCGGCGCGGTGGTGTCGCGATGGGTCTGTGGGTTGGCGCCGTTGCGCTGTTGATTGAGCATCACGTAGCTGGGGTTTTCCAACTGCAGCTCCATGCATTTTTCGCCGTGGGAGTTATTGCCCAGGCGGCTGTCCGACAGCACCACCTTGGCGCCGTACAGGCGCAGCAGCTTTTGTTTTTCCGGGCTGTAGTTGTCGGGGATCACCAGCACGACCTTGTAGCCCAGCACGTTGCCGGCCATCACCAGGCCGATGCCGGTGTTGCCGCCGCTGGGCTCGATGATGGTTTGCCCGGAATCGCGGATCAGCACGCCACGGCGCTCGGCATCGAGGATCATGCCCAAGGCGATGCGCGCCTTGTGGCTGCCGCCGGGGTTGAGCGATTCAAGCTTGGCGTAGACCTCGATGCCGAGGTCTTCGGAAAACTGTGCCAGGCGCACGATGGGCGTGTGGCCGATCACGTCGAGAATGGAGTTATGCAACATCACTGAAATCCTCGGCTCAATACAACGGCATGTCGGGTTCGACGTCGCGAACCCAGTGTTTCATGCCGCCCTGCAGGACCTTGGTGTTGGCGAAACCGGCGGCCAGCAGGGTACTGGCGGCTTGTTCGGCGCGGGTCCCGGCGTAGCAGATCAGGTAGTGGGTGTTGTCCCGGCTGAGGCGGTCGAGTTGCCCGTCCAGCTCGGCCAGGGGGATATGCACCACACCCGGCAACTTGCACACCTCCAGTTCGCTGGCGTCGCGCACGTCCAGCAGCACGTCGGCGCTGCTGGGGTGTTCAAGCACCTGCTTGAGTACCCGCGGCTTGATGTAGCGCTCTTCGGCCAGGGCCGGCTGGGTGGGCAGGGCATCGGCACACACCGCGGGCGCGTGGGCTGTGCTGTGGCGCAAGTCCGAGCAGCATGGGCAATCGGTGCGACGCTTGAAGCGGATCTCGCTGAACTTCATGGCCAGCGCGTCGAAACGCATCAAGCGCCCGGACAACGGTTCGCCGATGCCGATCAATAGCTTGATGGCCTCGGTCGCCTGGATCATCCCGACCACGCCGGGCAACACGCCGATCACGCCACCGGCGCTGCAGTTGGGCGCCAGTTCAGCGGGCGGCGCGCTGGGGAACAGGCAGCGGTAGCACGGCCCACCTTTATAGTTGAGCACGCTGATCTGCCCGTCGAAGCGGTAGATGGCGCCGTACACCAGGGGCTTGCCCAGTTGCACGCAGGCGTCGTTGACCCGGTAGCGGGTGTCGAAATTGTCGGTGCCGTCGATCACCAGGTCATAGGCGCCCACCAGCTCCAGGGCGTTGTCGGCATTCAGCGCCGTGTTGTGGGCGTTGATGCGGATATGGCGGTTGAGGTCCTGCAGGCGCTGTCTGGCGGAGTCGACCTTCGGCATGCCCAGGGTGCTGTTGCCGTGGACGATCTGGCGTTGCAGGTTGCTGCTTTCCACCACATCGAAGTCCACCAGCCCCAGGGTACCGATGCCGGCTGCCGCCAGGTACAGGCTGATCGGCGAACCCAGGCCGCCGGTGCCGATGATCAGCACCTTGGCTTTTTTCAGGTTCAACTGGCCTTCGCGACCCACGCCCGGCAGGGTGATGTGGCGCACGTAGCGCTGCACTTCTTCATTGCTCAGGGTGTCGACATCCATGCCGCCAGAGGTGGCGAGCAGCACTTCGATCCGGGCTTTTTCCGGCAGCGGTGCATCGGCATCGATCAGCTCCTCGCCGGCGGTGAACAGGAAATGTTCCTTGAGCTGGTTGTTTTTCTCGTGAAACAGGTGCTGGCGCAACTGCGGGTGGCTGCCGCAGAGGTTTTCAATGACTTCGCGCAATGTCGATCCGGCACCTCGAGGGTCGATTCCGGCAGCTTGGCCACACGAACCAGAATGTCAGGGAAAGAGACAGCGTTCATGGACAACTCCGTGTGCAGGTCGTTGAAAGGTTTAAGGGCGAAATGTTCGCCATCCCAGGCAAACAGCTTGGCGCCCAGGGCCTGGCCCTGGCGTACGTCGACCACCAGGTAGCTGACGGGGTAGATCGGCTCGCCCATGAACAGCGCCTTGTCCTGGTCCTCGGCGCTGAAGTAGGCACCGACATCCGGATGGGAGTGGTAGATCACCACCACCGGGTTGTCGCTGCGAAACGCCTTGTTCAGCAGCAGGGTATCGGCCACCGAGAAGGTGTAGCCGTTGGCCGCGCTGCGCGGGTACATCTGCGGGTGCTTGCGGTGCAGCTCATTCTGGATATTGCTGCCCAGGTACACACTGCCGTCGGCGAAGACAAAACCACAGCATTCCTCGGGGTAACTGCGGCTGGCGTGGGCGTAGATCTGTTCCAGGGCGGTCGGGCGGAGCACGTCCATGTTTCTCTCGCGTTGCTGTTGGATGGTCGGGAGGGTCAATGTTTCTTGGCCAGGAGTTTTTCAACCGGCAACTTGGTGATCGCAAAACCGGCCAGCAGGATGGCCGAGTACAGCATCAGGTCGCGGGAAATCGAGAGGCCTTCGTACCAGGCGCCGATGATCACCGCGAACACCGGGAAGATGATGAACACGAACGACAGGATGATCGGGCTCAAGCGCTTGAGCAGCATGAAATACACGATGAACCCGCCTACCGAAGCCACCAGCCCCAGGTAGAGCAGCGCGCTCCAGGAGCGCAGGGTGATGTCGGCGAAGGTGGGGGCTTCGAACCATAGGCCGGCGACGAACAGCATCAGGCCGGCGATACCGATGGGCAGGGTGTTGTAGGTAATCACGCTGATGGCGCTGCCTTTCTGCTTGGTGATCACGTAGCACAGGGCATGCATGATCGCGGCCGTCAGGATCGCCAGCACCCCGAAGAACTCGGCATGGTCCAGGTGCAGGCCCTGGCTCTTGATGATCATGTAGAGGCTGCCGAAACCGACACCGATACCGACCACCTGGGAAAAATAGATGCGTTCGCGCAGGAACAGCGCGGAAAAAATCAGGATGAAGACCGGCATGCAACTGAACAGCAGGGCGGTGAGGCCGGACGAGACATGCATCTCGCCGTAGTTGAGCAGGTAATAGGGCACGCTGAAGTAGGACAGGGTCACGAACACGAAGAACCAGCGGCTTTCACGCGGAAACAGGATCGGCTCGCGCCGCAGCAGGGCAAAACACAGGAACAGTGGAAAGGCGATCAGAAAGCGCAGACCGGCGGAGGTCAGGGGTGGAACGCTCTCCACGGCAATCTTGATCCCCAGCCAGGTGGTGCCCCAGCTCAGGCACACGATCAGGAACATCACGCTGGTGACCAGCCCGGCCAGCCACTGTTTTTGAGTTTTTGTCTTGGCTGAATTTTCGAGAACGGCGGACATTGGCATCGTTTATTGCTTCCCTGGGCCTGAATTGAACTCTATATTGAGCTTGTAATGAGTTGTAAAATTCGGCGATTGAACCCGTAAAAGCACACTATTAGGGCCAAAGATGACTGTCAAAACAAATATTGACATGGTGTCAATTATGCGTGAGGGGTTGTCCAGCGGGCAGGGCGTGAAGTACAAGCGCCTGTCCGATGTCATGGAACGGGGCATCCTTGAAGGCTCGATTGAACCGGGACGAAAACTGCCGCCCCATCGCGTGCTTTCCGACAACCTTGGCGTCACCATCGGCACTATCAGTCGGGCCTACGGGGAACTGGAACGCTTGGGGCTGGTTGTGGCTCGGGTAGGTGACGGCACGTTCGTGCGCAAGCGTGGGATGGAGCGCCAGCGCGATGAAGGGTTTCGCAACTTCAGCGAAGAGCCGCGCCAGTACTTCGACATGAGCCGCAACATGCATATTCCAGGGCAGGAGACGGTGTTTCTGGCCCAGAGCTTCCAAACCCTGTCGAGCAACGCCAAGTTCCTCCAGGACATCAGCGCCTACACCCCGGACGCCGGCCTGCCGCGCTACCGTGAAGCCGGGGCGCAATGGCTGGTGCAGCGTGATTTTCATCCGATTCCCGAGCAAGTCATCTGCGTCAATGGCGGGCAGCATGGTTTGCTGTGTTCGATGATGGCGCTGTTGCGGGCGGGCGATACCGTGGTCACCGAACAACTGACCTACCCTGGGTTGATTACCGCCGCGCGCATGCTGGGTATCCGGCTGATCGGCCTGGAAATGGACGAGGAAGGTGTGCTGCCGGGTGCGTTGGACGAAGTCTGTCGTAATCACCGTATTTCAGCCCTGTACTGCACGCCGACTATCCAGAACCCGACAACGGCGGTGCTCTCGGTGGCGCGCCGCGAAGCGTTGGCCAAGGTATGCCGCGAACACAACCTGCTGATTCTTGAAGACGAGGCCCACGGTGTGCTGGTTGAAGACCGGCCGCCGCCCCTCAGTTATTTCGCGCCCGAACGGACGATTTTGATCAGCAGCCTGAGCAAGGCCGTGTCGGCCGGCCTGCGGGTGGGCTATGTGCATGCGCCACCGGCGCTGGTCAGCCGTATATCGGCGGCCTTGCGGTCGACCTGCTGGATGGCCACGCCGGTCACCCTTGAACTGGCGACCCAGTGGATCGAAAACGGCACGGCGCAATACTTGCTGCGCCAGCAGATCAACGAGATCAGCCGCCGCAAAGAGCGGGTGCGCGACTTGCTGGCCGGCCTGGCATACCGTACCCATCCCAACAGCCCGCATTTCTGGATTGAAGTGCCGGAGCCGTGGCGCGCATCGGAAATCGAGGCGGAGCTCAAGCAGAACAACTACCTGATCGCCACCGCCGAGGCGTTCGCCGTGGGGCAGACGGCGGTGCCGCAGTTTATTCGGGCGAGTATCTGCAATACATCCGGGGATGATCAGTTGCTACGGGCGGGGTTTGATGCCTTGGCCACGGCGCTGGGGCAGGGCGGAGGGCGGTTTCAACTCTAGCAGGCCCCTGTGGCGAGCGGGCTTGCCCCGCGTTGGCCGCGAAGCGGCCCCAAAACCTGACACCCTGGTTAACTGGAGGAATGCAGTGCCTGTAT
>JAFHKH010000418.1 GCA_016937595.1 Pseudomonas cedrina subsp. fulgida | reverse complement strand
TAGTGGGGACTCCCACATTGACTGTATTTCAACATCAGGTTAGGTGGCGGGGCTTAAACCTTGGGTTCCTCCACCGGCACATGCATCCGATCCCGATTGGCCAAGGTCGGAAACAACTTGATCCACACCCCGGTCACCACCAGCGTGCCGATCCCGCCCATGACCACGGCGGGCACGGTGCCGAACCAGTGGGCGGTAATCCCGGACTCGAACTCGCCCAACTGATTGGACGCGCCGATAAACAAACCGTTGACCGCACTGACGCGCCCGCGCATTTCATCCGGTGTCTCCAACTGCACGAACGACGCCCGGATCACCATGCTGATCATGTCGGCTGCGCCCAGTACCACCAGCACCGCCAGGGAAAACCAGAACGAGGTGGACAGGCCGAAGGCGATAGTCGCCACGCCGAACACGCCGACGGCGGTGAACATCACGCGGCCGACATGCCGGTCGACAGCGAACCGCGCCAACCACAACGACATCAGCAACGCCCCCACCGCCGGTGCCGAACGCAGCAGGCCCAGGCCCCAGGCGCCGGTCAGCAGGATGTCCTTGGCGAACACCGGCAGCAACGCAGTGGCGCGCCCAGCAGCACGGCGAACAAGTCGAGGGAGATGGCGCCGAGGATGTCCGGGCGGCTGCGGATAAAGCGGATGCCGGCCAGCAACGAATCCATGGTCGCTTTGGCTTTGTTCAGCGGCGTCTGGCGCGCGGGCAAGTTCAGGGTCAGTGCGCAGGCGATGAGGTACAGCACCACCGTGGGGCCATACACCCACACGCTGCCAAACGCATAGAGCAAACCGCCGAGGGCCGGGGCGACAATGGTTGCCAACTGCTGCGCCGACTGCGACGAAGCCACGGCGCGCGGGAACAGCGCGCTGGGCACGATGCTCGGGAGCAGGGCCTGGGTGGTGGGCATTTCGAACGAGCGCGCGGCACCCAGCAAGAAGGCGAGGATAAAGATCATCTCGCGGGTCACGTTGCCGGTCAGGCCACCGATGGCCAATGACAGGGCAATCAACGCCTGCACCGTCTGGCAGATGGCAGCAACCTTGCGGCGCTCATAGCGGTCGGCCACATGCCCGGTGTGCAGCATGAACAGCACGCGCGGAACGAACTCCACCAACCCGACCAACCCCAGGTCCAGCACGTTGCCGGTCAACTGGTAGAGGTTCCAGCCAATGGCCACCGTGAGCATCTGAAAGCCGCTGGCGGTGAAGATGCGTGCCAGCCAGAACGCGATGAAAGGGCGGTGGTGACGCAACAGCAACGCGGGTTCACTGGGCATTGGGAGTTCAGGTCAGGGCCGTAGGAAGCGCCCAGATTATCATTAAGTTGTAACAGATGGTTGCAACAACCGAGCTGAGACAGTCTGTCACGCGGCAAAAGACCACGCCGTGCTCCATCGAAAATGGGGCTACTCTTTCAGCACTGCTTGATCCAGATCAATGTCCGCACGTTGGCCTGGCGGCCCCAGGGCCTGATTCCCTGCACGGCGGGTTAAAAAAAGAAACGAATTTAAATTCGCCAGACTCCATATCCGTGGGGGGCAGTGGGTGCAGGCTTCCGCTCGCAACCGGTATTACCTGACAGAGGAAGACTTATGTTCGGTTTGGAGGCGCTAGATCTCGCCCGAATCCAATTTGCGTTCACCATCTCTTTCCACATCCTGTTCCCGGCGATCACCATCGGCCTGGCCAGTTACCTTGCGGTGCTGGAAGGCTTGTGGCTCAAGACCAGAAACGACACCTACCGCGACCTTTACCATTTCTGGTCGAAGATCTTTGCCGTCAACTTCGGCATGGGCGTGGTGTCCGGTCTGGTCATGGCCTATCAGTTCGGCACCAACTGGAGCCGCTTCTCGGATTTCGCCGGCGCCGTCACCGGGCCGCTGCTCATGTACGAAGTGCTGACGGCTTTCTTCCTCGAGGCCGGTTTCCTGGGCGTGATGCTGTTCGGCTGGAATAAGGTGGGGCGCAACCTGCACTTCTTCTCAACGGTCATGGTGGCCGTGGGTACGTTGATTTCCACGTTCTGGATCCTGTCGTCCAATAGCTGGATGCAGACGCCCCAGGGCTTCGAAATCGTCGACGGCCGCGTGATTCCGACCGACTGGTTTGCCATTGTCTTCAACCCGTCGTTCCCTTATCGCCTGGCGCACATGGCCACGGCGGCTTTCGTCGCCACCGCGTTCTTCGTCGGCTCCTCGGCGGCCTGGCACCTGTTGCGTGGCAAGGACAACCCGGCGATCCGCAAAATGCTCTCCATGGCCATGTGGATGGCCCTGATCGTTGCGCCTATCCAGGCGGTGATCGGTGACTTCCATGGTCTCAATACGCTGGAGCACCAGCCGGCGAAAATCGCCGCGATTGAGGGGCACTGGGAAAACAAAGGCAACGAGCCCACCCCGCTGATCCTGTTTGGCTGGCCGGACATGAAGGCCGAAAAAACCAAATACGCGGTGGAGATCCCTTACCTGGGCAGCCTGATCCTCACCCATTCCCTGGACAAGCAGGTGCCGGCGCTCAAGGAATTTCCACCCGAGGACCGCCCCAACTCGACCGTCGTGTTCTGGTCGTTCCGGGTCATGGTCGGCCTGGGTTTCCTGATGATTTTCACCGGGCTGTTCAGCCTCTGGCTGCGCCGGGGCGACAAGATGTATACGTCCAAACCGTTCCTGTACCTGGCGTTGTGGATGGGCCCGTCCGGCCTGATCGCCATCCTTGCAGGTTGGTTCACCACCGAGATCGGCCGCCAGCCATGGGTCGTCTACGGCTTGATGCGCACGGCGGATGCTTCATCCGGGCATAGCCTGGCGCAGATGACTATCACCCTGGTGCTGTTCGTGGTGGTGTACTTCGCGCTGTTCGGTGCTGGCCTGGGCTACATGATGCGCCTGGTGCGCAAAGGCCCGGTCACCCATGACGTCACTGAGCCCACCCATGGCGGGCCCGGCCAGAAGCGCACACCGGCGCGTCCGTTGTCGGCGGCCGATGATGGCACCGAGAGTGATTCTCCATCCCGGCACGACGACATCCAGCACAAGGGGCATTGAGATGGGTATTGATCTTCCGCTGATCTGGGCCGTGATCATCATCTTCGGCATCATGATGTACGTGATCATGGACGGCTTCGACCTGGGCATCGGCATTCTGTTTCCGTTCGTTGCGGGCAAGAGCGACCGCGACGTGATGATGAACACCGTAGCGCCCGTGTGGGACGGCAACGAAACCTGGCTGGTACTGGGCGGCGCGGGGTTGTTCGGCGCCTTCCCGATGGCCTATTCGGTGGTGCTGTCGGCGTTGTACCTGCCGTTGATCCTGATGCTGATCGGCCTGATCTTTCGCGGCGTGGCCTTCGAGTTCCGCTTCAAGGCCAAAGACGACAAGCGGCACCTGTGGGACAAGGCGTTTATCGGCGGCTCGATTGCCGCCACCTTCTTCCAGGGCGTGGCGCTGGGCGCATTCATTGATGGCTTCCCGGTTGTCGACCGCCAGTTCGCCGGCGGCTCGCTGGACTGGGCCACGCCGTTCACAATGTTCTGCGGCGTGGCGCTGATCGTGGCCTATGCGTTGCTGGGTTGCACCTGGCTGATCATGAAGACCGAAGGTGCGCTGCAGGAAAAGATGCACAACCTGGCACGGCCGCTGGCGCTCGTGGTGTTGGCGGTGATCGGCATCGTCAGCCTGTGGACGCCGCTCACGCATCCGGAAATCGCCTCGCGCTGGTTCACCCTGCCGAACCTGTTCTGGTTCCTGCCGGTGCCGATCCTGGTATTGGTGACCCTGTACGGGCTGTTCCGCGCGGTGGCACGGCATGCGCACTACACGCCGTTCCTGTTGACGCTGGTGCTGATCTTCCTGGGCTACAGCGGCCTGGGGATCAGCCTGTGGCCCAACATCATCCCGCCGTCGGTGTCGATCTGGGACGCCGCCGCGCCACCGCAAAGCCAAGGCTTCATGCTGGTGGGTACGTTATTCATCATCCCGCTCATCCTGGGTTACACCTTCTGGAGCTACTACGTATTCCGCGGCAAGGTCACCCACGAAGACGGTTATCACTAGGAGGGTATTTCCATGTCCGGCAAACCTTCGTTGCACGAGATTGAACAGGCCGAGAAACGGCCGTTGTGGCGGCGCCTGGGATGGCTGGCGATGATCTGGGCCGGCAGCGTGCTGGCCCTGTTCGTCGTGGCCAGCCTGATGCGCATGTTCATGAATGCGGCCGGCCTGACCACCCACTGACTTCCCATCCCGTTGCCTTGCGGCACGGTTTTTGGCCTTGCCACTCTTCGCAGTGGCAGGGCCTTTTTTATTTGCGCGCCTTGAGGACCACGAATTTTGGCGTGGTGGCGACGTGTTCGACGCCCCGGAACAGGCGCGCCAGCTTGGTGTGATAACCCAAGTGCCGGTTGCCGACGATGTAAAGCGCACCGCCGATCACCAGCGCTTCCCGCGCCTGCTGGAACATGCGCCAGGCGAGGAAATCACCGACCACTTGCTGCTGGTGGAACGGCGGGTTGCACAGCACCACCTCCAGAGAATCGGCGGCCTGGCCCGCCAGGCCATCGGCGGCGCGCACGATTACATCGCGTTCACCGAGCGCGGCGTGCCAATTGGCGGCGGCCGATTGCACGGCCATATACGACTCGTCCACCAGGGTGTACTGCGCGTCAGGGTTTTGCAGCGCGCTGGCGATGGCCAGCACACCGTTGCCGCAACCCAGATCGGCCACCCGTGCGTTGCCCAGGTTTTTCGGCAGGTGCGGCAGGAACGCGCGGGTGCCGATGTCCAGGCTTTCGCGGCAGAACACATTGGCGTGGTTCAGCAGTTCGATAGGCGGAGCGTCCAGCGTGTAGCGGGTAGGGTACGGCGAGGCGGCAACCGGCCGCTCTTCAGCGGTGGCGATCAGCAAGCGTGCTTTTTTTACCGCCAGCGACGCCTGCATCGGCCCGATATAACGCTCCAGCAACTCGCCGGCCGCGCGTGGCAAGTGTTTGATCATCGCTCCGGCGAAGACCTGGGCACCCGGCGCCAAGTGCCCTTGCAGGCGGATCAATTGTTCTTCCAGCAGCGCCAGGGTTTTCGGCACGCGAACCAGCACGCGGTCGAAAGGCCCGGCGGGTATCTGGCTGGCCGGAATGAACGGGACAGCGTCAAAGCCCTTGCCGTTGCGCAGCAGGTTTTTCTCCAGGCCCTGGGCCGCCAGGCATGAGTCGCCGCTGGAGGTGACCTGCACCCGACCCTGAAGGCTGGCCGCCAGGGCGCCAAAGCTGTCGTTGAGCACCAGCACGCGGGTTGCGGCGGAAGGCTGTTGTTCGGCCAGATGATTGAGCAGGTACTCGTCGGCGGCATCGAACGCTTGCAGCGGATCGTTATGTTGCTCTGGCTGGCGAATCAGATCGAGCTGGGCGAAGGGGCTTTCGAGCAGGGGCATGACGGGGAGGCTCTGGTAAACGATGGGTGTTCGGCGGTGGTTGGCCGAACCGTCTGAGTGAACGGCGTGCTGCACCCGCGGGGCTGCTCAACACTCAGAATCGGTCGTAAATGTTACGGTTTTTTCGGCGCGATTACATGCGGTGTTTCTGTTGGGCGGTTAAATAATTCCATCTTGCGCGGCACGCAGCACGGCGGCGATCTTGTTGTTGACGCCCAGTTTTTTCAGGCAACTGCACACATGGAAGCCCACGGTGCGTTCGGACAAACAAAGGATGGCGGCAATGTCCGCCGCAGTTTTACCCTTGCCTGACCACATGAGGATTTCCGTTTCCCGTGGGGTCAGTTTATTGGCTGGGTGGAGGCTGGGTTTGTCGGCATATTTGTGCGCCAGTACCGTATGCATGGCATGGCAGAGCCATAATGCCAGGCCCGCTTTTTCGTAGAGTTCTTCCGGTGTGATTGCGCCTTTGTCGCGGCTGAGGGTCAACATGCTGAATACGCCCCGGAAGTCGTGCACGGTCAAGGTCACCGCGTTGTGTACACCCAAGGTTTGTGCCAATGACCAGAGGCCTGGTACGTCTTTAAAGGTTTCTGCATGCCAGACAAGGGGGAATACATTCTCCTTACAGTGCTTGACGACGGGATCTACAACGCAGAACTCTGCCTTGGCGTACGTTGTTTTCCATTCATCTGGATAGTTGGTTAATTCAATTGGATGGGTTCGCTCTTTAGGTAAGGTGGAACTCATCTTGAAGTTACAGTGCTGGAAGCCGAGTTCGTAGGTTTTAGTCATCACCATATCAAAGACCTCGGTGACTTCATCCTCGGCCTTATAGGGGGTGAGCGGTGTATTTTGCCAGCGGATCATTGAATACTCTCCATGCCATGCCATGCCATTTTCCGTGTCGTGAGGTACTGCCTGAACCCCAACGCCGCACGGAAATGAGTGTAGGACATGGGCTATATGCAAAGCGGAAAATTTCGTTATTGCATGGAAGGATTTTAGAATTCTTTCTGCAATGCTATTCGCGGATGCGCTTCAGCAAGCCGTTGGATATCACGGCTTATTAATAGCTTGAAGCGTACTGTAACGATTAACTAACACACTCTTTGTGGTGTTTCTAAAAAGGCTAATAGCGAATTGATTGGCGGTGAAGTTATATGGCCATTACTGCTGTTTGCAGGATGCCACCACACGCCGTAGGTGTTTCCGCGCGTCACTTTGAGGGACACTAGGGCACCTGTTGAACGGAGGCCCCCATGACGGCCAGTGCTGAGAAATTTACCCGCCAGACCTTGCTCGATGTGCAATCGCTGACCCCCAGCCTGTTTACCCTGCGCACCACCCGCGATCCTGGGTTTCGGTTCACGGCGGGCCAATTCGTGCGCCTGGGGGTGACCAAGGCGGATGGCAGTACCGTATGGCGCGCTTACTCGCTAGTGTCGTCGCCGTTTGACGAGCACTTGGATTTCTTCTCCATCGTCGTCCCGGGCGGTGAGTTCACCAGTGAGCTGAGCCGCCTGCGCGTGGGCGATACGCTGCTGGTGGAACGCCAGGCCACGGGCTTTCTGACCTTGAGCCGTTTCGTCGATGGCCGCGATCTGTGGATGCTGGGCACCGGCACCGGGATCGCGCCGTTCCTCTCGATTTTGCAAGACTTCGAGGTCTGGGAGAAATTCGAGCGCATCATCCTGGTGTACAGCGCCCGCGAAGCCAGGGAGCTGGCCTATCAAGCGTTGATCCAGGAACTGGGTGAGCGCGAGTACTTGGCCGAATACGCGCACAAGCTCACCTACGTGCCCATCGTCACCCGTGAACAGCACCCCGGCGCGCTGAATGGGCGCATCACCACCCTGATCGACAATGGTGAACTGGAACGCGCGGCCGGCGTGGCGCTGACCCCGGAACATTCGCGCGTATTGATTTGCGGCAACCCGCAGATGGTCGATGACACGCGTCAGTTGCTCAAGCAACGAGGTATGAACCTGAGCTTGAGCCGCCGTCCTGGCCAGGTGGCGGTCGAAAACTACTGGTAAAAAAAAGGCGCCCGAAGCAGGCGCCTTTTTTCCAAGCCGGCCTTTATTGCAGCGGCTTGTCATGCTGTGCCTTGAGCAGATCGCGGATCTCACCCAGCAACACTTCTTCTTTGGTAGGCACCGGAGGCAGCTTTGGCGCAACGGCCTCTTCGCGCTTCAGGCGGTTGATGACTTTGACGCCCATGAAGATCGCGAACGCGACGATCAGGAAGTCCACCACGCTCTGGATGAATTTACCGTAGGCCAGGATCACCGCAGGCGCGTCGCCCTGTGCTGCCTTGAGCGTCACGGCCAGGTCAGCGAAGTCCACACCGCCGATCAACAGACCGAGCGGCGGCATCACCACGTCGCCTACAAAGGATGAAACAATTTTGCCGAAGGCCGCACCGATGATGATACCGACGGCCATGTCGACCACATTGCCTTTGACCGCGAAGGCCTTGAACTCACTGATCACGCCCATAGGTTATTCCTTGTTACAGATGAGAAGGGTGGGACTCAGTGTAAGTCAGTCGTAGCGGGCTTGCCTGACACAACCGTTAACACTGTTGATTTTTATCGACACATTAAATCGCAAATAGTTTGCAAAGTGCCATCAATCGCGCGCGAAATACGCGCTAAATCATGGGTTTACCAAATTATTTTATTAATCGGGTTGGTACGGCTTTTCTATTTATCTTCTGACTCGCGGGTCACTAGCCTCTGGCGAGCACAACTGAATGTGCGCTAAAAAAACCAGAGGAAACCTTGATGAAGAATCCAAAGAACCGTGGGCCGGTTGCAGCGCGATCCGTGCTGGTACTGGTAACCGCCAGCTTGCTATCCCTCTCTGTGCAAGCCGCCAACCTGACGCGCGATAACGGCGCCGCCGTGGGCGACAACCAGAACTCGCAAACCGCCGGCGCCAACGGCCCGGTGCTGCTGCAGGACGTGCAACTGATCCAGAAGTTGCAGCGCTTCGACCGCGAGCGCATCCCTGAGCGCGTGGTACACGCCCGTGGCACTGGCGCCCACGGTACCTTTACGGTCACCAACAACCTCAGCGACCTGACCAAGGCCAAAGTGTTCGCGGCCGGCGAAGTCACCCCGGTATTCGTACGTTTTTCCGCCGTGGTCCACGGCAACCACTCCCCGGAAACCCTGCGTGACCCGCGCGGTTTCGCCACCAAGTTCCTACACCGCGGATGGCAACTGGGACCCTGGTCGGCAACAACTTCCCGGACGTTCTTTATCCGCGATG
>JAFHKH010000417.1 GCA_016937595.1 Pseudomonas cedrina subsp. fulgida | reverse complement strand
CGATACTGCCCACCGGCATCAGGAAAATCTTGTTGCCGGAAAAGCCCATCACTTCGGCTTCGACCTGCACCGGATGGTAGCTATCGTCGTTGATCACCATGCAGCGGCTGCCCATGGCCGCGCGCAGGCCCTCGGCTTCCAGCGTCAGGCCGACCATGCGCAACAGGCGCCCTTCGAGGATCGGTTGGCCGGGCAATTGCGTGGCGTCGGTGTAACCGCTCAGGCGCCTGGCGAAGCTGGTGCGATCAAGGCGCATCGGCGGCGTCCAGGTCCAGGCTCAGGTCGGGCTCGGCCGGGTTCAACACCTGCTCATGGGCCTGGTCGAGCAGCTTGGCCATGATCTGGCTGATGCGGGTTTCCACCGTCGCATCGATGCGGCTGTGCTCGGTCTCGACACGGCAGCCACCCGGCTGCAACGCGGCGTCTTCGACGATGCGCCAGGTTTCTTCATGGCGCTCGCGCAGGGCCTTGACCTGTTCGAAGTCCTGCGGGTTGATGTACAACCGCACATTGCCGACGCCCAGGGGCAGCAGCTTGAGGGCTTCGCGCATGACGCTTTCGATCTGGCTGGAGTCGAGCACCAGCTCACGCTGGATCACCTGGCGGGCGATGTGCTGCACCAGGCCGACCATGGCTTTCTCGATCTGGGCATCCTGCTCGGCGATAGGGTTGAACAGGCCACCCATCAAGCGCTCCAGGCTGGCCAGCTTGACGCTCAGCGCCGCCTCGGCCTCCTGGCGCACCTTGAGGGTGGTGCTGCGGAAACCGTCTTTTTCACCGGCGGCGAAGCCTTCGTTGTAGGCCTCCTGGCGGATGCTTTCCAACTCTTCCAGGGTCAGTGGCTGGACTTCGTCCAGTGGCACTTCTTCCATTTCCACCGGCGGCTCGATCACCGGTTCCGGCTCGGGTTCGGGCACATGCGGATCGAAGCTGGGCAACGACCAGATGTCGAACCCGCCGACATCCCGCGCGCGAATCAGGTCGCTGGGTGCCTCATCTTTGCTCGACATCAGAAGCGCCTTAAATCATTTCTTCGCCGCCCTTCCCACCGAGAACGATTTCTCCGGCTTCGGCCATACGGCGGGCAATGGTGAGGATTTCCTTTTGTGCGGTTTCCACGTCGCTGACGCGCACCGGGCCTTTGGCCTCCAGGTCGTCGCGCAACAGTTCCGAGGCACGCTTGGACATGTTCTTGAAGATCTTTTCCTTGACGCCTTCGTCCGAGCCCTTGAGGGCCAGCACCAGCACGTCGGAGGACACTTCGCGCAGCAACGCCTGGATGCCACGGTCGTCGACATCGGAGAGGTTGTTGAACACGAACATCAGGTCTTCGATCTGGCCGGACAAGGTGTCGTCGATCTCGCGGATCGAGTCCATCAACTGGCCTTCGACCGAGCTGTCGAGGAAGTTCATGATGTCGGCCGCACGCTTGATACCGCCCAAGGTGGTGCGCGAGGCGTTCGAGTTGCCGGAGAACTGCTTCTCCAGGATGGTGTTCAATTCTTTCAGGGCTGCCGGCTGCACGGTGTTCAGCGACGACACGCGCAGGATGATGTCCAGGCGCACTTTATGGTCGAAGTGGCCGAGGACTTCACCGGCCTGGTCCGGGTCCAGATACGCCACCACGATCGCCTGGATCTGCGGGTGCTCGTAGCGGATCACGTCGGCGACCGCGCGCGGCTCCATCCATTTCAGGCTGTCGAGGCCGCTGGTGTTGCCGCCGAGCAGGATGCGGTCGATCAGGCCGTTGGCCTTGTCTTCGCCCAGCGCC
>JAFHKH010000416.1 GCA_016937595.1 Pseudomonas cedrina subsp. fulgida | reverse complement strand
TACGGCCCAGGCGCAAGGCTTCGCAGGTCAACTGCTGGGCGCTTTGCAGGCCGCGCGGTTGCAGCAACAGGATGCGCTCGCGGTTCAGGCCCGCGTCCCGCAGCCAGGCCTGGGTCAGGCTGGCGGGCGGGGCGATCAGCGTCAGCCAGCGGGCGTCCTGTTCCCCGCTCAATTCACGCAGGATCGGCGCCAACAGGCTCAGGCAGCTCCCCGCTGCACCGCGCAACGACAATTCACTGAACGCCTCTGGCTCGGCGCTCCAGGGCGCCTCGACCGTTTCCTTGAGGAGGGGCGCAAGGGGTTGGGCCATGAAGGCCTCGAACAGCGACAGTTGTGTGTGTTGTGGGGTGTGGACGAGCTGCATGATGCCTCCTTTAGCGGCGAATGACGCCGACGCTCAAGCCTTCGATCACCAGGTCCTGGTCTTTCAGGTTCACTTCAATCGGTGCGAACTCAGGGTTCTCGGCCATGAGCCAGACCTTGCTGCCTTCGCGCTTGAAGCGTTTGACGGTGACTTCATCGCCGATACGGGCGACCACGATCTGGCCGTTACGGGCTTCGCGGGTGGTGTGGACAGCCAGCAGGTCACCGTCGAAGATGCCCACGTCCTTCATGCTCATGCCATGGACCCGAAGCAGGTAGTCGGCGCGAGGATGAAAGAAAGTCGGGTTGATATTGCAGGATTCTTCGACGTGCTGCTGTGCCAGGATCGGCGCACCGGCGGCGACGCGGCCGATGATAGGCAGGGTCGATTCGTCGGCCTTGGCTTCGAAGCCAGGGATGCGAATACCGCGCGAGGCACCGGGGGTCATCTCGATCGCGCCTTTGCGAGCGAGGGCCTTAAGGTGTTCTTCGGCGGCGTTGGGGGACTTGAACCCCAGTTCCAGCGCAATTTCCGCTCGCGTCGGCGGGTAGCCGTTGTCATCGAGGCAGCGCTTGATAAAAGCCAGAATCTCAGCTTGGCGTGGCGTCAGTTTTAGCATGTTGATCGCTCTGTCTTTTTATACAGTGACTGGGATTATATACAGTGAACTGCGCTTGGCAATCATCCTTTTCCAACGCTCCGCTGGACGGTCATCGCGGCAGCTTCCCACAAGGCACTGAGAGCGCTGCCTACAGACCGCCAGGGATGTGATTAAATAGCGATGCAATACATGACTGACCAGCCGGAAAGCGAACCCTCAGGCTTGACAAGACACACCCTGAAACGTATGTTTCAAACAAGTGTTTGTCAGGCGGAGTAGCCATGGCCCAGTCGGAAACCGTTGAACGCATTCTCGATGCTGCCGAGCAATTGTTCGCGGAAAAAGGATTTGCTGAAACTTCATTGCGGCTGATCACCAGCAAGGCGGGCGTCAACCTCGCCGCGGTGAACTACCATTTCGGCTCGAAAAAGGCCCTGATCCAGGCGGTGTTCTCGCGTTTCCTGGGGCCGTTCTGTGCCAGTCTGGACCGTGAGCTGGAGCGTCGCCAGGCCAAGGCCGACCATAAGCCCACCCTGGAAGACCTGCTGGAAATCCTGGTTGAGCAAGCCCTGGTGGTCCAGCCCCGCAGCGGCAACGACCTGTCGATCTTCATGCGCCTGCTGGGCCTGGCCTTCAGCCAGAGTCAGGGGCACCTGCGGCGTTACCTGGAGGACATGTACGGCAAGGTATTTCGTCGCTATATGTTGCTGGTCAACGAAGCCGCGCCGCGTATTCCGCCTATCGAACTGTTCTGGCGCGTGCACTTCATGCTCGGTGCGGCCGCGTTCAGCATGTCCGGGATCAAGGCGCTGCGTGCCATCGCCGAGACCGATTTCGGCGTCAACACCTCCATCGAACAAGTGATGCGCCTGATGGTGCCATTCCTCGCCGCTGGCATGCGCGCCGAAACCGGCGTGACCGACCCGGCCATGGCTGCCGCCCAGTTGCGCCCACGCAGCAAAACCGCGCCAGCCCCCGCCAAGGTTTGACCGTCCCGGGTGTGCGCGGCCGCTTGCATCCGCTAAGCTAGCCGCCATGTCGATTTCAGCTATTTATACACAACCGCTTGCCCTCACTGAGGGCAAGCGGTCGTGTGCGTTATTTAAGGAAGGTTTATGACTGCTGCCCTGCAAGGTTCTTTGATGGTCGACGTGGCCGGCACCTGGCTGACGGCCGAGGACCGCCACCTGTTGCGCCAGCCTGAAGTGGGCGGCCTGATCATTTTCGCGCGCAATATCGAGCATCCCCGCCAGGTGCGGGAACTGAGCGCGGCGATTCGTGCCGTACGCCCGGACCTGCTCCTGGCGGTCGACCAGGAAGGCGGTCGCGTGCAGCGTTTGCGCCAAGGCTTTGTGCGCCTGCCGGCCATGCGTGCGTTGGCCGACAACCCGAATGCCGAATACCTGGCCGAGCAGTGCGGCTGGATCATGGCCACCGAAGTGCTGGCCGTGGGCCTGGACCTGAGTTTCGCTCCGGTACTTGATCTGGATTACCAGCGCAGCGCTGTCGTGGGCACCCGGTCCTTCGAGGGCGACCCCGAACGCGCCGCCGTGCTCGCCGGTGCCTTTATCCGTGGCATGAACAGCGCCGGCATGGCCGCCACCGGTAAGCACTTTCCCGGTCACGGCTGGGCCGAGGCGGATTCCCACGTCGCCATCCCTAATGACGAACGCAGCCTGGAACAGATTCGCGCCAACGACCTGGTGCCTTTCGCACGCCTGAGCAAGCAGTTGGCGGCCGTAATGCCAGCACACGTCATCTATCCGCAAGTCGACGCCCAGCCGGCCGGCTTCTCACGCCGCTGGTTGCAGGACATCCTGCGCGGCGAGTTGCAGTTCGATGGGGTGATTTTCAGCGATGACCTGTCCATGGCGGGGGCGCATGTGGTGGGTGATGCGGCCAGCCGTATCGAAGCGGCGCTGACGGCCGGCTGTGACATGGGGCTGGTGTGCAATGATCGCGCGGCTGCGGAGCTGGCGCTGAGTGCGGCGCAGCGGATGAAGGTCAAGCCATCGGCTCGCATTGCGCGCATGCGTGGGCAGTCGATTGCCTCGACGGATTATAAGCAGGATCCGCGTTGGATGCTGGCTGTGGGCGCGCTTCGAGATGCTCAGTTGATCGAGTGACAACAGGTGTTCAGTCGAGACTCAAATCGTCGGAAATATCTGGATTCAGTAGCTGCCAATTCGTACTCGGATGCGGGAAGCCTCCGTTTCGATCTCTCTAACGCTTTGTCTGAAATGCGCCCCCATGAATAATCTGATGACACGCCTCGCTGGCCTTGACTGGCAAGAGAACTTCACCCCGCGCACCCTTGAGCGTGGCTTTGAGTATGCGGGTGAAGGTCGCGTCAACATCATCAATGTCGGAGCGCATAGACTCATCGCCGGTTGTAAGGGCTCTGGCGGCAATTCCTATACGCAAGTGATCACGCTTGCCGCTAAATCCGACCCGCACTGGACCGATATCGATTGCGTGTGCGATTGCCCCGTGGAAGTCGATTGCAAGCATGCCGCAGCCGTTCTATTCGAAGTGATTACGCTGGCGGAAGGGCTGAGTAAGCCAGAAAGTGCAGCTGGCGACCGCCTCAATCCGCAGATCGAGCAATGGCTTAACGATATCCCTGCTGCGCTTCCAGAGGTTGAGTCGTTACCCAAAGGCAGCACCACCTGTGTGCTCTACCAGCTCATCCCTGGCGCCTACTCAAACCGCTGGTCGCTGGCGGTCTACCGGGCGCGCACCTTGAAAAAGGGCGGCTACAGCGACATCAAAGGGCTGTACTCCCTTGATCAAACCCTGGCGCGCTCCCCCGGTTATATGCTTGAAGCGGACAAGCGCATCTGCCGGCTACTTATGCTCGTGCAATCTTACGGACGCTACAGCAGTACGTTCCTGCTGAAGGGTGAGGAAGGCGCCGAAATTCTGAAACTGGCAGTCAATACCGGGCGGCTATTCATGGAGTTTGATGCCCAATTGCCGCTTAACCTTGGGCCCAAGCGTGTTGCCCGCTTCAATTGGGCCGTGCAGCCCGACGGCAGCTATCGCCCGCAGTGGCTCAGCGACGAACTGCCACTGCATGAAATCCTGCCGCTCAAGCCGCTTCATTATTTGAACCTGGCTGGCATGGAATTGGGGCCACTTGAGTATGAGATGGACGACCGTCTTGCTATTCACTTGTCCAGCCTGCCCGAGGTTCCGGCCAACCAGGTTGCGTTATTCAGCCACCGTATCAGCGCAACAGGCGCTGCGATCCCGCCTCCACGTGCGTTGACCGAGCGACTAATCGATACGCTCGAGCCGCAGGCGCGTCTGACATTGGGTAGCGACGAATTCTATTCTTATCACTCCGAATATCGCAGGCAGATGCCGACGTTCGAGCACCGCGCCGCGCTGGCCTTTGGTTATGGCGATAGCGTGACCAGCGATAAGGCGGGCACTGAGATACGCCTGTTGAGCGGTACGGAAACTCAGCGTATCCAGCGCAAGCCGTTGGCCGAAAAAGCGTTGCGCAAAGTCCTGACCAAACTCGGCTTTGCCAAGGTCAATCGCAAGACGCGCGCGTTGCCGGAAAGCGCCGGCGAGATGTTTGACCTGCCCGCGGATGAATACTGGTTAAATTTCATCGAGCATCATGTGCCCGTCCTGCGCGAGGCGGGTTGGGACATCGTCATCCAGCCTGGTTTTTATTACGACGTGGGCGCCGTGGACCACTGGTACGCAGACATCGAGGAGTCGCCCGGTCACGAGTGGTTCGACCTTGAACTGGGCATCGAGGTCAACGGCGAGCGCCACAGCCTGCTGCCCATCGTACTCGACTTGATGCGCCGTCAGCCCAGGCTGCTCGATCCCACCTACATGGCCGAGCGTGGCGACGATGAACGCGTGCTGGTCAGCCTGGGGGCGCGTGATAACACCAAGGTCGCGCTGCCCTACGGTCGCATCAAACCGCTGATGGCCACCCTCGGCGAGCTCTACCTGCGTGCGCCCGAAGGTGACACCTTGCGGCTGAGCGCGCCGGATGCGGCACGGCTCAGTGATCTGGAAGGCATTCCGTTGGTCTGGCAGGGCGGCGAGCGCTTGCGTGATTTCGCCAGGCGTCTAAAAGATGCCGTCCATGTTCATGTACCTGCCCCCCAGGGGCTGAACGCCGAGCTTCGCGGCTATCAGCTCGAAGGTTTGAATTGGATGCAAACCCTGCGCGAACTGGAAGTTGGCGGGATTCTTGGGGATGACATGGGCCTTGGCAAAACCCTGCAAGCCCTTGCGCATCTGCTCTGCGAAAAGCAGGCCGGCCGTTTGCAGGCTCCTGCACTGGCGGTGATGCCTACCAGCTTGATTCCCAACTGGATGGATGAAGCCGCACGGTTTACCCCACAGCTAAACGTGCTGGCGCTGCATGGTACTCAACGCCAGGGTGATTTCACGCGCCTGACCGATTACGACCTGGTACTTACCACCTACGCGCTGTTGCCGCGAGACCTCGAAGTACTGCAACCCCAGCGCTGGAGCGTGCTGATCCTCGACGAAGCGCAAAACATCAAGAACCCCAACAGCAAGGCGGCCCAGGCGGCTCGTCAGTTGGAGGCCGGCCAGCGTTTGTGTCTGAGCGGTACGCCGCTGGAAAATCACTTGGGCGAGTTGTGGTCGCTGTTTCACTTCCTGCTGCCGGGCTGGTTGGGCGACAGTAAAACCTTCAATCGTGATTACCGCACGCCCATTGAAAAACATGGCAATGCCCAACGCATGCAGCACCTCACGGCACGTATCAAGCCGTTTCTGTTGCGGCGCAAGAAGGAACAAGTGGCCACTGAGCTTCCGCCCAAGACCGAAATCGTCCATTGGGTCGATTTGAGCGATGCACAGCGGGATGTCTACGAAACCGTACGTGTGGCCATGGACAAGAAAGTGCGCGATGAAATCAGTCGCCACGGCGTGGCCCGTAGCCAGATCATCATTCTTGAAGCGCTGCTCAAGTTGCGCCAGGTCTGCTGTGACGTGCGCCTGGTCAAATCGGCACCGATGAGCAAGGCCTCGAAAGCCGGTACCGGCAAGCTGGGCAGTTTGATGGAGATACTGGAGGAGCTGCTCAGCGAGGGTCGGCGGATTTTGCTGTTCTCGCAATTCACCTCGATGTTGGCGTTGATTGAAGAAGAACTGAAGTTGCGCGAGGTGGAGTACTCGATATTGACCGGTGAAACCCTCGACCGGCGTACCCCGGTGAAGAACTTTCAGGACGGTAAGACGCCGTTATTCCTGATCAGCCTGAAAGCGGGCGGGACGGGCTTGAATCTGACGGCGGCGGATACGGTGATCCATTACGACCCCTGGTGGAACCCGGCGGTGGAAAACCAGGCGACCGATCGGGCTTACCGGATTGGGCAGGACAAGCCGGTGTTCGTGTACAAGATGATTGCGCGCGGCACGGTGGAGGAAAAAATCCAGGCCTTGCAGTTGGAAAAAGCAGCACTGGCCGATGGGGTGCTGGAAGGGGGCGCCAGTGCTGGCTGGAAGCTGGAGCAGCGGGATATTGAGGCGCTGTTTGCGCCTTTGCCTGGTTGAAAACCGCGGCGCGGCCATCGCAGGCAAGCCAGCTCCCACATTTTGATGTGTGAATACATTCAAGTGTGGGAGCTGGCTTGCCTGCGATAAGCGATCTAACAGTCACCTCTTCTCTTGCTTATTGGGCAACGGCGCAAACAACGCCTCGATCTCTTCATTACCCAACTGCCAATCCCCGGTTTTACGACCGTCCAGCACACCCGCCGCCAAATCTGACTTCTCTTTTTGCAGGTGCTGGATTTTCTCCTCCACCGTGCCGCGCGCAATCATCTTGTACACGAACACCGGTTTCTCCTGCCCGATGCGATACGCACGGTCGGTCGCCTGGTTTTCCGTGGCCGGGTTCCACCATGGGTCGTAGTGGATCACCGTATCGGCTTCGGTCAGGTTCAGGCCGACGCCGCCGGCTTTCAGGCTGATCAGAAAGATCTGCAGCTTGCCGCTCTGGAAATCCTTCACCGGCGTGCGCCGGTCGCGGGTCTGGCCGGTCAACAGGGCGTAGGCGACGCCGCGCTTTTGAAGCTCGATTTCGATCAGGCTCAGCATCGAGGTGAACTGGGAAAACAGCAGGATCCGCCGGCCTTCCGCAAACAGCTCTTCAAGCATGTCCATCAGGCTATCGAGCTTGCCCGAGCTGCTACCTCGGGCGGGTAGGGTGGCGTCGTTGACCAGCCGCAAGTCGCAGCACACCTGGCGCAACTTGAGCAGTGCTTCGAGAATGATGATCTGACTGCGCGCCACGCCCTTGCGCGTGATCTCGTCGCGCACCTTCTTGTCCATGGCCAGGCGCATGGTCTCGTACACGTCGCGTTGGGCCTCGTTGAGGTCGACCCAGTGGATAATCTCGGTCTTGGGCGGCAATTCCGTGGCCACCTGCTCTTTGGTGCGGCGCAGCAGGAAAGGTTTGATCCTGCCGTTGAGGTGCTGCAATCGCACATCGCTGGCGCGTTTTTCGATGGGTACGCGGTAATCGCGGTTGAAGCTCTTCACGTCACCCAGCCAGCCCGGCAGCAGGAAATGGAACAGCGACCATAGTTCGCCCAAGTGGTTTTCCAGCGGCGTGCCACTCAGGCACAGGCGCTGTCGCGCATTCAACTCCCGCGCCGCCTGGGCCGCCTTGCTGGAAGGGTTCTTGATGTACTGGGCTTCATCGAGGATCAGTACGTGCAAGGGCAGGGCCGCAAGCTGGTCGATGTCCTTGGGCAACAGGGCATAGGTGGTCAGCAGCAGGTCATAGTTCTGCAGGCCGTTTTCTTTCAAGGGCAGGAAATGCTTCTTGCGTGACGCGCCATACAGCGCCAGCACTTTCAGTTGCGGGGTGAAGTGCGCCGCTTCGTCCAGCCAGTTGGGGATGAGGCTGGTCGGCATCACCACCATGCACGGTCGATCGAGGCGCCCGGCGGCTTTCTCGGTGAGAATATGCGCCAGGGTCTGCAGGGTTTTACCCAGGCCCATGTCATCCGCAAGAATGCCGCCGACATCGAGTTGACGCAGCGACTGCATCCAGCTCAAGCCTTCGAGTTGATACGGGCGCAAGGTCGCGTTCAGCCCTTCGGGCGCCACGCAGGTGAAATCCTTGATATCCCGCAGGCGCTGGGCGAAGTTGCGGATCTTTTCGCCGCCTTCCCATTGCAGCGGCAGGTCTTCCAGCGGGTTCAGGCGAATCGCATCGGCCTTGGCCAGGCGCAACGTGGTGGTGCCGGCTTCCTGCAAGTAGAACTCACCGAGGGTGGCCAGCACCGGTTTCAAGCGCCCGTAGGGCAGCGCCACTTGCAGCGGGCCATGGCCACCGTTGGGCAGGCCAGGGATGTTCACCAGGATCAGTTCATCATCGCGGCGTCGCGCCAGTTTCTCCGGGTTGAGAAGCTCGGTGTGGGAGCGCATCAGGTTGAGCAAAATCGGCAGCAGGCTCAGGCGCTCACCGTTGACGATGATCCCCAGCTCCAGGTCGAACCAGTCGCGCTCGGGCCCTTCATCGACGGTGGCGTACCAGTCATCGACGGCGCTCAGGTCGAAGCCGAAATCGTCTTCGATCTGCAGCTCCCAACCCTCGGCCCGCAGGGTGGGCAAGGCGTTGAGGGTGAAGTTGAGCCAGGCGCTGTCATTGACCAGTTCGAACAACTCGCCGGCGCTTTCCGGCAGGGCCTTGCTCTGGCGCGTGGCGATCTTGAAACCGAGCAGGCGCAATTGCTCGCGGTACGGCTGTTCAAGCTCGGGATGGCGCTTGATGCGCAGGCTCTGGGTGTCCTGGCGCACGATGATGTCGGCGTTTTTCTGCCCGCTGACATAGTTGCCCAGGTAGTTGAACGACAACGCCGCGCGATGCTGGATATAACGCTGCATCTTGCCGTTGCGTGGTTCAAAGGCGCTGAATTCGACGCTGGCCAGCCACAAGCGTGGCACGGGCCGCACGTCCTCCATCACCACTTGCGGCAGCACCGGGCGGTTTTCCAGCACCGCCTGGAGCTTTTCCAGCAGCTCGGCATCCTGGGCGGCGGCCGGGTAGGCCAGGGTTTCCTGGACCTTGAGCAGCACCGCCGCGATGTGTTTGCAGTTGGTGTGCACCGGACAGCTACAGCGGCTGTCCACCAGGATCAGCGTGCCCTTGGCCGATTCGCGCAGCGAGATGGTCTGCCGGTAAACATTGCCGCCCGAGCCTTCGCAACTGGCGATGATGGTGCTGTCGCCGGACTCGACGATGCGCACGCGGTTCTCCAGGGCATACCGCCGCCCGCGCTCAAGGCTCTGCTCCTTGAAGCGATTGGCCCACGACGGGGCCAGGGGTTTGGTCAGCGACGACGTCAGGGGCATGGCGCTGGATCAGTCCTGCAGGTCGGGCGGTGGTGCGCTGGGGGGCTTGGCGGTCAACGAGGTGATCTTGATCAACAGTGCCAGGTGGCCGCCGTCCAGATAGTTGAGCTGGTTGTTCTTGGTGCGCACGTCGGTCTGGCTCAGGTGTTCGCTGGCGATCACGCTGCCGTTGGCGTCGAACTGGTTGATCCAGAAGTTCGCATCGATATCGGTGAAGCGGCCCAATTGCAGGTTCAATACGCCTTCGATGGGGAACTGCCCGAACTGCTCCTGGCCGTCGGTGATTGCCAGCTTCACCGGTTGCTCGCCGAGGTTCTGTTCCCACGCTTTATGCAGCAACACCGTGTAGGTGGAGTCGGCGCGCAGCTTGTCGACAATGCTGGAAAGGCGCGGTGGGCTCAGCTTATCGCCCAGGCGCAAGGCCCCTGCATCCCAGTTTTCCGGGGCGGCGCGGCTGTTGATCACCGGCTCGGCGTTCTGGCGCACCAGGATCATCTCTACCTGGTACGGGCTGTCGGCGAACGCCGCGGGTGCCGCTACCACCAACAACAGGCTCAACATGCGGAACAGGCGCATCGGGGCGTCCTTCAAGCAGATTTCGGGATGAGGCGCTCGAACAGCGCCTCCAGTGTATTAAAGCGTTCTTCGGCGCGTTCCATCGGCACCATGAACTTGAACAGCGTAGCGCCTTCGAACTTGTAGCGGTTGGGCTGGCCCTGGATCAGTTTGATCAGCACCAGCGGGTCCACCGGTGTCTGTGCTTCGAACTCGATACGCCCACCCTGCGGCCCGGCGTCGACCTTCTTGATGCCCAGTTGCTCGGCCTGCAATTTGAGCAGGGTCAGGCGCACCAGGTTCTTGGTCGGCTCGGGCAACAGGCCGAAGCGGTCGATCATCTCCACCTGCAGGTCCTTGAGGCCTTCTTCGTCGGTGGCCGAGGCGATGCGCTTGTACAGGATCAGCCGCGCGTGCACATCCGGCAGGTAGTCTTCGGGGATCAAGGCCGGCAAGCGCAGGTTGATTTCCGGACCGCCGCCGAGCGGTTGGTCCAGGTTCGGTTGCTCACCCTTGCGGATGGCTTTCACCGCGCGTTCGAGCATCTCCATATACAGCGTAAAACCCACCGCCTGGATCTGCCCGCTCTGGCCATCGCCCAGCAGTTCGCCGGCGCCACGGATTTCCAGATCATTGGTGGCCAGCACGAAACCGGCGCCCAGGTCCTGGGTATTGGCGATGGCTTCCAGGCGCTTTTCCGCGTCCGTGGTGATCTGCTGACGCGGTGGCGTGAGCAAATAGGCATAGGCCTGGTGGTGACTGCGCCCGACCCGGCCGCGCAACTGGTGCAACTGGGCCAGGCCGAACTTGTCGGCGCGCTCGATGATGATGGTGTTGGCGCTTGGTACGTCGATGCCGGTCTCGATGATGGTCGAGGCGATCAGCACATTGAAGCGCTTGTGGTAGAAATCGCTCATCACCTGCTCGAGTTCACGCTCGCGCATCTGCCCGTGGCCGATGGCGATACGCGCTTCGGGCACCAGTTCGGCGAGGTCGGCGGCGCATTTCTCGATGGTCTTGACGTCGTTGTGCAGGTAATAAACCTGCCCGCCGCGCAGCAATTCGCGCAGCAGCGCTTCCTTGACCGTGCTTTTGTTCTGCTCCATCACGAAGGTGCGCACCGACAAGCGCCGCGCCGGTGGCGTGGCGATGATCGACAGGTCGCGCATGCCCGACACGGCCATGTTCAGCGTGCGCGGGATCGGCGTGGCGGTGAGGGTCAGGATGTCGACTTCACTGCGCAGGGCCTTGAGCTGCTCTTTCTGGCGCACCCCGAAGCGGTGTTCTTCGTCGATGATCACCAGGCCCAGGTTCTTGATCTTCACGTCGTCCGACAACAGCTTGTGGGTGCCGATGACGATATCGATCTTGCCTTCCGCCAGATCAGCGATGGCTGCGTTGACCTCCTTGGTGGACTTGAAGCGGCTCATCACTTCCACGGTCACCGGCCAATCGGCAAAGCGGTCGCGGAAGCTGTTGTAGTGCTGCTGGGCGAGCAGGGTGGTCGGCACCAGGATCGCCACTTGCTTGCCGCCATGCACCGCGATGAAGGCGGCGCGCATGGCCACTTCGGTCTTGCCGAAGCCCACGTCGCCGCAGACCAGGCGGTCCATCGGCTTGGGCGCGAGCATGTCGGCGCGCACGGCTTCGATGGTGGTTTGCTGGTCCGGGGTTTCTTCGAACGCGAAGCCGGCGCTGAAGGTGGCGTAGTCGGCCTTCGGGTCGGCGAAGGCATAACCTTCGCGCGCCGCACGGCGTGCATAGATGTCGAGCAGTTCGGCGGCCACGTCGCGTACCTGTTCGGCGGCCTTGCGCTTGGCTTTCTGCCAGGTCTCGGAGCCGAGGCGATGCAGCGGCGCCAGTGCGTCATCGCTGCCGGTGTAGCGGGCGATCAAATGCAGGCTGGCCACGGGCACGTAGAGCTTGGCGCCCTCGGCGTATTCCATGGTGAGGAATTCGGCCGCCTGGTTGTCGATCTCCAGGGTCTGCAGGCCGAGGTAGCGGCCCACGCCGTGGTCGATATGCACCACCGGCGCGCCTTCGCGCAGTTCGGTGAGGTTCTTGATGACGGCGTCGTTGTTGGCGTCGGCGCGTTTTTCGCGGCGCCGGCGCTGCATCACGCGTTGGCCGAACAGCGGGCTCTCGGCGATCAACGCCAGGGCCGGGTCGTCCAGCAGCAGGCCTTCATCGAGCGGCGCGATGGTGATCGCCAGGCGTTCCTGGCTGTTTACAAAGTCCGGCCAACTGTCGACGGTCTTCGGTCGCAGCTTCAGGCGCTCGAGCAATTCCAGCAGTACTTCGCGGCGGCCAGCGGATTCGGCGGTAAACAGCACGCGGCCGGGAAAGTCGCCGATGAAGTTGGACAGCGCTTCCAGCGGTTGCGTGGCCTTGGCCTGGATCGCCAGGTCCGGCAACGTTGCCGCCGGGAAGCGCTCGCGGCCGCTGCCGGCATCCACATCCTGCTGGCTGGCGACCACGCGCGGCCAGTTTTTCAGGCGCGCGAAGCAATCTTCCACCGGCAGGAACAGCTCGGCCGGCGGCAATAAAGGACGGGACGGATCGACGCGACGCTCTTCGTAGCGGTTGCGCACGTCGTTCCAGAAGTTTTCCGCGGCCTGCTCTATGCCCGGCAATGAGAACACTTGGGTGTCCTGGGGCAGGTAATCGAACAGCGTGGAGGTTTCGTCAAAGAACAGCGGCAGGTAGTACTCGATACCGGCCGGTGTAATCCCGCTGCTCAGATCCTGGAAGATCGGGCAGCGGCGGAAGTCCACGTCGAAGCGCTCGCGAAAGCGCGCCTTGAAACGCGTGACCGCATCTTTTTGCAGCGGGAATTCCCGCGCCGGCAGCAGCTTGACCGACTCCACCTTGTCGATGGAGCGCTGGTTTTCCGGGTCGAAGGTGCGCAGCGTCTCGATTTCGTCATCGAACAGGTCGATGCGGTAGGGCAACTTGCTGCCCATCGGGAACAAATCGATCAGCGCGCCGCGTACCGCGAACTCGCCGTGCTCGTACACCGTATCGACGCAGCGGTAGCCGCTGGCTTCCAGGCGCGTGCGCATCTGCTCGACGTCGAGCTTCTGGCCGATGTCCAGCACCAGGCTGCTGCCCAGCAGGAACTTGGTCGGCGCCAGGCGATGCAAGGCCGTGGTAATCGGCACCACCAGCACGCCGTGGGCCAGTTCCGGCAGACGGTACAGGCTGGCGATACGTTGGGAGATGATGTCCTGGTGCGGCGAGAACAGGTCGTAGGGCAGGGTTTCCCAGTCGGGGAAATGCAGCACCGGCAAATCGGGGGCGAAGAAGCTCAGCTCCTGCTCCAACCGTTCGGCGCTTTGGCTGTCGGCGGTGAGCAGCAGGGTAAAGCGCTTGGCTGCGCTGGCAGCCTCGGCAATGGCCAGGCTCAGGGCGGCACCGGGCAGGTTGCCCCAATGCTGTTTACCTGCCGCGGCAGGGAGTAGCGGTAGACGCAGAACGGGCACGGAAGGTTGAGCTCCAAGCGTTGCGACAAAGTCGGTAATTGTAACGGCCAGAGGTGCCGCCTGTCAGTTTCTGACTGAGCCTATTACGGTTTGCGGGAAATGTAGTGGCTAAGACAAACAAAGGCCTGTTTTGACTCAATATGTAGTGCCAAAAGACGCGATTGTTTTGGAGGGTTACAGACAAGTTGGCCCGCTCGCCGAACTGATGGCCTTCTGGAACCCGCGTATTTGCTGGGCTGCAGCGAGGTGGTTTTTTTCGGCAAGGGCTTTTTGTTGATCCTTGCGCATTGCTCAACCGGCAGTCGGACGACATAATGTAGCCCCTTTTTTCAGCCCCTACATGTGGAAGGTTACCGTGACTCAGAAGCCCGACCAGTGTCTTGGTGAATGGATCGACCGTGAAGCCCTCGCAGAAGCGATGATCCCGCTCATCGGTCAGCTGTACCGCAATAACAATGTGGTGAGCTCGATCTATGGCCGCAGCCTGATCAACCAGTCCGTCATCGCGATTCTCAAAGCGCACCGCTTTGCGCGTCACCGTTCCGCCGACGACAGCGAACTCTCCGTCCACGAAACATTCCCACTGCTCAAGGCCATGAGCGAGCTCAAGCTCGGCGCGGCCTCGGTCGACCTGGGCAAGCTGGCCTATAAATTCCGCCAGGAAGGCGCCGGCCGCAGCGCCGAGCAGTTCGTGCGCGAAGAGATGGCCGATGTGGTTGGCCAGCAAAGCGCCGCTGCGCGCAAAGGCACCGATGTTGTTCTGTACGGCTTCGGTCGTATCGGCCGCCTGCTGGCGCGCATCCTGATCGAAAAAACCGGCGGCGGCGACGGCCTGCGCCTGCGTGCCATCGTGGTGCGCAAAGGCGCCGAGAACGACCTGACCAAGCGCGCCAGCCTGTTGCGTCGCGACTCGGTGCACGGTTCGTTCAATGGCACCATCACCATCGACGAAGAAAACAACACCATCACCGCCAACGGTAACCTGATCCAGGTGATCTACGCGAAGAACCCGTCCGAGGTGGATTACACCCAGTACGGCATCAAGAACGCCCTGCTGGTGGACAACACCGGTGTATGGCGCGACGCCGAAGGCCTGGGCCAGCACCTGGCCTGCCCGGGTGTCGACCGCGTGGTCCTGACCGCGCCCGGCAAGGGCAAGCTGAAAAACATCGTGCACGGCATCAACCACGCTGACATCACCGCTGACGACAAGATCGTCTCCGCCGCGTCCTGCACCACCAACGCCATCGTGCCGGTGCTCAAGGCCGTGAATGACAAGTTCGGCATCGTCAACGGCCACGTCGAAACCGTTCACTCGTACACCAACGACCAGAACCTGATCGACAACTTCCACAAGGGCGACCGTCGTGGCCGCAGCGCCGCGTTGAACATGGTGATCACCGAGACCGGTGCCGCCACCGCCGCCGCCAAGGCCCTGCCTGAACTGGCCGGCAAGCTGACCGGTAACGCGATCCGCGTGCCGACGCCCAACGTGTCGATGGCCATTCTCAACCTCAACCTTGAGACAGCCGCCACCCGTGAAGAGATGAACGAGTACCTGCGCTACATGGCGCTGCACTCCGATCTGCACAAGCAAATCGACTACGTCAATTCACAGGAAGTGGTGTCCACCGACTTCGTGGGCTCGCGCCACGCCGGTGTGGTGGATGCCGAGGCAACCATCAGCCAGGACAATCGTGTTGTGCTGTACGTGTGGTACGACAACGAGTTCGGCTACAGCTGCCAGGTGGTGCGTGTGATGGAAGACATGGCTGGGGTCAACCCGCCGGCGTTTCCGCGCTAAGCACGTGCGCTGAATGAAAAAGCCCCGACTGGTTCGGGGCTTTTTCATGGCTGGGTTTTGCGTTGTCTGGTCGGGCCTCTTCGCAGGCAAGCAGCTCC
>JAFHKH010000415.1 GCA_016937595.1 Pseudomonas cedrina subsp. fulgida | reverse complement strand
GCCGACGGCAACATCATCGGCTACCTCACCATGGAAGACGTGCTGGAAGTGCTGGTGGGTGATATCCAGGACGAACACCGCAAGGCCGAGCGCGGCATCCTGGCCTATCAGCCGGGCAAGCTGCTGGTGCGCGGCGATACGCCGTTGTTCAAGGTGGAACGCCTGCTGGGTGTCGACCTGGACCACATCGAAGCCGAAACCCTGGCCGGGCTGATCTACGACACCCTCAAGCGCGTGCCGGAAGAGGAAGAAGTGCTGGAGGTTGAAGGCTTGCGCATCATCATCAAGAAGATGAAAGGGCCGAAGATCGTGCTGGCCAAGGTCCTGCTGCTGGACTGACCGTCAATTACCCAATGCAAAATTGGGCAATGTGCCGACCGGCTGGTTGAACTCGTAAGGGATCGACACCAGCCCGGCCTCGGTGCTTTGCTGCACCACAAAGTGCAGGTGCGGCCCGCTGCTGTTGCCGGTATTGCCCGACAACGCCAGCGGGCTTCCCATCACCACGCGCTGGCCTGCCCGGACACTCACCGAACCTTGCTTGAGATGCAGGTACACGCCTTCGGTATCAACTGTAGGAGTTCCCACTACCTCTT
>JAFHKH010000414.1 GCA_016937595.1 Pseudomonas cedrina subsp. fulgida | reverse complement strand
CTTGCTCGCGAATAGGGTGTGTCAGACCCGAATGAGTTGACTGACACGCCGCTTTCGCGAGCAAGCCCGCTCCCACATTGGCCGGCGGTGACTCAGATAAATATCAGGCCCCCAAACTGATGCCATTGGCCGGCAACGGCAATGCGGTCTTGTAGCGCACCTGCTTGAGAGCAAAGCTCGAACGGATATTGGCAACGCCCGGCACTTTGGTCAGAAAGTCCATCATAAAGCGCTCCAGCGCCTGGATCGTCGGCACCAGCACGCGAATCAGGTAGTCCGGGTCGCCTGCCATCAGGTAGCACTCCATCACTTCCGGGCGGTCGGAAATCGCGCCTTCGAACTGTTGCAACGCCAGTTCGTTCTGCTTTTCCAGGCTCACATGGATGAATACGTTGACGTGCAGCCCCAGCAGGTCGGCGTCCAGCAGCGTGACCTGTTCGCGAATCAACCCCAGCTCCTCCATCGCCTTGACCCGGTTGAAGCACGGCGTGGGCGACAGGTTGACCGAACGGGCCAGGTCGGCGTTGGTGATGCGGGCGTTCTCCTGCAGGGCGTTGAGAATGCCGATATCGGTACGGTCCAGTTTGCGCATGAGACAAAATCACCTGTTTATTATGTTTATGCAGTTTTTTTATCCGCAAATCATCGCGAGCGCAACGAAACACAGATAAATATTCTTCTACGCCCCGCCTATGATTGTTGTAGGACAAGATTTCTCCTATCCGGAGGCTGACTGTCAGCTAGCGCGCCCACTACAAGAAATTCACAAGATAGAGCGTAGAAAGCCATGAACCAGCCCTATGAACCGTTGCGCCTGCACGTCCCTGAACCCACAGGGCGTCCAGGTTGCAAGACCGACTTTACCTACCTGCGCCTGACCGACGCCGGCCTGGTGCGCAAACCCACCATCGACGTAGAACCCGCCGACACCGCCGACCTGGCCAAGGGCCTGATCCGCGTGCTCGACGACCAGGGCCAGGCACTCGGCCCCTGGGCCGAAGGGGTGCCGGTCGAAATCCTGCGCAAAGGCATGCGTGCCATGCTCAAGACGCGGATTTTCGACAACCGCATGGTGGTCGCCCAGCGCCAGAAGAAAATGTCGTTCTACATGCAGAGCCTCGGCGAAGAAGCCATCGGCAGCGCCCAGGCCCTGGCCCTGAACATCGACGACATGTGCTTCCCCACCTACCGCCAGCAAAGCATCCTGATGGCCCGCGACGTGCCGCTGGTGGACCTGATCTGCCAGTTGCTGTCCAACGAGCGTGATCCGCTCAAGGGCGCCAGTTGCCGATCATGTATTCGGTGAAAGACGCCGGTTTCTTCACGATTTCCGGCAACCTCGCCACTCAATTCGTACAAGGCGTGGGCTGGGGCATGGCCTCGGCGATCAAGGGCGATACCAAGATCGCCTCCGCCTGGATCGGCGACGGCGCCACCGCCGAATCCGACTTCCACACCGCCCTCACCTTCGCCCACGTGTACCGCGCCCCGGTGATTCTCAACGTGGTCAACAACCAGTGGGCCATCTCCACCTTCCAGGCGATTGCCGGCGGTGAAGCCACCACCTTCGCCGGACGCGGCGTGGGTTGCGGCATCGCCTCGCTGCGCGTGGACGGCAACGATTTCATCGCCGTGTACGCCGCCTCCGCCTGGGCCGCCGAACGTGCGCGCCGCAACCTGGGGCCAACGCTGATCGAGTGGGTCACCTACCGCGCCGGTCCGCATTCCACCTCCGATGATCCGTCCAAATACCGCCCCGCCGATGACTGGAGCCACTTCCCGCTCGGCGACCCGATTGCACGTCTCAAACAGCACCTGATCAGGATCGGCCAGTGGTCCGACGAGGAACACGCGGCCGTCAGCGCCGAACTTGAAGCCGAGGTGGTCAAGGCGCAGAAAGAAGCCGAACAGTACGGCACCCTCGCCGGCGGCCAGATCCCAAGCGCCGCGACCATGTTCGAAGACGTCTACAAAGAGATGCCGGAGCACTTGAAGCGCAGCGTCAAGCGCTGGGGGTCTGACATGAACGATCACAACAACAGCATTGAAGTGGAAACCGCCATGACCACCACCACCATGACCATGATCCAGGCCCTGCGCTCGGCCATGGACGTGATGCTTGAACGCGACGACAACGTGGTGGTGTTCGGCCAGGACGTCGGTTACTTCGGCGGCGTGTTCCGTTGCACCGAAGGCCTGCAGACCAAGTACGGCAGCTCGCGGGTGTTTGACGCACCGATTTCCGAAAGCGGCATTGTCGGCGTCGCGGTGGGCATGGGCGCCTACGGTCTGCGCCCGGTGGCCGAGATCCAGTTTGCCGACTACGTCTACCCCGCCACCGACCAGATCATCTCCGAAGCGGCGCGCCTGCGCTATCGCTCGGCCGGCCAGTTCACCGCGCCGTTGACCATGCGCATGCCGTGCGGCGGCGGTATCTATGGCGGCCAGACCCACAGCCAGAGCATTGAAGCGGTGTTTACCCAGGTTTGCGGACTGCGCACGGTGATGCCGTCCAACCCGTATGACGCCAAGGGTTTGTTGATCGCCTCAATCGAAAACGATGACCCGGTGATCTTCCTCGAGCCGAAACGCCTGTACAACGGCCCGTTCGACGGCCATCACGACCGCCCGGTAACCCCATGGTCGAAACACCCACAAGCGCAAGTGCCGGACGGCTACTACACCGTGCCGCTGGACGTGGCCGCCATCGTGCGTCCCGGTTCGGCCGTCACCGTGCTGACCTACGGCACCACCGTGTATGTGTCGCAAGTGGCCGCCGAGGAAACCGGCATCGACGCCGAGGTCATCGACCTGCGCAGCCTGTGGCCGCTGGACCTGGACACCATCGTCAAGTCGGTGAAAAAGACCGGGCGCTGCGTGGTGGTGCACGAAGCCACGCGCACTTGCGGCTTTGGCGCCGAGTTGGTGGCGCTGGTGCAGGAGCATTGCTTCCACCACCTGGAAGCGCCGATCGAACGCGTCACCGGGTGGGACACCCCCTACCCGCATGCGCAGGAGTGGGCGTATTTCCCAGGGCCGTCCCGTGTGGGCGCGGCGTTGAAACGGGTCATGGAGGTCTGAATGGGCACGCACGTTATCAAGATGCCGGACATTGGCGAAGGCATCGCCGAAGTTGAACTGTCGCAGTGGCATGTCAAGGTCGGCGACCTGGTTGTCGAAGACCAGGTGCTGGCGGATGTGATGACCGACAAAGCGATGGTGGATATCCCATCGCCGGTGCACGGCAAGGTGATCTCCCTCGGCGGCGAGCCCGGTGAAGTCATGGCCGTGGGCAGTATTTTGATCAGCATCGAAGTGGAAGGCGCGGGTAACGCCAAGGACGCGCCTGCCATCGCGGAGCCGGTAAAATCCGCGCCGTCGTGCAAGCAAGCCAACGCC
>JAFHKH010000413.1 GCA_016937595.1 Pseudomonas cedrina subsp. fulgida | reverse complement strand
GTACAAGGCGCTGCACCGGCCAAAGCTCCAGCACCGGCCGCGGCGCCTGCCGCCAAGGCTGAAGCTGCCCCGGCCGCCGCCCCCGCACCTGCTGCTGCAAAAACCGAGGCCGCACCGGCCCCGGCGCCTGCCGCACCAGCGCCAAGCGGTGCCAAGGTCCACGCAGGCCCGGCCGTGCGTCAGCTGGCCCGTGAATTTGGGGTCGAGCTCAACGCTGTGTCGGCCACCGGCCCGCACGGTCGCGTGCTCAAGGAAGACGTGCAGGTCTACGTCAAGGCCATGATGCAGAAGGCCAAGGACGCACCGGCTGGCGGCGCGGCTACCGGTGGTGCGGGCATTCCGCCGATCCCGGTCGTGGACTTCAGCCGCTTCGGCGAAACCGAAGAAGTGCCGATGACCCGCCTGATGCAAATCGGCGCGTCGAGCCTGCACCGCAGCTGGCTGAACATTCCGCACGTGACCCAGTTCGACCAGGCCGACATTACCGACCTGGAAGCTTTCCGCGTTGCGCAGAAAGCCGTGGCCGAGAAGGCCGGCGTGAAACTGACCGTGCTGCCGCTGCTGCTCAAGGCGTGTGCGCACCTGCTCAAGGAACTGCCGGACTTCAAAAGTTCGCTGGCGCCGAGCGGCAAGGCGATCATCCGCAAGAAATACGTACACATCGGCTTTGCCGTCGACACCCCGGATGGCCTGCTGGTACCGGTCATCAAGAACGTCGACCAGAAAAGCCTGCTGCAACTCGCTGCCGAAGCGGCTGCACTGGCTGCCAAGGCCCGTGACAAAAAGCTCACCGCAGACGATATGCAAGGCGCGTGCTTCACCATCTCCAGCCTCGGTCACATTGGCGGCACTGGCTTCACGCCAATCGTCAACGCGCCGGAAGTGGCGATCCTGGGTGTATCCAAGGCCACTATCCAGCCTGTGTGGGACGGTAAAGCGTTCCAACCGAAGCTGATGCTGCCGCTGTCGTTGTCCTACGACCACCGTGTGATCAACGGCGCCGCTGCCGCTCGCTTCACCCAGCGTCTGAGCCAGTTGCTGAACGACATCCGCACCATCCTGCTGTAAGCCCCAACAGGCCTCCCTTCATGGGGAGGCCTGGTTGCACCGATTTTCGAGCGCCACGCTCGTACCTCAACCCCGCCACTTGGCGGGGCTTTTTTTGTGTGGACGCCGGCGGGCAGGGCTATAAGGACAGGTTTGTACACCTTCGCTCAATCCGATTGCAGAAATCCCGCACCCGGCCGATAACCCCCTTATAGCACTTAGCCTTCATCCTCTCTTGTCAGCCCGCGCCGCATGATGCAACCTTGCCGCAGGTAACAGAAAAGAGGGCGTGAGCCCGGCGCCCGTGCGCGTAATTTCAAGTGAGTCTGCCCCATGAAAAGCCAACCCGATGTCGCCCGAATGGCGGCCGAGGTAGTGACGCAGTTACCGGTGCCTTCGCGCCTCGGCATGCTGCGTTTCGAGCGGCTTAATGAGGCAAGCTGGGCCCTTCTTTACCTCGATCCCAATTGCGAGCGCCAATTTGGCCTGCCGGCGGTCGAACTTTGCGCCCTGGCCGGCACGCCCTACGCCAGCCTGATGGAACCCCAGGCGCGCTATCAGTTGCATGACACCATCCAGCAGCAACTGACCCTGAGCCCCCACTACCTGGTGCGCTACACCTTGCACACCAACGACGGCCCGCTGAGCCTGCTGGAAATGGGCGAAGCCTACAAACAGCACAATCGCCACCTGCTGCGCGGCTACCTGATGGTGGTCGATGGCCTGTTCAGCGAAATTCCCGCCGCCGCGCCGACGCAAGACCTGGAAAACCAGAACAGCCGCCTGCAGATAGCCCTGGAACTCAACCAGCGCGCCCAGCAGGAACAACTGCAGCACCTGGAGCGGGTGCGCGCCCAGCAGGAGCTGATCCTGCTGCTGGCCCGCCAGCGCTACACCATCAACAATTCGCTGCAGGAAGCCGCCGAGCTGATCACCCGCAGCGCGTGCGATGTCTACCAGATCGACTGCGCGAGCATCTGGAACCTTGAGGGCCAGTGCCTGGTGCCGATTTCGGCCTATCACCGCGACGATCAGCAGCACCACCTTCCCGATCCCATCGACGCCAGTTGCTTTCCTGATTACCTGGAAGCCCTGCATACCAGCCGGGCCATCGACGCCACCAACGCCTTGCGCGACCCACGCACCCGCGAAATGGCCGAGAACAAAGACATCCACGCCATGCTCGACGCGAGCATACGCGTCGATGGCCAGGTTGTCGGTGTGCTGTGCCTGGAGCAAAGCGGCAGCACGCGCGCCTGGCAAGCCGACGAAATCGCCTTTGCCGGCGAGCTGGCCGACCAGTTCGCGCAGGTCATCAACAACCACAACCGGCGCACCGCCACCAGCGCCTTGCACCTGTTCCAGCGTGCCGTGGAACAAAGCGCCAACGCCTTTCTGCTGGTCAACTGCGACGGCGTGGTGGAGTACGTAAACCCAAGCTTTACCGCCATCACCCAATACAGCGCCGAAGAAGTTCACGGCCACCGCCTGGCGCAACTGCCGGCCCTGGAGAACCTCAGCGAGTTGCTGTTCGACGCGCCGTCGGCACTGGCCAAAAGCAACAGCTGGCAAGGTGAATTCAAGAGCCGGCGCAAAAACCTGGAACCCTACTGGGGCCAGCTATCGATTTCCAAGGTGTATGGCGACAACCGCGAGCTGACGCACTACATCGGCATTTACGAAGACATCACCCAGGCCAAGCTGGCCCAGCAGCGCATCGAGCGCCTGGCCTACACCGACAACCTGACCAACCTGGGCAACCGCCCGGCGTTCATCCGCAACCTCGATGAGCGCTTTGCCCGCGACAGCGACAGCCCTATCAGTTTGTTGCTGGTGGACATCGACAACTTCAAGCGCATCAACGACAGCCTCGGCCACCAGACCGGCGACAAGCTGCTGATCAGCCTGGCCCGCCGCCTGCGTAACAGCCTGAGCGCCGGTGGCAGCCTGGCGCGGTTTGCCAGTAATGAATTCGCGGTATTGCTGGATGACACCGACCTGGAAAGCGGCCAGCAGGTGGCCAGCCAATTGCTGGCGACCCTCGACAAACCGATGTTCGTCGACAACCAATTGATCAGCGTCACCGGCTCCGTAGGCCTGGCCTGCGCGCCGCTGCATGGCCGCGACCCGCAGACCCTGATGCGCAACGCCGGCCTGGCCCTGCACAAAGCCAAGGC
>JAFHKH010000412.1 GCA_016937595.1 Pseudomonas cedrina subsp. fulgida | reverse complement strand
GGGCCTGATGGTGCCGGTGGTGCGTCACGCCGAAGCCCGCAGCCTGTGGGGCAATGCCGAGGAAATCGCACGCCTGGCCACCGCCGCGCGCAATGGCAAGGCCAGCCGCGATGAGCTGTCGGGCTCGACCATCACCCTGACCAGCCTCGGCGCCCTGGGCGGCATCGTCAGCACACCGGTGCTGAACCTGCCGGAAGTGGCCATCGTGGGGGTCAACCGTATCGTTGAACGGCCGATGGTGGTCAAGGGCCAGATCGTGGTGCGCAAGATGATGAACCTTTCCAGCTCCTTTGATCACCGTGTGGTCGACGGCATGGACGCGGCGCAATTCATCCAGGCCATTCGCGGCCTGCTCGAACAACCCGCCAGCCTGTTCCTGGAGTAAGTCATGCCTGAGATGTTGAATACCACACTGCTGATTATCGGCGGCGGCCCTGGCGGTTACGTGGCGGCCATCCGTGCCGGTCAACTGGGTATCCCGACCGTGCTGGTGGAAGGCCAGGCGTTGGGGGGCACCTGCCTGAATATCGGCTGCATCCCGTCCAAGGCCTTG
>JAFHKH010000411.1 GCA_016937595.1 Pseudomonas cedrina subsp. fulgida | reverse complement strand
GTGGATCAGGCGCCGACAGCCACCAGACTCAACAACTGCTCCTCATCCACCGCAAACTGCCCCTCCAATTCCTTGCCCTGACACCACTCGCTGGAAAGCTCCGTCAGCAACCGCAGCCTCACATGCCCAGCCTCGGACCACTCAACCACCTCGGCATGCTCAAAATAAAAGCGCTTCTGCACGATCGGATACAGCGCCTTGAACAGGCTCTCCTTGGCCGAAAACGTCAGCGTCACCAACAGGGCGATCTGCTCGCGGTCTATTGCGCCCATGCGCTGCAATTCATCGGCGGTCAGAATCTCCCCAGCCAAGCGCTCGGCCCGTTCCAGTGACAGCAGGTTCTCCAGGTCCATCCCCAGCCCGCGCCATTGCGCCTTGTGCCCCACAATTGCCGCGGCATGCCCGGTGCTGTGGGTGATCGAACCACTGATAGGCGCGGGCCACACCGGTGCACGGTCTTCGCCGATGGCGGGGATGCAGTCGAGGTGATCGAGCTGCTGCAGCGCCGCGCGCGCGCACACGCGGCCGGCCAGGAACTCGGCCTGGCGCTTGGCCACCGAGCGCTGGATGCTGGCTGGCGGCGGCACGGCGCTGCGCTGGAAATCGCTCGCCGCTAATAAGGCCGGGTCAAAACGCGTGCTGAAAAACACCGTGCCGGGCAAGGGCTCGGGCAGTGGCCAGTGGGCGTCAAGCGGGGTGCAGCAAGCAGGTAGGCGATTCATGGGCGGTAGTTTGCCGAGTTGCGGCGCTTGCGCATAGCCCGCAGCGGCTCGGCGCTTGTTCAGGGCCAGTTCAGGGGCGTTTGCGTAGGCTGATCGCAACAGCCAAAACGCATATGAGGTAACCCACCATGACTGCGATCAAAAAGCTGATACTGGCCTTGACCCTGCTCAGTGCCACCGCCGGAGCCCAAGCCTCGGAAGGTGGCTTCGCCGAGTTCGGCAGGGAGAAAACCAAGAAAACCAGTAGCTTGATCCAGCGTGTGAGTTTCGAAGACGCTGGCGGCCAGGCCACGCCCTGGGGCCAGTCCCTGGGCCTGGCAACCCCGCAGTCGGGTTACCGCGCCGGCTATGAACACCTGACCGGCCAGCTCAATGGTATTAAACTGCGCCCGCAAGACCTGCAGGGCCGCTATGATATCCCTCTGTCGGACAGTTGATTTGCTTTGGAGAGCCTTATGAAATTGCTGGTGGTGGAAGATGAGGCGCTGCTGCGTCATCACCTGTTTACCCGCCTGACCGACAGCGGGCATGTGGTCGAAGCCGTGGCCAATGCCGAAGAGGCGCTGTACCAGACCGGCCAGTTCAACCACGACCTGGCGATCATCGACCTGGGTCTGCCCGGCATGGGCGGCCTCGACCTGATCCGCCAACTGCGCACCCAGGCCAAGACCTTCCCGATCCTGATCCTCACTGCGCGTGGCAACTGGCAGGACAAGGTCGAAGGCCTGGCCGCCGGCGCCGACGACTACGTGGTCAAGCCATTCCAGTTCGAAGAGCTGGAGGCGCGGATGAACGCCTTGCTGCGCCGCTCCAGTGGCTTTACCCAGTCGACCATTATCGCCGGGCCCTTGCTGCTGGACCTCAACCGCAAGCAGGCGTCCCTCGACGAACAACCGCTGGCGTTGACCGCCTATGAATACCGCATCCTTGAATACCTGATGCGCCATCACCAGCAGGTGGTCCCCAAGGACCGCTTGATGGAGCAACTCTACCCCGATGACGACGAGCGCGATCCGAACGTGATCGAAGTGCTGGTCGGCCGCCTGCGCCGCAAGCTGGAAGGCCCGGGCGGGTTCAAGCCGATCGACACCGTGCGTGGCCTGGGCTACTTGTTCAATGAGCGCTGCCGTTGATTCGCTCGCTACGCGTGCGCTTGATGCTGGCGGCCGCCACCTTGGCCGTGCTGTTCATGCTGGGCTTGTTGCCGGCCATGCAGGGCGCGTTCAGCCTGGCGTTGCAGGATTCCATCGAGCAGCGCCTGGCGTCGGACGTCACCACGCTGATCTCCGCCGCGCGGGTGGAAAATAACCACCTGCAAATGCCCGCGCAGTTGCCGGACGAACGCTTCAACCTCACCGACAGCCGCCTGCTCGGCTATATCTATGACCGTGAAGGCCACCTGGTATGGCGCTCGCGGGCGACCAAGGAAGAAAACATCAACTACAAGCCGCGCTACGACGGGCGCGGCAATGAGTTTGCGCGGATTCGCGAGGCCGATGGCCAGGAATTCTTCGTGTATGACGTCGAGGTCAGGCTGCTGGGGGGCAAGAGTGCCGCGTTCAGTATCGTGGCCCTGCAACCGGTGCGCGAATACCAGTTGACCCTCGAAGGCCTGCGCGAAAACCTCTACCTGGGCTTCGGCGCAGCGCTGCTGGTGTTGCTGACCTTGCTCTGGCTCGGCTTGACCTGGGGCCTGCAAGCCCTGCGCCGGCTGAGCCAGGAGCTCGATCAGATCGAAGGCGGCACCCGCGAGAGCCTCTCCGAGCAACATCCCCGCGAACTGCTGCGCCTCACCGGCTCCCTCAACCGCTTGCTGCACAGCGAGCGCGAACAGCGTGCGCGTTACCGTGATTCCCTCGACGATCTGGCCCACAGCCTGAAAACCCCGCTGGCGGTCCTGCAAGGCGTGAGCGAAGACATGGCCCTGCGCCCGGAAGACCGCGACCAGGCTTGGGTGCTGCAGTCGCAGATCGAACGCATGAGCCAGCAGATCAGCTACCAGTTGCAACGCGCCAGCCTGCGCAAAAGCGGCCTGGTGCGCCACCAGGTGCGCCTGGCCCCGGTGCTGCAAAGCCTGTGCGACACGTTGGACAAGGTCTACCGCGACAAACGCGTTACGGTGTCCTACGAGCTGCCGGAAGAATGCGACGTGCCCATCGAGAAGGGCGCCTTGCTCGAATTGCTCGGCAACCTGCTGGAGAACGCCTATCGCCTGTGCTTGAGCGAAGTGCGCATCAGCCTGGTGGAGAGCCAGGAAGGCAGTGAGCTGTGTATAGAAGATGATGGGCCGGGTGTGCCGGCCGATCAACGTGCGCGGATCCTGCAACGGGGCGAACGGCTGGACCGCCAGCATCCGGGGCAGGGGATCGGGTTGGCGGTGGTCAAGGACATCATTGAAAGCTACGGCGCGCGGCTGACCTTGGTGGATTCGCCTTTGGGCGGGGCCGCATTCAAGATTCATTTTCCGGCCTTGTGATCTTCATTGGCTGTGTCGGCCTCTTCGCGAGCAAGCCCGCTCCCACAGGTGGAATGTATTCACAGTTTTACCTGTGTGAACACAATCAACTGTGGAAGAGGGCTTGCTCGCGAAAGCGTCAGTAGAAGCAGCACACCTCCCCGATAGGATCCCAAGGCGGATATCCGCCAAATTGTAGGACGAGATTGGAATGTCTGGCGGAAATCCGCCAACTTCTCCAGCATTTGGAAGGCCGCTCAAAATTCCAAGTCCTTATGTCCAGAGGCCCGCAAGCTTTTTCAGCAAAGTGGCACGGCGTTTGCGATAAGGACTACAGCGCAGGCCTGCTCCCACAGGTCTCGCAAACAACAAATCCCTCCAGTGCAGGAGGGTTCGCAATTCAAGTGTCGTGGGCAATGGCGGATAGTTGCCACACGGGACGATTGAGGAACTTTGCAATGACGACTCGTCAGCCAATCTACAAATCCCTGTATTTCCAGGTGATCGTTGCAATCGTTATCGGTATTTTGCTCGGTCACTTCTACCCGCAGACCGGCGTGGCCCTCAAGCCACTGGGTGACGGGTTCATCAAACTGATCAAAATGGTCATCGCCCCGATCATCTTCTGCACCGTTGTCAGCGGCATCGCTGGCATGCAAAGCATGAAATCGGTCGGCAAAACCGGCGGCTATGCGCTGCTGTACTTCGAAGTCGTTTCTACCATTGCGCTGCTGATCGGCCTGATCGTGGTCAACGTCGTGCAACCGGGCGCCGGCATGCACATCGACGTCGCGACGCTGGACGCTTCCAAAGTAGCGGCCTATGTCACCGCCGGTAAGGACCAGAGCATCGTCGGCTTTATCCTCAACGTCATCCCGAACACCATCGTCGGCGCGTTCGCCAACGGCGATATCCTGCAAGTACTGATGTTCTCGGTGATCTTCGGTTTCGCCCTGCATCGCCTGGGTGCCTACGGCAAGCCGGTACTGGACTTCATCGATCGCTTCGCCCACGTGATGTTCAACATCATCAACATGATCATGAAGCTCGCGCCAATCGGTGCCCTGGGCGCCATGGCGTTCACCATCGGTGCCTACGGCGTGGGTTCGCTGGTGCAACTGGGCCAGTTGATGATCTGCTTCTACATCACCTGCCTGCTGTTCGTGCTGGTGGTGCTGGGCGCTATCTGCCGCGCCCACGGCTTCAGCGTGATCAAGCTGATCCGCTACATCCGTGAAGAGCTGCTGATCGTGCTGGGCACGTCGTCTTCCGAATCGGCACTGCCCCGCATGCTGATCAAGATGGAGCGTCTGGGCGCGAAGAAATCCGTGGTTGGCCTGGTGATCCCGACCGGCTACTCGTTCAACCTTGACGGTACGTCGATCTACCTGACCATGGCTGCCGTGTTCATCGCCCAGGCGACCGATACCCACATGGACATCACCCACCAGATCACCCTGCTGCTGGTGCTGCTGCTGTCCTCCAAAGGCGCCGCGGGTGTGACCGGCAGTGGTTTCATCGTCCTGGCTGCAACCCTGTCGGCCGTAGGCCACCTGCCGGTTGCCGGCCTGGCGCTGATCCTGGGTATCGACCGCTTCATGTCCGAAGCCCGCGCATTGACCAACCTGGTGGGTAACGCCGTTGCCACCCTCGTTGTGGCCAAGTGGGTCAAGGAACTGGACACCGACAAGCTGCAAAGCGAGCTGGCGTCCGGCGGTACCGGTATCTCGGAAACCCGTGAGATCGATGACCTGGGCGTGGCCGAAGGCCCGGCACCCGTCGTCAAGTAAGCGGCAGATAGTGTGAACTAACGCCGCCGGCAACACACAAACGCCCCGACTGGTTCGGCGTTTGCGTTTCCGGCAGATCACATCAGTGGCTTTTGTTTTACAGTAAGTGAATCGGTTGAACCGCTTGCAGGAGGTTGTGTGGACAGTGTGGACCTGAATGTCCTGCGTAGCGTGCTCGAATGGCGCCGCGCCGGGCATCGCGTGGTGTTGTACAGCGTGGTGCAGACCTGGGGCAGCGCGCCGCGCCCGCCGGGGGCAATGCTGGCGTTGCGTGGCGACGGGGTGGTAATCGGCTCGGTGTCTGGCGGTTGCATCGAGGATGACCTGATTGCGCGGCTGCAGGACGGTCGTTTGCCCGAAGACGGGCCTGCGGTGCAATTGGTGACCTACGGCGTCACCCGTGATGAGGCTGCGCGTTTTGGCCTGCCCTGCGGCGGCACGCTACGCCTGACCGAAGAACGCGTGGATGAGTGGGCATGGGTCACGGAGCTGCTGGCCCGTTGTGAGGATCATCAGATCGTCGCACGTGAGCTGGACCTGGCCAGCGGCGAAGTCACCTTGAGCAGTGCGAGCAAGACCGACGTGGTGACCTTTGATGGCGAGCGCTTGCGCGCCATCTACGGCCCACGCTGGCGCCTGTTGCTGATCGGCGCCGGACAACTGTCGCGCTATGTCGCGGAAATGGCGCGCTTGCTGGATTTCGAAGTGCTGATCTGCGACCCACGCGAAGAGTTTGTCTACGGCTGGGAAGAACAGCACGGCCGTTTTGTACCGGCATGCCCGATGAAGCGGTGCTGAACATCCAGACCGATGAGCGCACGGCCGTTGTCTGCCTGACCCACGACCCGCGCCTGGACGATATGGCACTGCTGACGGCGCTTAATTCCAGCGCGTTCTACATCGGTGCGCTCGGTTCCAGGGTCAACAGCCAGAAACGCCGGGAGAACCTGGCGGCGCTGGGGCTGTCGGCGCAGGCGATTGCGCGTCTGCACGGGCCGATCGGTTTGCATATCGGCAGCCACACCCCGTCGGAAATCGCATTGTCGTTGATGGCGGAAATTGTCGCGATCAAGAACGGCGTGGCGCCGATGCAGAAGAAACCTTTGCCGGTGGTGGCCGAGTGACGCTGACGGCGATTGTGCTGGCGGCAGGGCAGGGCAGTCGGTTTCGTGCCGTGGCCGGTGCCGATCAGGATAAATTGCTGGCTGAGTGCGTCGGCCTGGATGGCGTGGTTCGGCCGGTGATCGAGCAGGTGCTGGTGAACCTGCCTGAACGCATTGCAAGGCGCTGGGTGGTGACGTCACCGGAGCGAGCGGAAGTTATTCGGTTGGCCAAGATGTACGGCTGCGACGTGCTGCTGCTGCGTTCGGCCGGGATGGGCGAGAGCCTTGCGGCGGCGACGGCGGCCAGCGCGTCGGCGGACGGCTGGCTGGTGGTGCTTGGGGACATGCCGTTCATTCAGTCGTCGAGTATTGAACAGGTGATCGATGGGCTGGAGGAGGGGGGCATCAGCGTGCCGGTGTGGGATGGGCAGTATGGGCATCCTGTGGCATTTGGCCGGTTGTTGGGGCCAGGGTTGATGGCACTGACCGGTGATCGAGGGGCCAAGGGGCTGTTTACGCAGGCGGCGGTGCGTGAAGTGTTGGTGGATGATCCAGGCATACTTTGGGATGTCGACTTGCCGCAATCCTTGAATTTCATACATAGCTAAAATGTGGGAGCGGGCTTGCTCGCGAAGGCGGCGTGTCAATCGCCCAATATTTAGCTGACCCACCGCTTTCGTGAGCAAGCCCGCTCACACATTGTTGGACTTGCGACATTATCCGGACTGCATAAAAAAGCCCCGCCTGATCACTCAGGCGGGGCTTTTTAGTCACGGCTGGCGTCAGACGAGAGGCTTGCTCTCTTGCTCTGCTTCCAGTGCAGCCGCCGCCGTGGCAGCGGCCTCAGCTTCCTTGCGACGACGACGCACTTCACGTGGGTCGTTCGGCGCACGGCCGTTCTCGGTCAGGGCGCTGGCCGGTGCGGCTTCAACGACTGGGGCGGCCACTTCGGCAACCACGGGCGCTTCAGGCTCCACGACTGGCGCCGGCTCAACCGCTGGGGCCGGCTCGGCAACCACGACTTCGGCAACCGGTGCCGGCGCTTCTTCCTCCACAGGGGCAGGGGCGGGCGCTTCAACCGGTGCGGCAGGTTCTGCCGTCCACTGGAAGGCCGTCTGCTCTTCGCGAACTTCGCGCACGGCCGGGGCAGCTTCTTCGACGACCGGTGCTTCGACCGCAGCTTCAACCACTGGCTGAGGTTCGACCACCGGAGCCGGTTCAACGGCAACCACTTCGGTTTCCGGCTGGGCATCGCGAACCGGAGCCACTTCCACGTCCGCAACCACTGGGGCTTCGATCGGCGTAGTGGCTTCAACTACTGGTGCTTCGACGACCGGCGCTTCAACCACTGGGGTCTCGGCAACCGGTGCTTCTACAGCAATGGTTTCTTCAACGGCGGCGGTAGCGCGTTCAGCCTGCTCGTGAGCCTGGGCTTCAGCCGGTGCACTGATGACCGCGCTGGCGACGGCAGGCGTAACGGCCAGGCCGGCAGCCAGTTCGGCGCCAGTCGGTTCGCTGTTGGCCGCTTCTGCGTTTTCGCCGGCTTCTTCCGAGCCTTCGATCACGTTGCCGTTGGCATCACGCTGACGCTCACGACGGTTGCTGCGACGACGCTGGCCACGGGAGCGGCGGCGCGGACGATCGCCTTCGGCGTTGTCCTGACCGTCTTCCTGCAATTGCTCTTCGCCGGTCAACAGCTCTTCTTCTTCGCTGGCTACGGCAGTTTGTTCGGCACGTGGTTGACGCTCTTCACGCGGGGCGCGAGGTTGACGTTCTTCACGTGGCGCACGTTCTTCACGCGGCTGGCGCGCCGGGCGCTCTTCTGCGGCAGCGGCGGCACCGGCAACGGCTGGCGCGGCGTCCAGTGGCTCGCGCAGTTCGCGCACGCGCTCTTCACGCTCGCCACGTGGCTTGCGGTCTTCACGCGGAGCGCGTGGGGTACGTGGTGCGCGCTCTTCACGCGGTGCACGTTCTTCACGGGCTACGGTTGGCGTTTCTTCACGGGCTTCGCGAGGTGCACGCTCTTCACGTGGGGCGCGCTCTTCACGCGGCGCACGTTCTTCGCGCGGCTTGCGCTCTTCGTCACGACGGCCGTTGCGGTTGCGGCTCTGCTGGCGACCGTTGCGACGTTCTTCGTTGCGTGCCGGACGCTCGGCGGCAGGTTTTTCAACCACGACCGGAGCAGCAGGCTCTTCCTTGGTGGCGAACAGGCTGACCAGGGACTTCACCAGGCCTTTGAACAGGCTTGGTTCAGGCATTGCGGCCGGTGCGGCAACCGGAGCGGCGGGTTCAGCCGGCATTGGCGCGTTGGCACGGGCCGGCGCGGTCTTCACGGCCGCTTCCTGGCGAACCAGGGTGCGGGTCGCGGCGGCTGGCTGGACTTCTTCCACTTCGGCGGCGGCAGCGGCGATTTCGTAGCTGGACTGGCCGCTGTGGGCTTCCGGGCTGTCATCGCGCAGACGCTGCACTTCGAAGTGCGGCGTTTCGAGGTGATCGTTCGGCAGGATGACGATACGGGCACGGGTGCGCAGTTCGATCTTGGTGATCGAGTTGCGTTTTTCGTTGAGCAGGAAGGCGGCAACCGGGATCGGCACTTGCGCGCGGACTTCGGCGGTGCGGTCTTTCAGGGCTTCTTCTTCGATCAGGCGCAGGATCGCCAGGGACAGCGATTCAACGTCACGGATGATGCCGGTGCCGTTGCAGCGTGGGCAGACGATGCCGCTGCTTTCGCCCAGGGACGGACGCAGGCGCTGACGGGACATTTCCAGCAGGCCGAAGCGCGAGATACGGCCGACTTGCACGCGGGCACGGTCGGCTTCCAGGCATTCGCGGACTTTCTCTTCCACGGCGCGCTGGTTCTTGGCGGGGGTCATGTCGATGAAGTCGATCACGATCAGGCCGCCGATGTCCCGCAGGCGCAGTTGGCGGGCGATTTCTTCAGCCGCTTCCAGGTTGGTCTGCAGGGCGGTTTCTTCGATGTCGCTGCCTTTGGTCGCACGTGCCGAGTTGATGTCGATGGACACCAGGGCTTCGGTCGGGTCGATCACAATGGAGCCGCCGGAAGGCAGTTCGACCACGCGCTGGAAAGCGGTCTCGATCTGGCTTTCGATCTGGAAGCGGTTGAACAGCGGCACGCTGTCTTCGTACAGCTTGATCTTGCTGGCGTACTGCGGCATCACCTGGCGGATGAAAGTCAGGGCTTCGTCCTGGGCTTCAACGCTGTCGATCAGCACTTCGCCGATGTCCTGGCGCAGGTAGTCGCGGATCGCGCGGATGATGACGTTGCTTTCCTGGTAGATCAGGAACGGCGCGGAACGATCCAGGGACGCTTCCTTGATGGCGGTCCACAGTTGCAGCAGGTAATCGAGGTCCCACTGCATTTCTTCGCTGCTGCGGCCAAGGCCGGCAGTGCGAACGATCAGGCCCATGTCGGCGGGAGCGACCAGGCCGTTCAGCGCTTCGCGCAGTTCATTGCGCTCTTCGCCTTCGATGCGACGGGAAATACCGCCGGCACGCGGGTTGTTCGGCATCAGGACCAGGTAGCGGCCGGCGAGGCTGATGAAGGTGGTCAGGGCTGCGCCCTTGTTGCCACGTTCTTCTTTTTCGACCTGGACGATGACTTCCTGGCCTTCGCTCAGGACGTCCTTGATGTTTACGCGGCCTTCAGGGGATTTCTTGAAGTACTCGCGGGAGATTTCCTTGAGGGGCAGGAAGCCGTGGCGCTCGGAGCCGAAATCGACAAAGGCAGCCTCAAGGCTTGGTTCGATGCGAGTAATCCGGCCTTTATAGATGTTGGCCTTCTTTTGCTCGCGTGCACCGGATTCGATGTCCAGGTCGTAGAGGCGCTGGCCATCTACCAGTGCAACACGCAACTCTTCGGGTTGAGTTGCGTTAATCAGCATTCTTTTCATGTTGTACCGTCGGTTTCCGGGCTGCCGGAAACGGCGTTCGGCACACACGACTTCTCACGGTCGGTGTCAGGTGCGTCAAGAGTGGTTGGCCACTCCAGTGTCCAGCAATAACAGGCCAATTGGGCCGGTATCGCGACGGACGCGTCCTGCTTGTTAGCGGTGGTGACAAAGGCACCACTTCAACAAAAGCTAAGGTCAGGAGGAGGAATCAACCGGCGACTGTGGACGAGATGAAGCGTCTAAATATAAGCCTAGTGCTACACGGTCCGACGGTTGTGCATCTCCACCCTACACGTATCCCTGATAATTCGGGTGCTGCCGCGCGCAGAATCCGCAGCGGGTTGGCATTTACCGTGTTCTCCAATGGGGAGTCCACGCTCATGGCTAAACAAGACCGGGTGTGGGCGATTGCGCTCTCACCCGGCTCTTAACAGGCGTTGTTTCCGAAGCATTCGCCATGGTCTGGTTCAAGACTGACTGCACTTTGTGAACTGGCCGTAAATATCGGCGCAACACGCGAGTATTCACCCTGCGTACCGCACTCGCTTCAGGCCTCATGTCACCTGCGCTCGTTACAATCCTGAGCCTTCCAAGGTGGCGAACACCCCGTAGGACGGCCTCGCGTCCTGATGAATTGCGATGGTCAGGGCCGGCAGTTTGCCGCAAGTCCTCTGGCCAGGCCGCTTTTGGCGGCGTTCGCGACTATAGCAGCAATGATTAAGTGCTTCAATTCCATAAAAAATTGTTATCATCGCCGCCATGACGACTACCGCCCCCCAGACCCCCAGCGTCCAACTGCTCGAGGTCTCGCCGGAATATGCCGGCCAACGCATCGACAATTTTCTCCTGGCCAGGCTCAAAGGCGTGCCCAAGACCTTGATCTACCGCATCTTGCGTAAAGGCGAAGTGCGGGTGAACAAAGGCCGGATCAAGCCCGAGTACAAGCTGCAGGCGGGCGATATCGTCCGTGTGCCGCCGGTGCGCGTGCCTGAGCGCGACGAGCCGGTGCCGTTAGCCCAGGGCCTGCTGCAGCGCCTGGAAGCGTCGATCGTGTTCGAAGATAACAAACTCATCGTGATCAACAAGCCCTGCGGCATTGCGGTCCACGGCGGCAGCGGCCTGACGTTCGGCGTGATCGAAGCCTTTCGGCAATTGCGCCCGGATGCCAAGGAGCTGGAGCTGGTCCATCGACTCGACCGTGACACCTCCGGCCTGCTGATGATCGCCAAGAAACGCAGCATGTTGCGTCACCTGCATACCGCGCTGCGCGGCGATGGCGTTGACAAGCGCTACATGGCGCTGGTGCGCGGCAACTGGGCCAGCTCGATCAAAAGCGTGCGCGCGCCGTTGCAGAAGAGCAACCTGCGTTCCGGCGAGCGCATGGTGGAAGTGGACGAGGAGGGCAAGGAAGCGCTGACCCTGTTCAAGGTGCTGCGCCGCTTCGGTGACTTCGCCACCCTGGTCGAGGCCAAGCCGGTCACCGGCCGTACCCACCAGATTCGCGTGCACACCCTGCACGCGGGCCACAGCATTGCCGGTGATACCAAATACGGCGATGAGGATTTCTCCAAGGAAATCCGCGATCTGGGCGGCAAGCGCTTGTTCCTGCACGCCTACATGCTGACCGTGCCGCTGCCCGATGGCGGCGAACTGAAGCTGCAGGCACCGGTTGACGACATGTGGGCCAAGACCGTGGAGCGCTTGAGTGTCGCACCTTGATTACAAGCTGCTGATTTTCGACTGGGACGGCACCCTGGCCAACTCCATTGGCCGCATCGTCGAATCCATGCGCATGGCCTCGACCCGTTCGGGCTTCCCTTTGTGCAGCGACCTGGCGGTCAAGGGCATCATCGGCCTGGGCCTGCCCGAGGCGATCCGCACCTTGTACCCCGAGATCAGCGACGCCGAGCTGATCGTGTTCCGTGGGCACTACGCCGATCACTACATCGCCCTGGAGGCCGTGCCCTCCCCGCTGTTCGACGGTGTGGTGCAGGCGCTGGATGCGTTTCGCGCCGAGGGCTATCACTTGGCGGTCGCCACCGGCAAGGCGCGCCGCGGCCTGGATCGGGTGCTCAAGGCTCACGGCTGGGAAGAGTATTTCGATATCACCCGTGCCGCCGATGAAACTGCCAGCAAGCCTCACCCTCTGATGCTGGAGCAGATCCTGGCGCATTGCGGTGTATCGCCGCGCCAGGCGTTGATGGTGGGGGATGCGTCCTTTGACCTGATGATGGCGCGCAATGCCGGCATAGACAGTGTGGCGGTCAGCTACGGCGCCCAGTCGGCCGAGGCCTTGCAGCGCTATGAGCCCAGGCTGATGATTGATCATTTTTCCGAATTGCAGGCCTGGCTCAGCCGGGCTTTATAGGTCTTTGCTGGGGTTGATGGCATGAGTGACGAGTGGAAAGCGCCCGAGAAGGCTGAAAACGGTGATGACAAGAGCTGGAAGCTGCTGGAGAAAACCCTCCTGGCCAGCGTCCAGGAGCAGCGCCGTGCACGACGTTGGGGGATTTTCTTCAAGCTGCTGACGTTTACCTGGCTGATCGCCATGCTGGTGTTGTTCAGCCCGCTGATGGACATGGAAAAAAGCGCGACCCGTGGCGCCGGTTATACCGCGTTGATCGAGGTGCGCGGCGTGATCGCCGACAAGGAGCCCGCCAGCGCCGACAATATCGTCAGCAGCCTGCGGGCGGCGTTTGAAGACCCCAAGGTCAAAGGGGTGATCCTGCGTATCAACAGCCCGGGCGCAGTCCGGTGCAATCAGGCTATGTGTATGACGAGATCCGTCGCCTGCGCGGCCTGCACCCGGATATCAAACTGTACGCGGTGATTTCCGACCTGGGCGCCTCGGGTGCCTATTACATCGCCAGCGCCGCCGACCAGATCTACGCCGACAAGGCCAGCCTGGTGGGCTCCATTGGGGTGACGGCGGCCGGTTACGGTTTTGTCGGCACCATGGAGAAGCTGGGCGTGGAGCGACGCGTCTACACCTCGGGCGAGCATAAAGCGTTCCTTGATCCGTTCCAGCCGCAGAAGGCCGATGAAACCCAGTTCTGGCAGGGCGTGCTCGACACCACCCATCGCCAGTTCATTGCCAGCGTGAAGCAGGGCCGTGGCGATCGGTTGAAGGATAAAGACCATCCGGAACTGTTCTCCGGGCTGGTCTGGACCGGCGAGCAAGCGTTGCCGCTGGGCTTGATTGATGCGTTGGGCAGCGCCAGTTCGGTGGCGCGGGATGTGATTGGCGAGAAGGAGTTGGTGGACTTCACGGTTGAGGAATCGCCGTTTGACCGCTTCTCCAAGAAGCTTGGGGCCAGCGTGGCCGAGAAGCTGGCGTTGTACATGGGCTTCCAGGGCCCGACCTTGCGCTGATATTTCAGCGCTGACGCCGTTCAGAATGTGAGAGCGGCTTGCTCGCGAAGGCGGTGGATCAGTCGATATATTCAGTGACTGACACACTGCATTCGCGAGCCAGCCCGCTCCCAAATTTGTTCTGCGTACACGTGATCTGCATCATCTGCACTTTCTGCAATCCGACCTAGACTTGTCAGTATTCCCACTCCGACAAGGCCGTCACCCTTCATGATTCCCCTGTCTTCCTTCCACGCCATGCTGATCCCGATCCTGGTCGGGATGCTCCTGCTGGCCGTGGGTTTCAACTGTCGCGACAAGCCCTTCGGCGTGTTCGGCATGTGGGTTGGCATGCTGCTGATTCTGGGCACGGTGGTGTACAAGATCCTCGCCAAACTGGCCGAATGACGCTTGCCCTCGTACACTCGATCGACCTGCCGTCCTCAAGGTTGCCCGCCTCGTGCTTTCCCGCCTGTTTGCCCTGCCCTGCTTTGTCTTGATTGCCCTGCTCGCGCTGCTGCCCTTCACTTCTGCCCAAGCCGTGGGCTTGCCCGGCATGCTGGGCGGCGGCACCAAGGCCCAACCCCAGGCCGAGGTGCCGTTGGGCCAGTCGTTGGACGAGGTCATCAAGACCCTGGAAAACGACCAGCAGCGCACCCAGTTGCTGAGCGACCTGAAGAAGCTGCGCGCAGCCACGCAAAAAGCCCAGCCCGCCGCGGAGCTGGGGGTGCTGGGGCTGATCGGCAGTACGCTGTCGGGCTTTGAGCAGCAGTTTTCCGGGGCCGACAGCCCGATGGGGCGCTGGTCCAACGAAGTCGACCTGGCCAGGCAAGAGCTCAGTGCGCTGCTGCTGCCGGCCAACGAGTGGCTGCCGATCATTTTCGGTTTTGCCCTGATCCTGGCGGTATGGAGCCTGCTCGCCGCCGCGCTGATCTGGCTGAGCCACCGCGTGCGCGAACGTTTCGGCTTGCCCGAGGAATTGCCGCAGCATCCCCGCACCTGGGACATGGTGCGCTTCGCCCTGCGCAAACTGGGCCCCTGGCTGATCGCCCTGGTGATCACGGTGTACCTGAGCTACGCCCTGCCCTCGTCCCTGGGCAAATCCCTGGCGATGGTATTGGCCTACGCCCTGGTGGTCGGCACCTGCTTCTCGGCCATCTGCGTGATTGCCTTTTCGGTGCTCGACGGCCCCCATCGCCATCGCGCGTTGTACATCCTGCGCCACCAGGCGTTCCGACCCCTTTGGTGGATCGGCAGTTTTGCCGCCTTCGGTGAAGCCCTGAGCGATCCCAGGCTGGTACAAGCCCTGGGCCAGCACCTGTCCCACACCGCCGCGACCGTTGCCAATGTGATGGCGGCCTTGTCGACCGGCGTGTTTATCCTGCGTTTCCGCCGGCCCATCGCCCACCTGATCCGCAACCAGCCGTTGTCACGCCGCCTCACGCGCCGCGCCCTCAGCGACACGATCGAAATCATCGGTTCGTTCTGGTACATCCCCGCGTTGCTGCTGGTGGGCATTTCGCTGTTCGCCACGTTCGTCTCCGCCGGCGACACCAGCACCGCCCTGCGCCAGTCGCTGCTGTGTACGGTGCTGCTGGTGTTGTGCATGGTGATCAACGGCCTCGTGCGCCGCCATGCGCTCAAGCCGCAGCGCGGGCTCAAGCGCCACGCGCTGTACTCCGAGCGCCTGAAAAGCTTCGTCTACACCTTGGCGCACCTGGTGGTGTGGCTGGTGTTTATCGAGCTGGGCCTGCGCGTGTGGGGCTTGTCGCTGATTCGCTTTACCGAGGGCGATGGCCATGAAATCAGCGTCAAGCTGTTCGGCCTGGCGGGGACTCTGCTGTTTGCCTGGCTGATCTGGATCCTCAGCGACACCGCGATTCACCATGCGCTCACCCGCTCGCGCAAAGGCCTGGCCAATGCTCGCGCACAAACCATGATGCCGTTGATCCGCAACGTGCTGTTCGTGACCATTTTCATCATCGCCGCCATCGTTGCCCTGGCGAACATGGGCATGAACGTCACGCCGCTGCTGGCCGGTGCCGGCGTGATCGGCCTGGCCATCGGCTTTGGTGCGCAATCGCTGGTGGCGGACTTGATCACCGGCCTGTTCATCATCATCGAGGACTCCCTGGCCATCGATGACTACGTGGACGTGGGCGGCCACCTCGGTACCGTCGAGGGCCTGACTATCCGCACGGTGCGCCTGCGCGACATCGACGGGATCGTGCATACCATTCCGTTCAGCGAGATCAAGAGCATCAAGAACTACTCGCGCGAATTCGGCTACGCGATCTTCCGGGTGGCGATCCCGTACAACATGGAGATTGACGACGCGATCAAGCTGATGCGCGATGTCGGCCAGAAAATGCGCAACGATCCGCTGCAACGGCGCAACATCTGGTCGCCCTTGGAGATCCAGGGCGTAGAGAGTTTTGAGTCGGGCAGCGCGATCCTGCGTGCACGCTTCAAGACTGCGCCGATCAAGCAGTGGGAGGTGTCGCGGGCGTTCAACTTGTCGCTCAAGCGCCAACTGGATGAAGCGGGGCTGGATCTGGCGACGCCGCGGTTGAGTGTGCAGGTGGTGACGGGGGCTGCTGGGGCGGGGGGAAAAGAGAAGAGTGTCCAGTAGGCAACGGGGTAGCTTCGAACCTGTGGCGAGGGAGCTTGCTTCCGTGGCGGCCTTCGGGCCGCCCCTGTAGTTGGGGGTGACCGCGTACATATCCGTTGCTGCGGTAACGGAGGCTATTGGTTCCGCTCTTACAGCCAGCCCTTTCAAGGTCTTTGCCTAAATCGCGCCAGAGCCAGAGCCAGAGCAGTCTGAGGTCTATCTGATGTATGGAAATCAAACTGTGGGAGCGGGCTTGCTCGACGAA
>JAFHKH010000410.1 GCA_016937595.1 Pseudomonas cedrina subsp. fulgida | reverse complement strand
GCCGACGCCGGCCAGGATGGCCAGGATGATCAACAGACGCTTTCTACGCAGCGCATTCACTTTTCGCTCTCCCGGCGCAGACGACGCGCCTCTTGTTGCAGGTAACGCTTGCGGGCCAGGATCGGCGTGGCGACGTTGACAGCCAGTACCGCCAGGCAGATGCCGTAGGCCGTCCAGACATACAGGCCGTGATGGCCCATGGCGATAAACTCGCTGAAAGAAGCAAAACTCATCCGCGCGCTCCCAGGCTGCCTTGCACTTCGGCCTTGACCCAACTGGCGCGGCCTTCGCGCTTGAGCACTTCAAGGCGCATGCGCAGCAGCAGCACCGCACCGAAGAAGCAATAGAACCCCAGCACCATCAGCAGCAGCGGCGCCCACATTTCCACGGGCATCGCCGGCTTTTCGGTGAGGGTGAAGGTGGCGCCCTGGTGCAGGGTATTCCACCACTGCACCGAGTATTTGATGATCGGGATGTTGATCACGCCGACAATCGCCAGCACCGCGCAGGCCTTGGCGGCGCTGTCACGATTGCTGATCGCGTTGCCCAGGGCAATCAGGCCGAAGTACAGGAACAGCAGGATCAACATCGACGTCAGTCGCGCATCCCACACCCACCACGAACCCCAGGTGGGCTTGCCCCAGATCGCCCCGGTGACCAGCGCCACGGCGGTCATCCACGCACCGATGGGCGCGGCGCATTGCAGGGCAACGTCGGCAAGCTTCATCTTCCACACCAGGCCGACGACACCGCACACCGCCAGCATCACGTAGCAGGACTGGGCCAGCATCGCGGCGGGAACGTGGATATAGATGATGCGAAAGCTGTTGCCTTGCTGGTAGTCCGGCGGCGCGAAGGCCAGGCCCCAGACCAGGCCGATGCCGATCAGCAATATCGCGAAGAGGCTCAACCACGGCAGCAGCTTGCCACTGATGCCGTAGAACCACTTGGGCGAGCCGAGCTTGTGAAACCAGGTCCAGTTCATTGCTGTTTCCATCACGGGTGCTTCTTGTCGTGGCAAGAAGCCCAGGGTCTTTACTGACCCGACATCACGTCGGGTCAGACCTCATTATTCGCCGACGCTGATCTTCAGGCCGGCCGCTATAGCAAAGGGTGTCAGGGTTACCGCCAGGGCGGCCAGGCTGCCAAGCCACAAGAGGTAACCGGTCGCCGGCATGCCCATCAGCGCGGCTTGCAACGCGCCGCTGCCCAGGATCAACACTGGAATGTACAAAGGCAGAATCAGCAAGGCCAGCAACAGGCCGCCACGCTTCAAACCGACCGTCAACGCCGCGCCCACTGCGCCCAGCAAACTGAGGACCGGCGTGCCGAGCAACAGGCTCAGAAGCAGGATCGGCAGGCATTCGCCGGGCAAGCCCAGCATCATCGCCAGCAGCGGCGAGAGCAAGACTAGCGCCAAGCCAGAAAAAGCCCAGTGTGCCAGCACCTTGGCCAGTACCAAAAGTGGCAAGGGGTGCGGCGAAAGGACCCACTGTTCGAGGGACCCGTCTTCGAAATCGCTGCGAAACAGCCCGTCCAGCGAGAGCAACACCGATAAAAGCGCCGCGACCCATACCAGTCCCGGGGACAAGGTTTGCAACAGTTTAGTCTCCGGACCAACGGCCAGCGGGAACAACGCAATCACAATGGCAAAGAATACCAGCGGGTTGGCCAACTCGGCCGGGCGACGGCACAGCAAGCGTGCTTCGCGGACGACCAACAAGGCCAATACGCTCATGACCACCGCCCCAGGTCCAGGTCACGGTAACCGGCGGGCATGCGATTAAGCGTGTGGTGAGTGGTGAGAACGACCAGCCCGCCCTGCTCGCAGTGTTGCGCCAGGTGCTCTTCCAACTGGGCGACGCCGTGTTTGTCGAGGGCCGTGAAAGGTTCGTCGAGAATCCACAACGGCGGGCCCGGCAGGTACAAACGCGCCAGGGCCACGCGGCGCTGCTGGCCGGCGGACAGGGTGTGGCAGGGAACATCTTCAAAGCCCTTGAGGCCGACAGCGGCAAGGGCCTGCCAGATGGCATCGCGGGCGCCGGATGATGCAGGGCGCTGAGCCAGCCGAGGTTTTCTTCGGCAGTGAGCACATCCTTGATACCGGCGGCGTGGCCGATCCAGATCAAGTTGCGCGCAAGCTCCGTGCGTTGTTCGTTGAGGGGCTTGCCGTTGAGTCGCACAACGCCTGCGGTCGGCTGCATCAACCCGGCCAGCAGCCGCAGCAAACTGGTCTTGCCGCTGCCGTTGGGGCCGCTGACGTGCACCATATCGCCGCCGGCCAGCCGCAGCTCGAGGTGCTCGAACAGCAGGCGCAGGTCGCGTTCACAGGAGAGCGCTACGGCTTCAAGAAGAGGGCTGGTCAAGAGATCGCGGGCCTTTACGGTTCAAGTCGGCGGTGCAGCGGCCGTTATAGAAAGAAGCACCATAACGGCTTTGGCGACCGGTTTTAGAGAGCTGGATCAAATAGTTGTGAGTTTTTAGCGCTCTCTTTGCAGACGGGCGGCATTATACATGCGATGCCCTACGCTAAAGAGGGCAATTTCCCAGAGACGACGCGCACGATGACCGGCGAGATCAACCTTCCTACGCTCCCTCCCACGCCGGCCGCCGGGCAAACGCCCGCGCCTGCGGCAGGCGCCTTGCTCAAACTGCTGGAGCCGCAGATCGGCTTGATTGACCCCGGGAAAACCGCGAATGCCGAAGTCATCGCCCTCAAGCAAGGCGGTGAAGCTTTTCAGCTGTTGCTCAAGCTGACCCTGGACGGCGGCCGCCAGGCCCTGGTGCAGGCCAGCAGCGCGCAACCGTTGCCGCTGGGCAGTAACGTTGCGGTGAGCCAGACGACCGCCGGTAACCTGACCCTCAGCCTGCAACAGGCGTTGAGCGCGAATGTGGCGGCCCTCACGCGCATCGATACCGCCAAGATGCCGGAAGGCACCCTGCTGCAAGCCAAAGTGCTGACCACCCAGATGCTGCCCCAGGGCACCGCGCAACCGGCGATCTACCGCTCGTTGGTGACGGTGCTCAATAACGCCCTGGCCGGTGCGACGCTGACGGTGGAAAGCCCGCAACCGTTGCGCGTGGGCAGTTTGCTCAGTGCCGTGGTGCAGAACGCTCAGACCCTGAATTTCGTGCCGTTGAGCGGGCTCAAGGATCAAATTGGCCATCACGCAGCAACTCTCCACCCAGCAAAGTCGCCAAGGCTCGCTGGATGCGGTGTTCACTGCGTTGCAGAACCTGCCGCGCGCGACAGCACCTCCGCCGACCTGCGCGCCGCCGCC
>JAFHKH010000041.1 GCA_016937595.1 Pseudomonas cedrina subsp. fulgida | reverse complement strand
GACCCACCGCATTCGCGGGCAAGCCCGCTCCCACACTTAAGCGATTCAGGTCGCCCGAAAGCCGCATTTTTGATCCATGCCTGAGAAGAGAACCCGAACGATGAAACGCATGGCCCGCCTCGCGCTTGTCGCCTGTGCGCTTGTATTCATGTCACTGCTGACGCCGCTCGCCCATGCAAGCGTCATCGTCCATGGCACACGTGTGGTTTACCCCGTCGAACAACAGGAGTTGATCGTGCGCCTCGAAAACAAAGGCGCTCACCCGGCGCTGGTGCAGGTCTGGCTGGATACCGGCGACCGGCAATCGACACCGGCGACGGCGCGAACCCCCTTTACGTTGTCGCCACCGATCTTTCGTATCGAGCCCAACCAGCAACAAGCGGTGCGCCTGCGCTATACCGGCGAACCCGTGCCCACCGACCGCGAGAGCCTGTATTGGCTCAACGTACTGGAAGTGCCGCCAAGCACCCAGGATGCGGCGCAGAAAAATCAGATCCAGCTGTCGTTCCGTACGCGCTTGCGCGTGTTCCTCAGGCCGCAGGCGCTGCCGTTGCCGGCCGAGCGCGCACCGGCACAGGTGCAGTGGAAGCTGGTGCCCCACGGCCAGGGTTATGCCCTGCAAGCCACTAACCCGACGCCCTATCACGTCTCGCTCGCCAGCATCGACCTGGCCAGCGATGGCCGTCGTTACAGCAAAGCGCCTAACCAGACGGCCACCGACAGCCTGTTGATGCCCCACGGCGACACCAAGGTATTTGCCCTGCCAGGGCTCAAGAGCCAACCCAAGGGCTCGGCGCAGGTCGAGTTCACCGCCGTCAGCGATTTCGGCGCACGCGTGCGGTATTCCGCCAGCCCAACCTTTTAAGTACGACGGATAACCCACTGCATGAACGCGTCATTGGTCTCTCGCCTTCTTCCGAAGGCCACGCTGGTACTCGTTGCCCTGCTCGCCGCCACGGCGGTGCAGGCCAGCGTGGTGATCGGCAGCACCCGTATCGTTTATCTGCAAAAAGACAAGGAGGTGACGGTACGGCTCGATAGCAAAAACCAGAAACCGACACTGCTTCAGGTGTGGCTGGACGACGGCAACGAACACTCCACCCCGGACGAGTCCGGGACACCGTTTGTGGCCACGCCACCGATTTTCCGCATGGAACCGGAGCAACAACAGATCATTCGCCTGGCCCACACCGGCGAACCGCTGCCGGCAGAACGCGAAAGCCTGTTCTGGTTCAACCTGCTGGAAGTGCCGTCCCTGGCGCTGGACAGCGAACAGAACAATCAACTGCAATTGGCCTTCCGCTCCCGGATCAAGCTGTTCTACCGCCCGGCAAAACTGCCTTACGACGTCGAAGCAGCGCCCGCCAGACTGCAGTGGAAATACCTTGCGACCGAGCGGGGCCAGGCGCTGGAAGTATTCAACCCGACGCCCTACCACGTGAGCTTCGACCGCGTTGAGCTGGTGACAGGCGGCCAACGCCATCCGCGCGAAACCAGCGCATCGGGTGACAGCAATATGGTGGTCCCCGGCGGTCGCAACCGCTTCGTCCTGCCAGGGCTGAAGTCGGCACCGGCCGGCGCCATGACCGTCGAGTTCCAGACCCTCGATGACTATGGCGTGCGGGTTTCCCACACGGCGGATATTCCACGATGACCTCCCAGCCTTAGGCAGCGGCCCGGCGCCACCGCGCCGCCGGCCCTGAAACACCTCCTGCGATTGCCCCCTCGACCGGGGCAGGGACTCGCCATGCCGATTTTTGGGCAGAACCTCTTTTTGGAAACGGTAACCATGCGTTCGAACACGCCTGCCAGCGCAATCAACTGGCCCCTGTCACGCCATCGACTCAAGCTGGCCGCCCGCAGTCTGCTATTGCTCGGCAGCGCGAATGCGCTGCTCGCCCACGGCGTCGAGCATGTGGCGTTCAACCCGGCCTTCTTCCCCCAGGGCAAGGCGGGCTTGCAGGTCGACATTACCAAATTCAACCAGGGCAACGTCGTGCTGCCTGGCAGCTATCGCGCCGAGGTTTACCTCAATGGTCAATGGTTCGGCCGCGAAAACCTGACCTTCAACGCCGTTGAAGGGCAGAACTCCGCGCAGTTGTGCCTGGGCCGCGACACCTTGATTGCCTTCGGTGTCGACCTGGACGCTGTCGCCCAACACCCTGGCGCGACAGGGCAGGCCGCCGCGCCGACCTTCCCGGTGTGCGGCGATATCGGTGCCTTCATTCCAGGCGCCAGCGTCAGCTTCGACCCGAGCGACAACAAGCTGCAATTGCAGGTGCCGCAGCTTTACCTGGCGCGCCAGGCGCGTGGCTACGTCAGCCCGCAACAATGGGACAGCGGCATCAACGCCGGTTTTGCGCGCTACACCTTCAACACCTTTACCACCAAGACCGCGGGGCGCTCGCTCAACTCCACTTACTTGGGCTTGAACACCGGCCTCAACCTCGGCGACTGGCATTTTCGGCATAACGGCAGCTTCAGCCAGTCGGACGGTTATTCCGGCTACCAGAGCAGCGCCACCTACCTGCAACGCGAGTTGACCGGCCTGCAGTCGCAATTGATGCTCGGCGAGATCTACACCCCCGGCGAATTATTCGACAGCGTGCGCATCAAGGGTCTGAGTGTGTTCAGCGATGACCGCATGCTGCCCGACTCGATGACCGGGTTTGCCCCGGTGGTGCGCGGCGTTGCCGAAACCAACGCCAGGGTCAGCGTACGTCAACGCGGCATCCTGCTCGATGAAGTCAGCGTCGCACCCGGCCCGTTCATGCTTGACGACCTCTACCCCACCGGATTCGGCGGCGACCTCAACGTCACCGTCACCGAAGCCGATGGCCGTGTACGCGAGTTCATCGTGCCGTTCGCCGCCAACGCCAACTTGCTGCGCCCGGACGCGCGCCGCTACTCGCTGAGTGTCGGCCAACTCGATGAAGTTGGCGTACGGCACGCGCCAACCCTGGCGCAGGCCACCTATCAGCGCGGCTTGAGCAACCTGCTAACCGGCTATACCGGCACGGTGGTGGGCGAGGATTACTTCTCGCAACTCATCGGTGCGGCATTCAACACGCCGCTGGGCGCCCTGTCGCTGGACGTGACCAACTCCAACGCCCGGGTGCCGGCCACGCTTCGCGCAATGGGCAAAGCCTGCAATTGCGCTACAGCAAGAACTTCACCGAAACCGGCACGCATTTCGCGCTGGGCGCCTATCGCTACTCCACCGAAGGCTTCCTCAATGTGCGCGATGCGGCGCGCGTGCGTGGCCTGGCCCTGGATGGGCTCAACGTCGACAGCGTCTCGCACCTGCGCGACCGCATGGACATCAGCCTCAACCAGAGCGTGGGCGCAGGCGCCGTGTACCTGACCGGTTCCTCGCAACAATACTGGAACCGCCAGAGCCGCAACCTGACGTTCGCCGCCGGCTACAGCAATACCTGGAAAGGCCTGCACTACACCGTCAGCGCCCAGCGCACCCGTGACCTGTTGAGTGACCGCGTAGACAAGCAGATCGACTTCACCCTGAGCCTGCCACTGGGCAGCGGGTCCCGCAAACCGACCCTCTCTACTTCGCTGTATCGCGGCGACCGCAGCAGCGGTGAGCGCGCCAGCCTGGGCGGCAGCCTCGGCGAACTCAATGAGGCCAGCTATGGCCTGAGCGCCACCCGCACCTCGGAGGGCGGCAACGCGGCCAGCGCCGACATCAAATACCAGACCAGCCAGGGCGTGCTCTCGGCCGGCGTTGGCCGCAGTTCCGATTACCGCTCGCTGTCGCTGGGCTTGACCGGCGGCATCGTCGCCCACGCCGGCGGCCTGACACTGGCCCCGGAGCTGGGCGACACCATCGGCATCGTGCAGGCCGCAGGCGCCGCCGGCGCGCGGGTCAATGGCAACCACAGTTCGCAGGTGGGCAAAAACGGCTACGCCGTGGTGCCGCATTTGACCCCGTATCGCAAGAACATGGTCGAGCTGGACCCCAAGGATCTGTCCGTGGACGTGGAGCTCAAGACCGCCGCGCAAAACGTCGCGCCCCGTGCAGGCTCAGTGGTCATGCTGGAGTTCGAAAGCGTCAGCGGCCAGGCGATGTTGATCACGGCCCTTCGCGAAGACGGCAGCCCGCTGCCGTTCGGCGCCGATGTGATGGATGCGAGCGGCGCCATTGTCGGCATGGTCGGCCAGAGCGGTAAAGCGTTTGTGCGGGTGCCTCGCGGCGAGAACCTGTTGATCGTCAAGTGGGGCGCCAATGCCGCCAGCACCTGCCAGTTGCATTACGAGTTTCACCAGACACAGGGCGGGGAAAGCCATGACCGCTTGCATCACTTGGATGCCGGTACGTGCGAGGCCAACGCCAACCTTGTTGCGCAGAAACGGACCGGCGCAAGCCAGCGTGACGACTACCTATAACTGAAAACCACAAGGCACCTTAGATGAAGATTCAAACCTTACCGCTCATTCTGGCCGTCAGTGCGGCTATCACCGGCGCCCCGGTCAATGCAGCCACAACCGGCTCGCTGAGTTTTACCGGCCTGGTCAATGGCGGCACCTGCAACCTGGCGGCCGGTGATGTGAGCCGCACCATCACCTTGCCGACGGTCAAGGTGGCGGATTTCGACAGCTCGCTCTACGTCGGGGTGACACCCTTCCAGGTCACCGCCGAATGTGAGTCGGATATCCGCAACGTGACCTTCCTTTTCACCGGTACGGCGGACAGCGGCAACGGTTTGCTGTTCAACAATACCGGCAGCGCAACCGGCCTGGGTGTCTGGCTAAGGGCCGGTCCCGGCGCCGCGACCATTCCGGCCAATGGCACAGAGCTTGAACGCAGCCGCACAGTCGCCACGACGGCCAGCAAAGCGGTGCTGGATGCGTCTGCGGCTTATCACAAAAACACTGCGGCTGTCGGCCGGGGCACCCTGGTCAGCGCGGTGACCTTGTCGATTACTTACGATTGAAACGGTCTCGCGCAAGCGCCGGAGCCGGCACAGGAAGTGCGCAAAAAACCGTCCGCCCTGGCAACAGGGCGCTCTCTCCATTTTTGCGAGGCTGAACATGAAATATTTCACACAATGCGTATCGGCACTTCTGGTCTGCGGCCTCTCGATGACGGCTCAAGCGGCGTGCGACCGATACCCCCAGTCGTCGCACACCCTTTCCCTTCCGGCCGTCATCGAAGTGCCCGACAGCCTGCCCGTGGGCAGCGTCATTCTGCGCAAGGCCTTCGACGGGATTGCGCCGGGTTTTAAGATCACCTGTCCCACGGCGACCTTGAGGCAGTTCGCCGGGCACTGGACAAGCCTGATCGAGGTTCCCGGTACAGGCATAACGGCCCATCCCACCTATGTGCCAGGCGTGGCGCTGAAGGTAATGGTCAGGGATGCAAGCGGACTGGTTTACCCACATAGCCTTATAAGCACCAGCGGCGTGATGCCGGCCGGAACCACGGCCCATAGCAACGTGAGCGCAGAGGTGATTTTTTACAAAACCGCGCCTGTGGAAAACGCGACATTGCATGCCACAAACTGGCTGTACGAACGGTGGGCAACCGACCAGGGCTATTTTTCCCTGACACTTGTCACCGATACACGCTTCGTCAAACCCGCCGCCACCTGCGACCTGGCGGCCGGCGACGTCAACCGCACGGTGGCGCTGCCCACCGTGCGGGTGGGCGATTTCCGCACGGCCACCAGCGCCGGTGCTACACCGTTCGATCTGTCGGCCAATTGCAGCAACGCGTCAAACGTCACCTTCCAATTTTCCGGCACTGCGGATTCCGGCGATGCCTCGCGCTTTGCCAACACCGGCAGCGCGGGCGGCCTGGGACTGTGGCTGTATGCGCGCAGCAATAACACCACCATCCACCCCAGTGGCACCGACAGCTCGCGCACCGTCACGGTCTCCAATAACCGTGCGGTCCTGCCGCTCGGCGCAGCGTATTTCAAGACCGGCACGGTTGCCCCGGGGACCTTCGCCAGCACCGCCACGGTGTCGATTACCTACAACTGACGACGGCCTGTGATGCCCGTACACAAAAATGCCCGGCCTTATACAGGCCGGCATTTTGGTGTGCCCCGAAGAAATCAGGACTGACTGGAGGGCGTCGGGGTTGCCGGCGTCGCAGTCGGGTTTACCGCAGGCGTCGGTGCGGAGACCGAGTTGGCGCTGGAAGCGGTTGTCGCCGCAGCAGCAGGCTTGGACGCTGGTTTTTTCGCCGCCGCTGGCTTCTTCGCGGCCGCGGGTTTTGCCGCCGGCTTGGCGGCTGCAGGCTTGGCGGCCGGTTTGGCAGCAACGGGGTTTCGCCGCTGCTTGGCGGCGGG
>JAFHKH010000409.1 GCA_016937595.1 Pseudomonas cedrina subsp. fulgida | reverse complement strand
GACTGACACTCCGCTTTCGCGAGCAAGCCCGCTCCCACAGTTGAATTGCATTGCATATCAAATTTGGTCTGAGAACGACATCCCGTGTACTGAAAGCGCTACAGCGTAACGATATCGCTACAACCCTGCTTTTTGCGCGCCATGCAAGGCGTTGATCCGCATAGGCTTTTTTTCACGCGCCCAACTGTAGCGAAATCGCTACAGCCAGCGCCGTTGCGTTTTCGTGATTTTCTCGCAAGCCATTGTTTTAAAACAACTTAATAACGTTGGCCACGATATTGCTAAGCAACTCCCCATTCCAATCCCGCCCACCAGATCATTCTGGCCCTGAGGAGTTTGCATGAGCGAGTTGCGTTTCACTGAAGATCACGAATGGCTGCGCGCCGAAGCTGACGGCAGCGTCACCGTGGGTATCACCGCTTTCGCGCAGAACGCGCTGGGTGATGTGGTGTTCGTGCAACTGCCCGAGCTGCAGGCCTACGACAAGGGCGCTGAAGCGTCCACCGTCGAGTCGGTAAAAGCCGCCAGCGGCGTGTACATGCCTCTGGACGGTGAGGTTCTGCAAGTGAACGACAAGCTCGATGGCAGCCCGGAACTGGTCAACGAAGACCCGATGGGCGAAGGTTGGTTCTTCCGCTTTAAACCAGCCGACGCCGATGCAGTGGCTAAGCTGTTGGATCAGGATGCGTACGACCGCCTGATCAAAGCCAACGCACAAGCCTGAGGAGCGCGCCATGACTGTCAATTTGAGCACCGCCAACGAATTCATCGCCCGCCACATCGGCCCGCGCCAGGAAGACGAGCAACACATGCTCGCCAGCCTGGGCTTTGATTCCCTGGAAGCGTTGAGCGCCAGCGTGATCCCGGAAAGCATCAAGGGCACCAGCGTGCTCGGCCTGGAAGACGGCCTGAGCGAAGCAGACGCCCTGGCCAAGATCAAGGCCATCGCCGCCAAAAACCAACTGTTCAAGACCTACATCGGCCAGGGCTACTACAACTGCCATACACCGTCGCCGATCCTGCGCAACCTGCTGGAAAACCCGGCCTGGTACACCGCCTACACCCCGTACCAGCCAGAAATTTCCCAGGGCCGCCTGGAAGCGCTGCTGAATTTCCAGACCCTGATCAGCGACCTCACCGGCCTGCCGATCGCCAACGCATCCTTGCTCGACGAAGCCACCGCCGCCGCCGAAGCCATGACCTTCTGCAAGCGCCTGAGCAAGAACAAGGGCAGCAACGCCTTCTTCGCCTCGATCCACAGCCACCCGCAAACCCTCGACGTGCTGCGCACCCGTGCCGAGCCCCTGGGCATCGAGGTGGTGGTGGGCGATGAGCGCGAACTGAGCGACGTCAGCCCGTTCTTCGGCGCCCTGCTGCAATACCCGGCCAGCAACGGTGACGTGTTTGATTACCGTGAACTGACCGAGCGCTTCCACGCCGCCAATGCGCTGGTCGCGGTAGCCGCCGACCTGCTGGCCCTGACCTTGCTGACGCCGCCGGGTGAATTCGGCGCCGACGTGGCCATCGGCAGCGCGCAACGCTTCGGCGTGCCGCTGGGCTTTGGTGGCCCGCACGCGGCGTACTTCTCTACCAAGGATGCGTTCAAGCGCGACATGCCAGGCCGCCTGGTCGGTGTGTCCGTCGACCGTTTCGGCAAGCCGGCCCTGCGCCTGGCCATGCAGACCCGCGAGCAACATATCCGCCGCGAGAAAGCCACCAGCAACATCTGCACCGCGCAAGTGCTGCTGGCCAACATCGCCAGCATGTACGCCGTGTACCATGGTCCCAAAGGCCTGACCCAGATCGCCCAGCGCGTGCACCAGCTGACCGCGATCCTGGCCAAGGGCCTGGTTGCCTTGGGCGTGAAGGTCGAGCAAGCGCACTTCTTCGACACCCTGACCCTCAACACCGGCGCCAGCACCGCCGCCCTGCACGACAAGGCCCGCGCCCAGCGCATCAACCTGCGTGTGGTGGACGCTGAACGCGTCGGCCTGTCGGTCGACGAAACCACGTCCCAGGCCGATATCGAAGCCTTGTGGGCAATTTTTGCCGACGGCAAGTCCCTGCCCGCCTTCGCTGCCACTGAAAGCACCCTGCCGGCCGCGCTGCTGCGCCAGTCGCCGATCCTCAGCCACCCGGTATTCAACCGCTACCACTCCGAAACCGAGTTGATGCGCTACCTGCGCAAGCTGGCCGACAAGGATCTGGCGCTGGACCGCACCATGATCCCGCTGGGCTCGTGCACCATGAAGCTCAACGCCGCCAGCGAAATGATCCCGGTGACCTGGGCCGAGTTCGGTGCCCTGCACCCGTTCGCCCCCGCCGAACAAAGCGCCGGCTACCTGCAACTGACGTCCGAACTGGAAGCCATGCTCTGCGCGGCCACCGGCTACGACGCGATTTCACTGCAGCCGAACGCCGGTTCCCAGGGTGAATACGCCGGCCTGCTAGCCATTCGTGCCTACCACCAGAGCCGTGGCGATGCGCGTCGCGACATCTGCCTGATCCCCTCGTCGGCCCACGGCACCAACCCGGCCACCGCCAACATGGCGGGCATGCGTGTGGTCGTCACCGCCTGCGATGCGCGCGGCAACGTCGATATCGAAGACTTGCGCGCCAAGGCCATCGAGCACCGCGACCACCTCGCC
>JAFHKH010000408.1 GCA_016937595.1 Pseudomonas cedrina subsp. fulgida | reverse complement strand
ATTTCCGCTGTGCACCAGCCGGCGGCGCCTGTGTGGCGCGCTCGAACAGCGCGTCACTGACCTCGGTGGCATTGAACGTCAGCAGAATATCTTCGACCAGGCCCAGCCCCTGCACATCGGCAATCGACAGCGTGCCGTCGTAGCAGCGTGCCCAGGTGTGAAACAGCGGCACCGAGTGTTTCTGCGCCTGTTGCAGCAACTGGTCCAAATACGTGCGTGCCGTCTCGTGGTCGCCGTTGTAGCGGGCGATGACCACCCCGGCCAGCGCCAGGGTGTAGCAGATCGACGTGCCATGGTTGAGCTGCAAGGCCAGCGCCAATGCCTGGTTTGCCGTGCGCGACGCACGTTCCGGATAGCCGCGCAGCCACAGGATGCGCGCCAGCAGGGTCAGCGAGGCGACGTTCTGGTCGTATTGCACGCCAAAACCATGGGTAAAACGGTTGAGATGGCCGCTCTGGGCCATGCGCTGGATCACCTGCTCGGCCGTGTGCTGCGCCAGGGCCTGCTCACCGGCGAAGTGCTGCGCCAGCACCCGCAGGCGCTGGGCGCTGAGGGCCAGCAAGGGCTCGGCCTGGGGGCCCAGTTGGTCGAATTGCAGGCTCTGCGCCAAGGCGTCGCGATAGTTGCCACAGCACAGGTTCACCGCCATCTGCCCCGACACGGCGCGCAATTGGCCGGCCAGGTCGTTGTCGGCTTGCGCCAGCTGCCGTGCGCGACTGAACGCCTCGATGGTCTGCGGTGTGCCGCCCTGGGTGTGATAACAATAACTGCCCAGTGCCAGTTGCAACGCCGTGTGCAAGCGCTGGCCCGGCGCCCTCGATTGTTCGAGCCGCGCCAGGGCCTTGCCGACGTACAAGCCGTGCTCGCGCAGCAGTGACAGTTCTTGCCATAACGGCATCGCACTGACGGTGAGACGAATGCCCAGCAATGGCACGCCCTGATCGCCCAAGCTCCAATCGAGGGCGGCACGGATATCTTCGCGCAGCGGCGCATAGCGGTCGATCCAGGTCTGGGTCGCGATCAGTTCCCAATCGTCCTGGGCCTGGTTCATCAACGCCAGGCAGCGCTCGGCATGGCGCTCGTAAGTGGCCTGCAGCTCATCGGCGGTGCTGAGTTTTTCCAGCGCATAGGTGCGTGTGATGTCCAGCAGGCGATAGACCATCTCGTCATCACCGGCTTCCACGTTCAGTAAGGATTTGGCCACCAACTGCGTGATCGAACCCAGCACCTCTGCCGGCGCGACCTGTTCCCCGGCAATCACCGCCGCCGCGCTGGCCAGGCTGAACCCGCCGCGGAACACCGCCAGGCGCCGCAGGCAGATCTGCTCACAGGTGGTGAGCAGCTCAAAGCTCCAGTCCAGCGTGGCCCGCAAGGTTTGATGCCGTGGCAGGGCGCTGCGGCGGCCGCGGATGAGCAGGCGCACGTTGTCCTCCATCTGCGCCAGCAGCCCGGGCAGGCCGAAGCGCTCGATCTGCGCCGCCACCAGTTCGATCGCCAGCGGAATGCCGTCCAGGCGCTGGCAGATCTCAATCGCCAGTGGCAGCTCGGCTTCGCTCAATTCAAAGCTGTCCTGATGGGACATGGCCCGTTCGATCAGCAACTGCAAGGCCGGGTAGCCCAGCGCCTGGGCACGGTTACCGGTGGCCGGCGGGCAGGCCAGGGGCTCCAGGCGCTGCACGGACTCGCCTTCGGCACGCAATGCCTCGCGGCTGGTGGCCAGGATGTGCAGCCTGGGCGCGTGACGCAGCAGGGTTTCGCAGATCAAGGCGATGTCGTCGAGCAGGTGCTCGCAGTTGTCGATCACCAGCAGCACCTGACGCTCCTGCACGCTGCGCGCAAAGGTGGCCAATGGATCGTGCTCGGCATGGGTCAGGTCGAGCAGGGCGGCAAGGTTGGGCAGGATCATCGACGGCGCGCTGAGCGGCGTCAGGTCCAGCAGGCGGATGCCGTCGCGGTAGTGCCCGATCAGCAGCTCAGCCACGCGCAAGGCGACGGTGGTCTTGCCGATGCCGCCGGCGCCGGTCAGGGTGATAAAGCGTTGGGCGGGCAGTTGCTGCACCAGGCTGTCGATCAGGGCCTGGCGGCCGATCATGCGGGTGCGGCGCAAGGGCAGGTTGTGGCCCTGGGCAGGGGCCGCGCCCTCGGTGGGTAGTGTCATCGGCTCGATGCTCAGTGGCGCAACAAAACTGTAGCCACGCTGGGCCACGGTCACGATATAGCGCTGCCCGGCCTGGCCATCGCCCAGGGCCTTGCGCAGGGCTGCCATATGCACGCGCAGGTTGCCGTCTTCCACCACGCTCCTGGGCCAGACGCGGGCGATCAGCTCCTGCTTGCTCACCACGTTGCCGGCCAGCTCCAGCAGGATCAGCAGGATATCCACCGCCCGCCGCCCCAAGCGCAACGGGCGACCTGCCTCCAGCACCAGGCGTTGGCGTGGGTAAACGCGATAGGGGCCGAAATGCACGGCCTGGTCGCTGAGGTCACTCATGGGCCGGCCATGCTCGCAAATCAGGGAGCCGCCAGCATATTCCAGCGCTGAGCAGACCACTAGGCTGCGATCACGTGTGATTTTTGGCGCGAGTGGTGATTTCGCCAGGTCATCGGGTTGACGCCTTCGCTGCGGGTGAACATATGGCAGAAGTGCGCCTGGTCGCAAAACCCGCACTCCAGGCTGATTTGCGTCAGGCTCATGGAGGAACTGGTGATCAGTTCCTTGGCCCGCTGGATGCGCTGTTGGCGAATCCATTCCTGCGGCGACAGCCCGGTGGTGCACTTGAAGGCACGTGAAAAATGGCTGCGCGACAACGCGCAGGCCTGGGCCAGGTCGGCAATGGCCAGGCTTTCGCCGAGGTTGGCGAGTATCAGTTGCTTGGCGATACGCTCGCGCCGGGGGCAGAGGCCGCCGGTGGTGGATAAACGAGGAGGGGCATAATGCTCGAGTCGGGCCATGACAATTGTCCGCAGTCGATGGGAGCGTTCCCGGTGGATGGATGCAGTGTAGACGTGGCCAATCTTGTTGCCGGGCCGTCTGGCTGGCGAGTTAATCGTTGTTAATTTCGCCAGGTGCCGACGTGGAAAAGACAGCACAGGCATGCAATCCGGACAGCGCCCTGGGTGCTTACCTGTGGGCTTGCCCACCGTTTGGATAGCGCCATGAACCGCAACGACCTGCGCCGCGTCGACATGAACCTGCTGGTGATTTTCGAAGCGCTGATGTTCGAGAAAAACCTGACCCGGGTCGCCGAAAAACTCTTCATGGGCCAACCCGCCGTGAGTGCGGCGCTGGGACGTTTGCGCGATCTGTTTGACGACCCGTTGCTGCTGCGCAACGGGCGGGGCATGGAGCCCACGCCACGGGCGGTGGCGATACTCAAGGAGTTGCAGCCGGCCATGGACACGATTTCCGGGGCCGTCAGCCGTGCCAAGGATTTTGACCCTTCCACCAGTTGTGCGGTGTTCCGCATCGGTCTTTCCGACGATGCCGAATTCGGGCTGTTCCCGCCGTTGCTCAGTCGACTGCGCGAAGAGGCGCCGGGCATCATCGTGGTGGTGCGCCGGGCCAACTACCTGCTGATGTCATCGCTGTTGGCCAGTGGTGAGATCACCGTGGGGGTGAGCTACACCACTGAACTGCCGGCCAATGCCAAGCGCAAGAAACTGCGGGACATTCCGTGCAAGGTCCTGCGCGGCGATGGCGGGGTCGAGCCGCTGACCCTGGATGACTACTGCGAACGGCCCCATGCGATGGTGTCGTTCTCGGGCGATTTGAGCGGCAACATTGATCTGGACCTGGCGCGAATCGGCCGGGCGCGCGGGTGGTACTGGCGGTGCCGCAGTTCAGCGGGTTGCGGGCGTTGCTGGCGGGGACGCAGATTATCGCGACGGTGCCCGATTACGCGGCCTGCGCGTTGACCGAGGGCACATCCTTACGCGCGGAAGACCCGCCATTTGCGATCGATGCCGCGGAGTTATCGATGGTGTGGAGCGGGGTGCATGACAATGATCCGGCGGAGCGGTGGTTGAGGGCGCGGATCGGGGAGCATATGGCGCGGGTGGTCTAGCCGGTCGCCCATGGCAGCCTTCGGGCCGACCGGATTGCAGGTGTCGTACGGGGTCAAAACTGTGGGAGATTCTATGTTG
>JAFHKH010000407.1 GCA_016937595.1 Pseudomonas cedrina subsp. fulgida | reverse complement strand
GGCGAGTTGGCGTTCGGCCTGGCGCACATCGGGGCGGCGCTTGAGCAGCGCTGCGCCGTCGCCACCGGCAGCAGTTGGGCGATGTGGGGCAGTTCGGCGCAGGTGTCGGTGCCCGCCGGCAGTTGGTCCAGTGGCTTGGCCAGCAGCATCGACAGGCGAAACAGCCCGGCCTGGCGCGACGCTTCATAGCGCGGCATGTCGGCGCGCAGGGATTTGTACTGGGTTTGCGAGCGTGTCACCTGGGTTTCATCGCCGCGCCCGGCGTCACGCAGGCGCTGGGTCAGCTTGGTGCTCTGGGCTTGCAGGCCGAGAGATTCGTTGGCAATCGCCAGCTCTTCGTTCGCCGCGCACACTTGGGTGTAGGAACGCACAACGTCCGCCACCAGCGTGATGCGCGCGATGTCGGCGGCGGCTTGCGCGGCATCGGCGCTGGCCTGGGCGCTTTCGATGCCGCGTTGCAAGGTGCCGAACAGGTCGAACTGATACGAGGTGGTGATACCCAAGCTGCCGACGTTATCCACCGGCACTTTGTCGGCGAGCAAAAAGGCCTCGCCGGATTCCTGCAGGCGCTGGGCTCCGGCCTTGGCTTCGGCGCTCCAGCCACCCGCGGATTGCGCTTGCTGGGTCTGAAAGCGCGCCCGCTGCAGGTTGGCCGCCGCCACGCGCAGGTCGGTGTTGGACGCCATGGCCTGGCGCACCAGCTCGTCCAGGCGCGGGTCCTTGTACAGCTTCCACCAATCCGCCGGCACCGGCGCCGACACCACGTCTTTATCTTCGCCCGCCAGCGGCCCTTGCAGGTCGCCACGGTGGATCGCGGCGGTCTCCGGCAGTTGGTAGTCCGGGCCTACCGCCTGGCAGGCCGACAGCAGCAAACCCAGCGCGGCGCTTGCCAACAGCTGTTTCATGGCCTGTCTCCGTCTTTAGCCTTATCGCCGATGATCGAGACGGTGGCGGTCCGTCCGGCGATCATGCGGAAGTCCGGCGGCACGTCGTCAAACGCGATGCGCACCGGAATCCGCTGGGCCAGGCGCACCCAACTGAACGCCGGGTTGACGTTGGGCAACAGGTTGGAACCGCTGCTGCGGTCGCGGTCTTCGATACCGGCGACGATGCTCTGCACATGGCCGCGCAGGTGGGCGTTGTCGCCGATCACGCGGATGTCCACGTCCATGCCGACATGGATGCCGTCGAGCTTGGTCTCTTCGAAGTAGCCGTCGATATGGAACGAATTGCTGTCCACCACCGACAACACCGGACGCCCGGCGGTGACGAACTCCTGGGTGCGCGGCGCACGGTCGTTGACGTAGCCGTCGACGGGGCTGCGGATCACCGAGCGGTCAAGATTGAGCTGGGCGGAGTCCACCGTAACCTGCGCCTCGGCCAGGGCCGATTGGGCACGGGCGACGCGGGACTGGCTTTCTTCAAGCTGCTCGCTGGGCACCAGGTTGCCCAGGCCACGGTTACGCTTGTACTCGCGCTGGGCCTGGGCGAGGGTTTCCTGGCGGTCGGCCACGGCGGCCTGGGCCTGACGCAGGGCCAGTTTGAAACGGTCCTGGTCGACGGCGAACAGCACCTGGCCTTTGGTTACCCATTGGTTGTCGTGCACGTCGACGCGCTGGATCAGCCCGGATACGTCCGGGGCGATCTGCACGATGTCGGCACGAATGTGGCCGTCGCGGGTCCAGGGCGCAAACATGTAGTACATGACCATGCGCCACACGACGACGACCGCAAACGTCACGATCAACAGCGTCAGGACCACACGGCCGATGGTCAAAAAAGGTTTTTTCATGTCATCAGGTATCGACTGAGTGAGTCCACCGCGCCCAGCAACAGCGCGTAGAGCCCCACATTGAATAATGCCCGGTGCCAGACCAGGCGATAGAAGTGGACGCGGGTCAACAGCCCGTGTACCACCAGGAACAACAGGTACGTGATGCCCATCAGCACCAGCAGCGTGGGCAGGAATACCCCGCTGATATCCAGGTCACCGATCATAAAGGCGCTCCATCAGGCAGCGGCGCTTGCAGCTCGGTGCCGCCAATGAACTCCACGCCCGGCAACAGCGCCAGGCGCAAACCGGCCAGCGCGTGCAGCAAGTGCAGGCGGGTGTCGTCTGCGTCTTGCAGGCCCTGGCCGTTGAGGGCCCGACGCGTGCGGTCCAGGGTCATCAGCAGACCGCTGGGCGCCGGCAAGCGTTCACCGGCCTTGAGGCAGGCCTTGAAATAACCGCCCACGCCTTCCACGACCTGGTTGAGCAACACCCGTGGCACACCGAGGATGCGCGGCGAATAGGCCAGCAGGTCAAGCAGGTTCAGCGCCACGCGCAAATCGCGCAGGGCCGTGCCGGTGTCCTGGTTGATCAGCGCCAGGCGCGGCAGGTGCTGCATCAGGCGGTCGAGCATTTGCGCGGCCATGTGCCGGTGTTCGGCCAGGGTCGCGGGCGCGGTGAGGCTGACGATATCGCGCCAACTGAAACGGGTCAGGCGCTTGGCCGCCAGCTCGGCGCCGAAGGGCCGTGCGATCAGCGTCCACACAAAGGCGAACAGCAGGCCCACGGGCCCGGCCAGGTTGACGTTGGCAAAGTTGAGGAAGTCGGCGTCATAGGCGCCCTGGATGCTGATGAACGACGAAGTGTTCACCAGCGTCAGCAACATGCCCAGGTAGAAACGTGGCTGTACGGTGAGCGTGCCGATGCAGATAAACGGCACGGCAAACGCCAGCACCAGCATCGGGAAATCATGCAGGTTGGGCAGCACCAGGAACAGATAGAGGCTGGCGAACAGCACCGACATGGCCGTCCAGAAAAAGAACCGGTAGATCTGCGGCGCCGGGTCGTCCATCGAGGCGAAGAAACTGCAGGCGACGGCGGCCAGGATCACCGCGCTGCCGCCGTCGGTCCAGCCCAGCAAAATCCACAGCACCGAGGCGACGATGATCGCGGTGACGGTGGAAAACGCCGAGTAGAACATCAGCCCGCGGTCGAGGAACGGCGTGAGCCGGCCCAGGCGCCAATGGCGATAGACGGCGCGCCAGGTGTCCTGGCTTTCGCACTGGATGGCGGCTTGCAGGCTGCGGCAGTCTTGCCACAGGTCGATCCATTCAGCCAGACGGTAGAGGGCGTTGGAGAAGAGCAGCGTGTGGCGCTCGTCCAGCGCTTCGCCCTGGGGTTGGGCGGCGTCAATCTTGTCGCGCAGCGCGCGCCAGCGTTCAAGGGGGGCGGCGTGGGTGGTGCTGTCCAGCCACGCGTTGGCCTGGTGGAGCAGCGGCGTGAACCGATCGAGAAATTCCGGCGCACGGTGTTCGATGGCGTAGATCGCGTCGTCCAAGGCGTCGATCACCGGCAGCAGGTGGATCATCCGCCCACGCAGCGCCTTGGTATTACGCACCGTCTGTGGTCGGGCGCCTTCGTGGGGCAACTGGCCGATCATCAATTCGAGGGTGTTGAAGGTGGCGACCATGCCGCCGCGCAGCGTGCTGATTTCTTCAGGCTCAACCGCGCGCGTAAGGAAGCGCTGGCTATAGACCTGGGCGTCGGCAAACCACTTGGCCACCGCGCCATCGAACACCGGCATCAGCCGGCGCGGCCAGAACATCGCGCCCACCACTGCCGCCACGGCGATGCCGAGGAAGATCTCTTCGGTGCGCGCCTCGGCCACGTCCCACACCGCCAGCGGGTTATCCACCACCGGCAGGGCGATCAGCGGCAAGGTGTAGCCGGCGAGCATCAGCGCGTAATTGTTGGCGGTGCGCAGGTGCATCGACAGAAACAACAGCGTGCCCGTCCACAACGCAATCACCACCACCAACAGGTACGGCGACTGCACAAACATCGGCACGAAAATCACCGCCGCCGCCGCGCCCATGAAGGTGCCGATGGCGCGGTACAGCGCCTTGGAACTGGTAGGCCCGACAAACGGGCTGGACACGATATACACCGTGGCCATCGCCCAGTACGGACGCGGCATTTGCATGAGCATGGCGATGTACAAGGCGATCATCGATGCGGCGAACGTACGGACCCCGTAGAACCAGTCTTTGGCAGGCGGCATGCCGCTGAAGAAACCGTTCACGGCGTCGCCGCCTCGAAGGCGCGCAACACTCGCAACGCGGCGTCCAGATCCTCGGGCGCGATATCCGCCAGGACGTCCCTGCGCAGACGCACCAGTTGCACTTCCACCGCTTGCACCAGCTCGCGGCCGCGCTCGGTCAGGCTCAAGGCCTTGGCGCGACGGTCGTGGAGGTCTTCGGTGCGGCACACATAGCCGTCGGCGCACAGGCGGTCGAGCAGACGCACCAGCGACGGGCTTTCCATTCCGGAAGCCTGGGCCACCTTGACCTGGTTCACGCCGTCGCCCAAGCGGCCGATCATCAATAAAGGCACGGCGCAGGCTTCGGAGATGCCATAGCTCACCAGCGTGCTCTGGCAGATTTTGCGCCAGTTACGGGCGCCCGCCACCATGCTGCTGCTGAGGTTCATGTGGAGTTGTTCGAGGGAGTGAGGCACTGGATCGTTCGTATACAGTTAGTTTGCTAACTATCAATATGGTGGATAGATCCAGATGCGTCAAGTTTTGAAACAATTTGGCAGATAGAGGGTGGAAGGTAGCTGAGGAAAGCGGATGTGAGGCCTGCAAAGAAACCTGTGGGAGCTGGCTTGCCTGCGATGGCGGTAGATCAGCAATACAGGTGGTGGCTGGCATACCGCTATCGCAGGCAAGCCAGCTCCCACACTGAGAGCAGTATTGATTTCAGGCTTGCTGTTCTGCCGATAAAATCCACTGAGCCGATTAAAGCCCCGTTTTTTAATTTATCGTGTTCAATTACGCTCCCCGCCCACCCCGCAACATGAGATTCAACTCATCCACCACCACCGCCCAATCCGCATCGTCCAGAATCTCCTCGCGCAAAAACGCCCTCTGACTGCCCGTCCAGAAGAACGCATCCGCCAATTTCAGCTCCGGCTTGAGCGGCGAGTGAACCGCCACGAATTTCTCGATACTCACCGGGTCGTCCGGCAACCCAAGCTGTTTGAACAGTGACGGCAAGCTATGCACTGGCGATTCCATGAGGGGCTCCTGAGGGTGAAGAGTGATTTCAGTCTAGCGGCAGCCCTCGGGTTGTGCCGACGGTAGGTTGCACAGCACGAACAACCGCGCCCTGGCGCCGCCGCCCTCCTGACGACTGAGTTCGCGCCAGCCCTGGGGCAATGGGGCGAATTCGTCTGGCGCTTCAACGCTGCTGATCAACCACACGCGGCGGGTGTCGGCGGGCAAGGCCGAAAGACGGTCGAGGTAAATGCGCCCGCCATCCTGGTCCACCAGGGTGCCGAAGCCATACGCATTCGGCCGGGTGGGCGTGCCGTCGGGTTTGGGCGGGGTATAGAGCTGCAATTGAGCGTCGGTCTGGTCGTAATACACGTAGCTCAAGTACCACATCATGTCGCTGAGGACGATGCGGTCGCCTTCCTGGTAATTGCGGTTGATGAATTCCACCGGCACGTTGAATTGGTTTTGCTCATCCACCGCGAAATTGTTTTTCAAACCGACCAGTTCCACGCCGGCAAAGAGCACGAACAGCGCCGCTCCCAGCAGTGAAAGCCGCGACGGCAGGCGATCGATGGCCATCGCCACAAGCATCGGCAAACCCAAGGCGTACACCGTCAGGTAACGCTCGATAAACACCGGAGAAATAAACGACACCGCGTAGACCAGCAGCAACGGCAACAGGAAAAACAACGCCAACAGGCTGGCCGGACGGTAGCGTTCGCGGTCACGCCAAGCGGTGATCAGCACAACCGCCACCAGCAGCAATGGAAACAGCCAGAACAACGGCGACCAGAACCCAACACCCTCATCCTGCAGCACGAACTGCCAGATCATCGACGGCAGGGAGAACAGGTTGACCGGATCTTCCCAGCCGATGTCGCCGCCCACCTTGAGCTGTTCGACGTGCTGCACCAAATCCAGCAAGTTCGGCAGCCACGGCAAGTACAACAGCACAATCGCGGCGTTGGCGCCCCACCATGCCGGGCGCGTGATCAGGCGCTGCTCACGTGTCGTCGTGCCACCGAGCACACCCAGGTAGGCCCAATGCACCAACACACACAGCGCAGTGAAGTAATGGGTATAGAAACCGGCACTCATCAATACGACATAGGCCGCCAGATAACGCGTGCGCTCAGGTTGGCGCACCCAGTACACCAGCGCCAGCGTGGCGCCCAGCAGCCACACGCCGAGCAGCGAATACATGCGCACTTCCTGGCTGTAGCGCACCGCCGTGGGCAGCAGCGCCAGCAGGATGCCCGCCAGCACCGCCGCACGCCGGGTGGACAATTGCCGTGTGAGCCAGACGCCCAGGCCCACGGCGATCACGCCCGGAATGGCGCTCATGCCGCGTATCGACCAGATACCGTCGCCGAACAGCTCGATCCAACCGCGCAGCAGAAAAAAATACAGCGGCGGGTGCACGTCGTGCGCCGCGTGGAACCACAGATCGGCCAGGGCATATTCGCTGAGCAACAGGCTGGAACCCTCGTCGCCCCAGATTGCCGCGGCCGTCAGGTTGTAGAACCGCAGGGCCATGGCCAGCGCCAGGATCGATACCCACCAAAGGCGGCTGATCCACCCGGCCCCTTCCCAAGACAAGCGGTTGAGTGCGGGTAACGCCCCGGCCTTTTCGTTTTGCTCTACCACAGACCGACGCACCTCGATTCCCCTACCCTTGATTGCCCTGCTCTTGATTGCCTCAGAGCCAACACCGCCACTCTAAGACAAAAGCCCCTGATTCGCTTCCATAGACCGACAATTCAGCAATTTGTGCAGGACTTCTCCGAAGCACCAGCAGGAACAGGCTATTATTGCCCCCCTCGAAGGACTCAGGATCAAGGACATCTCATGCGCATCGGTTTTCTGTCACCCCTGGCACTGGCGTTGCTCGCGGGCATTTCCCAACCGGCCCAGGCCAGCTCCGACGACTCGTGCTACCCCAGTTGGCGGGTCTCGCGTGACAGTCTCGATTCCTGCAGCAACCAACCCTTCCTCAGCCCAGGCAACGACAGTCGCGTCAACCTGCGCCTCTTGCTGGCGGACAAAAAAGGCGCGCCCCTGGCCCCCAACGCCTTGAGCGAAAACGACCTGGCCCAAGGCTTTGGCCAGGTACCCTTCCCGGTCTACCGGCTCATGCCCATTTCCGCGGCGAGCGAAGAACCCGACGACAAGCCGGACGACTCGCGCACCGCCGAACTCGATACGTTGCTCCAACCCTTGGGGATCAAGCGCGACGACTACAAAACCGCAGGCGAAGCGTTCCTCACTGGCGAGGGCAGCCGCTGCCGCAGCAACGACGATGACAGCGCCACTGCGTTTATCCGCCAGGTGATCAAGGCCGACATGCCGGCCGCCGAACGCGAGTTGCTGGTGAAGGCGCGCTTGCAATTGCTCACCGCCTGCTCGTGGGAAGGCCAAGTGGTGGACGCCCAGCAGATCCAGTCCAGCGATGGCCAACTGCTGCGCACTTACCTGCAAGCCGCGGCCGACTTCTACAGTGGTCGCTTCGGTGACGCCGAACGTGGTTTTGCCGCCGCCAGCAGCAGCCAAGCGCCTTGGCTGAAGGAAACCGCGCTGTACATGACCGCGCGAACCTCATTGAACCAGGCCCAGGCTGAAGCCTTCGACGAGTATGGCCTGCCGCATCTCGAAAAAGTGGATAAGGCGGCCCTGAACGCTGCCGAAGAAGGCTTTCTCGGCTACCTGAAAACCTATCCACAAGGCGACTACGTAGCGTCTGCCAGCGGTTTGTTGCGCCGCGTGTATTGGCTGGCGGGTGACCAGACCAAGCTTGCCGAGGCCTTCGCCTCGGCGATGACCCAGGCGACTGACGCGCAGCGCAATGTGTCGGTGGATGAGCTGGTGGAAGAAGCCGACCTCAAGCTGTTGATGGTCAATCGCCAGACCGTCACCTCGCCAATGATCCAGTTGGTCAGCGACCTGATGGCGATGCGCAGTGACAACCAGCCGCCCCTCTCCCGTGCGGATCTGGAGAAACAAAAAGCCGCCTTTGCCAGTGAGCCGCAGCTGTACGACTACCTGCTGGCGGCCTTCGCGCTGTACCTCGAACACCAGCCGGATGCGGCGTTGAAACACTTGCCGCAGAGCGTGCCGGCGAACCTGGATTACTTCGCCTTCAGCCAGCAGACCCTGCGTGCCCTGGCCCTGGAAGCCAAGCAAGACTGGAAAGGCGCCGAAGCGCTCTGGCTGCAACTGCTGCCCCTGGCCAAACTGCCGTTGCAACGCGACCAGTTGGAGCTGGCCCTGGCCATGAACTATGAGCGCAGCGGCCAACTGGCCAAGGTGTTCGCCACCGATTCACCGATCGGCGCCAAGCAGGTGCGCTATATCCTGTTGCGCAACGTGGCGGGCCCCGAGCTGCTGCGCCAGCAGATCGCCCAGGCGAGCGACCCGATGGAGCGCCAGACCGCGCAGTTCGTGCTGCTCTACAAAGACCTGCTGCGCGGCCAGTTCGCCACCTTCGCCGACGACCTCAAGCAACTGCCGGCCACGGCCCCGGAAGACAAACTGGGCACCAGCCTGGGCTACGTCTACGGCG
>JAFHKH010000406.1 GCA_016937595.1 Pseudomonas cedrina subsp. fulgida | reverse complement strand
GGCCCTCGAACCGCCTGGGCAACGACTGTTGCCACCTGCGGATCAACGTCGATGTAGGCCGAAAGCGGGGCTATAGGCGATGCGCAGGCTTTCAGTCCGCCGCAGCCGACAGCCACGGCGTACTGCGTGGCGCGCCGATCAAACCATCCCGCGCGTCCGGATGCGCCACGGTCTGCAGCATCAGCAAGCTGTCTTCCACCGTGCGGGTCATCGGCCCCAGGTGCGACAGAATCGTCATCGAACTGGCCGGCCATTGCGGGACATAGCCGAAGGTCGGCTTGATCCCGAAGGTGCCGGTAAACGCACAGGGAATCCGGATCGAGCCGCCGGCATCGCTGCCCTGGTGCAACACGCCCAGGTTCAACGCCGCCGCCGCGCCTGCGCCGCCGGACGAACCGCCCGCCGTGGTGCGTGTGTCCCAGGGGTTGCGGGTGATGCCGTACAACGGGTTGTCGGTGACGCCTTTCCAGCCGAATTCCGGCGTGGTGGTCTTGCCCAGCAGCACCGCGCCGGCCTTGCGCATGAAGCCGGAAAAAGGCGCGTCGATGTCCCATGGCCCTTCGGCGCAGGTGGTGCGCGAGCCTTTGCGGGTGGGCATGCCCACAGTCAGCGTCAGGTCTTTGATCGACGCCGGTACGCCGTCCAATGCACCGCAGGGCTCGCCCTTGAACCAGCGCTGCTCCGAGGCGCGTGCGGCCCGCAGCGCGCCTTGCCGGTCGACATGGCAGTAGGCGTTGACCACCGGGTTGTAGCGCTCGATACGCAGCAGCGCATCTTCGGTGACCTCTACCGGCGACAGGGATTTGTCGCGAAAGCGCTGCAGCAATTGCACCGCCGTCAGTTGGCCGATTTCACTCATGCCGTTGCCCCCTGCGCCGCATTGACCATGGCACGCAGCAATACCGCGCAGCCCGCCGCCAGATCATCCGGCGCGGCGTTTTCGATTTCGTTATGGCTGATGCCGCCTTCGCACGGCACGAAGATCATCCGGCCGGCCCAGTTTGGCGACGAAAATCGCGTCGTGGCCGCGCCGCTGACGATATCCATATGGCTCAGGCCCAAGGCGCTCGCAGCGTCGCGCACGGCGTTGACGCACGACGGATGGAAGTCCAGTGGCGGGAAATCGGCGGTGGGTGTCAGTTCAAAGGTCAACCCGTGCCGAGCGGCCGTGGCTTCGATCACGCCGCGCACTTCATCGACCATGGCTTGCAGCCTGTCGGCATGCAGATGGCGCAGGTCGAGGGTCATGTGCACCTGGCCGGGGATCACGTTACGCGACCCCGGATGCAGGCTCAGGCAACCGACCGTGCCGCACGCGTGGGGCTGCTGCTGATGGGCGATGCGGTTGACCGCGCTGACGATTTCGGCGGCGCCCACCAGGGCGTCCTTGCGCAGGTGCATCGGCGTGGGGCCGGCGTGGGCTTCGACGCCGGTGAGGGTCAGGTCGAACCATTTCTGGCCCAGGCAGCCCATCACCACGCCAAGGGTCGTGGCCTGGTCTTCCAGCACCGGGCCTTGTTCGATATGCGCCTCGAAATACGCGCCGACCGCATGGCCCAGCACCGCGCGCGGGCCGGCATAGCCGATGCGCTGCAATTCGGCGCCCACCGACAGGCCCTGGTCATCGAGTTTGTCGAGGGTGTCCTGCAAATCGAACTGACCGGCAAACACCCCGGAGCCCATCATGCACGGCGGGAAGCGCGAGCCTTCTTCGTTGGTCCACACCACCACTTCAATCGGCGCCTGGGTTTCGATATTCAAGTCATTAAGGGTGCGGATCACTTCCAGCCCGGCCATCACGCCGTAGCAACCGTCGAACTTGCCGCCGGTGGGTTGGGTGTCGATATGGCTGCCGGTCATTACCGGCGCCAGGGCGGGATTGCGCCCGGCGCGGCGCGCGAAGATATTGCCGATGGCGTCGACACTGACGCTGCACCCGGCGGCTTCGCACCACTGCACAAACAGGTCGCGGGCCTGGCGGTCCAGGTCGGTGAGGGCCAGGCGGCACACGCCGCCCTTGGCCGTGGCGCCCAGTTGCGCCAAATCCATCAGCGATTGCCACAGGCGGTCGCGGTTGATCAGCGGGGCATTACTCTGCAGCGGTTGCGCAAAACTGTTCATCAGCGTTCTCCGGTCAGGCGCTCAGGGCCAAATAACGGTTCTTGATGGTCGGGTCGGCACGGAAGTCAGCGGCGCTGCCCTCGTAGACCACGCGGCCCTGTTCGAGCACGTAATGGCGGTCGGCGAGCTTGTCGCAGACCATCAGGTTCTGTTCCACCAGCAGCACCGGCAGGCCGTCGTCCTTGACCTTGCGCAGGATCTTCACCAGTTCGTCGACGATCACCGGGGCGAGGCCTTCGGTGGGCTCATCGAGAATTAGCAGCTTGGGGTCGTTGAGCAGCGCGCGGGCAATGGCAAGCATCTGTTGCTCGCCGCCGGACAGTGCGTGGCCGGCGTTCCTGCGCCGCTCCTTGAGGCGCGGGAACATGGCGTAGACGTCTTCGAGCTGCCAACGGCTGGGCTTGCGTACGGCAATGCGCAGGTTTTCCTCGACGGTGAGCAGGCGGAAAATCCCGCGATTCTCCGGCACCAGCGCCAGGCCCTGGCGCGCGATTTCAAAGATTTTTCGCCCCACCAGGGCCTGGCCGTTGAAGTGGATCTGGCCCTGGCGCGGGCAAATAATCCCGAGAATGCTGCGCAGCGTGGTGGTCTTGCCGGCGCCGTTGCGGCCGAGCAGCGTCACCAGTTCGCCCGGGTTGACGCTCAGCGACACGCCTTCGAGCACGTGGCTCTTGTCGTAGTAGGAATGAATATTCTCGACGATCAACATCAGGCAGCCTCCCCCAGGTAAGCGGTGCGCACACGTTCATCGGCGCGCACGAATTCCGGCGTGCCTTCCACCAGGATCTGCCCATGGCTCATCACCGTGATGCGTTGGCTGATGGACATGACAATGCTCATGTTGTGTTCGATCAACAGCACCGTATGATCGCGGCCGAGGTCGCTGATCAACTGGGTCATGATCGGGATGTCATCGATGCCCATGCCCGAGGTGGGCTCGTCGAGCATCAACAGTTTGGGTTTGGAACAGATCGACATGCCCACCTCCAGCACCCGCTGCTGGCCGTGGGACAACTCGCCGGCCATAGTGTCGGCGCGGGCGCTGAGTTGCAGGCGTTCCAGCACCTGGTCGGCCATCTCCAGGTGTTCGCGTTTGCTGTCGACGCGGCGCCAGAAATTCAGCGCGCGGGCACCGTCACGCCCCTGGGCGGCCAGGCGCAGGTTTTCACGTACGCTGAGGTTCTGGAACAGGCTGGTGAGTTGGAACGAGCGCGCCATGCCCAGGCCGACGCGGCCGTGGGCGGGTTTGCGCATCAGGTTCTTGCCGTCGAAATGAATCGCGCCGGCGGTGGCCTGGCGTTCACCGGTGAGGCAGTGGAACAGGCTGGTCTTGCCCGCGCCGTTGGGCCCGATGACGGTGTGGATGGTGCCGGCTTCGACCTTGAGGTTCACGCCATTCACCGCATGGAAGGCACCGTAGGCCAGTTCCAGGTCTTTGGTTTCCAGCAGGATGCTCATAGTCCTTGCTCCTTGGCGACGACAGCGCTTTTGCGGCTGCCGCGTACCTTGTCGAACAGCGACGCCAGGCCGCCCCACAAACCGCCGCGCATGAAGATCACCACCAGGATCAGGATCGCCCCCAGCAACATCAGCCAGCGCGGCCACAGGTCGGAGAGGAAGTCGCCGAGCAGCACGATGGAACCGGCGCCCAGCAATGAGCCGAACAGCGAGCCGGTGCCGCCGACGATGGTCATGATCAGGATGTTTTCGGACATCGCCAGGTCGATGTTCGACAGCGGCACAAAGTGCAGCAGCATGGCGTACAACGCGCCGGCGATGCCGGTGACAGCGCCGGACAGCACGAACACCAGGATCTTGAAGTGCCGTGTGTCGTAGCCGATGGCCGAGGCGCGGGTTTCGTTTTCGCGGATCGCCATCAAGGTGCTGCCGAACGGCGAGGCGATCACCCGGCGTGCACCGATGAAGATCAGCAGGAACAACACCGCGACAAAGCCGTAGAAAGCACGGGCATCGGCCAGCGACAGCAGCGCGCTGTCACCGAGGCGGATTTCCGGGCGCGGCACGCTGAGCAGGCCGTTATCGCCACCGGTCCAGTCGCTGAGGGTGTAGGCGACGAAGTAGGCCATCTGGCTGAACGCCAGGGTCAGCATCACGAAGTAAATGCCGGTGCGGCGGATCGCCAGGGCGCCCACCAGCAACGCCAGGAAACCGCCCGCGACAGCGGCGCCGAGCAAGGCGCTGAACAGGCCCATCTGCAAGTGGATCATCAGCAGCGCCGCGCAATACGCACCGGCACCAAAGAAGATGCCTTGGCCGAACGACAACAGCCCGGTGTAGCCCAGCAACAGGTTGCAGGCCAGCGCCGCCATGGCGAAGATCAGGATCTCGGTGGCCAGGGTCGCCGAGGGCAGTATCAACGGCAGGCCGATCAGCACGGCCAGGACCCACAGCAACATCGCGCGCGATTGGGTCTTGGCAAACGGCAGGGGGTTTTTCTCGCTCATGTCAGGCTCTCCCGAACAGGCCATAGGGGCGGACCAGAATCACCACGGCCATTGCACCGTAGATCATCAGGCTCGCGCCCTGGGGCCAGAGTGTGGTCATCAGGCTTTGCACCACGCCCACCAGTAAACCGCCGACCAGCGCACCGCTGAACGACCCCATGCCGCCGATGACCACCACCACGAAGGCCACGCCGAGAATCTCCGGGCCGACAAAGGGCTGGGCGCCGCGCAGGGGCGCGAACAGCACGCCGGCGACACCGGCCAGGGCCACGCCCAGGGCGAAGGTCATGGAGAACAGGCGGAAAATATTGGTGCCCAGCAGCGACACGGTTTCGGTGCTCTCACTGCCGGCGCGCACCAGGGCGCCGAAGCGTGTGCGTTCCAGCAACAGCCACAGGCCCAGGCCCACCAGCCCGGAAAACACGATGAGGAACAGGCGGTACCAGGGGTAGACGAAGTCGCCCACCACCAGCACGCCGCGCAGCAGTTCCGGCACGGCGACGCTTTTGCCCACCGGGCCCCAGATCATCACGCTGGCTTCCTGAATGATCAGCGCTATGCCCAGGGTCACCAGGATCTGGAACATGTGCGGCAGGTGGTAAATCCTCTGGATCAACAATCGTTCGATGGCCCAGGCCAGCGCGGCCACCACCAGTGGCGCGATCAGCAGTGCCAGCCAGAAGTTGCCGGTCAGGCTCACGGCGGTGTAGCAGATGTAGGCCCCCAGCAGAAAGAACGCGCCGTGGGCGAAGTTGACGAAGTTGAGCAGGCCGAAAATGATCGTCAGCCCGACCGCAATCAGGAAGTAGATCATCCCCAGCCCGAGGCCGTTGAGTATCTGGAACAGGTACAGATTAAGCATGCAGAAATCCTCGAACAGGCGGCCGCGGGCGACCCTGTCGTATGCAACGGGTCAGGATCAGGCCAGCGTGCAGCCCGTGGCGTCCACCGGCGGGAACGACTGGCCGGCGCTGAGCACGTTGGCCAGGTCATCCTTGTCGGCCATATCGCCGCTGGCCTTGCCGACCAGCAGGTAGTAATCCTTGATCACCTGGTGGTCGCCGGCACGGATCGATTCCTTGCCGGTGGGGCCTTCGAAACTCAGGCCCTGCATGGCCTTAGCCACGGTTTTGCCGTCGAAGCTGCCGGTCGAAACGATGGTGTCGAGCATGACCTTGGTGCTGATGTAGTCGGCGGCCAGCGGGTAGGTGGGGTTGATGCCGTATTTGGCCTGGGTCAGCTTGACCAGTTCACGGTTGAGCGGGGTGTCGACCTGGTGCCAGTACTGCGCGCCGAGGTACACACCTTCGAGTATGTCGCTGCCCAGCTCCTGGAATTGATCCAGGCCGGCCGACCACACCAGCAGCACTTTCATGCGCTCCTTGATGCCGAAGTTCACCGCCTGGCGCAGGGTATTGGATGACTGGCTGCCGAAGTTGAGCAGCACCAGCACGTCGGGCCTGGCGGCGATGGCGTTGGTCAGGTAGCCGGAGAATTCCTGCTCCTGCAAGGAGTGGTAGCTGTTGCCGACATGTTCCAGGCCGTTGTCCTTGAGCACGGTTTTTGCGCCTTCGAGCAGAGCTTCGCCGAACACGTATTGCGGGGTGATGGTGTACCAGCGCTTGGCATCCGGCAGCAGCTTGATCAGCGGCACCATGGTTTCACGGATCGCGCCGTAGGTGGGCACCGACCAGCGGAAGGTGGCGGGGTTGCAATCCTTGCCGGTGACTTCATCGGCGCCGACCGGGGTCATGAAGACGCCGCCGACCTTGTCGACTTCCTTGGCCACCGCCAGGGCGGAGGATGACAAGGTGCAGCCCTGGAAGAACCGCGCGCCGTCCTGCTGGATGGCTTCCTGGACCTTGCGCACCGCCTTTCCGGCATTGCCTTCGGTGTCGATGACTTTGTAGTGGAGCGGGCGGCCAAGAAGCGCGGGGTGCTGTTCCACCGCCAGGCGCGACCCCATGTCGGCAAACTTGCCATAGCTGGCAAAGGCGCCGGACATGGACTTGAGGCCATAAAAGGTAAACGGCTCGGCGGCGAATGCAGAGCGGATGCCCAGCGGAAGGCTGAGGGCGGAGGCGACGGTGAGACTGGCTTTCAACAACGTACGACGCTGCATGGGGTGACTCCCTGGTTTAGTTATTGGCAGGAGTGGCAATGGCGATACGGTGGAGCAAGGGCCTGTCGGCAGGCCTGTTATTGGATGGAGTGAAACGGGCTAACGGTTGGAACCGGGTCAAACTGTGGGAGCGGACTTGCTCGCGAATGCGGTGGGTCAGCAATGCATCCGGGGGCTGATACACCGTATTCGCGAGCAAGCCCGCTCCCACAGGGGGAGCGCTGGTGTTTTCAGGGACGGTGATCGAACTCCAGCAAAAAGTGCGGGCTGACCTGGCCTTCCAGCGCGGTCATATGGTGTTCGGCATCGCACATATGCTCATGCATCAAGCTGCGCACCGCGCTTTCGTCCCCGGCCCGAAACGCGATCAGCAGTTGCTTGTGGTAGTCGAGGTTGGCCGCGTCGAACTGCTTGCGCTTGGGCTTGTAGGCTTTCTTCAGCACCACCAGGTCGCGCAGCAGGTCGTTGAGAAACTGCGCCATGAAACTCAGCAGCGGGTTGGGACAGGCCTTGGCCAGCAGGTTGTGGAACTCCAGTTCCGCCAGGCGCTGCTCACGCTGGCCGGCCTCGCTGTCTTCCGGTGCGCTGCAAAAGTCCACGTTGTCTTGCAAGGCCTGGTAGTCGGCTTCGCTCAGGCGTCCGAGCACCGACACCGCCAGTTCCACTTCAATGACTTTGCGCAATTGGTACACCTGTTCGCCGTCCAGATGCTGGAAGTGCAGGTAGTTGCGCAACGCGCGGCTGGCCGGCTCGGTGCCGGCCTGGTTCAGGTAGGCGCCGCCGCTGGGCCCGGTGCGCGTGCTCACCAGACCTTCCACTTCCAGCGCCTTGAGCGCTTCGCGGGCCGAGCCTTTGGAGCACTGGAAGCTTTCCATCAGCTCGCGTTCGGTGGGCAGGCGGTCGCCGGGCTTCAATGCGTCGGTGACGATGGAGCGCTTGACCGACTCGACGATCACATCGGACAGCTTCTGGCGTTTACGTCGCAACGGGCGGCTTAGCATGGTTTCGATTTATCGTATTAATGCGGATAAATAGCACTTAATAACGATCGCGGAGCAGCGTCAACGTCGGGCGTCGTTTTCAGCGGCAAGAGGTCGCAAACGGGGAGACTCCCCGTTGCCCGGATCAAGGCAGCGTGTGGACGGCGGTGGTTGCTTGCCGAACACCAGGAAGTCACCGGTCCAGCGGTTGATACAGGCGTTGGCGTCCTGTTTGCCCGGCGCTTTCAGGCGCAGTTGTTCCACTGCGGGAGCCGCTGTTTCAGCGTGTTGCGCGTTGACCAGCACCATGCGCGCAACCCGCTCCGGGAACAGCGCCGCGTAGTGGCTGCCCAGGCGGGCGGCGTCGGCGTTACCCAGGTAGAGCAGTTGCGCGTCGCCGAGTTGGGTACGGACGTACTCCATGTCCTGGGCGGCCTGCTCGATGCCGTTTTCGTTGCTGAGGTCGCGGGGGCTCAGTTCGATCACGTCGTAACGGTTGACCAGCGTGCGATAGGCCGGGTTGGAGTAGGCGCCCCAGAGACTGGCCAACTGAATGACAAAAGTGCCGCCCTGGTTCTTTTTGGCCGCGTCGCCGGGCAGGACAAATACCACGCCTTCGCGGTTCAGCGGGTCACGGGCGCCGACGCGGGTCAGGTACAGGCGCAGGCGGCCTTGTCGGGGCGCGGCATGGTTGCGGGGCACGGTCACGGTGCCGCATTGGGTGCGTTGCAGCACGTCGGGGTCCAGGCGCTCCGCACCGGGCAGGGGCAGTCCAGCAGCCAGTCGATGGCCGTAGGCGGGATCAGCGGTTGAGCTGCGCTTGCCGTGACCCAGAGGAGGGCGCACGTCAGGTATTTTGCAACAGTCATCGAGAGGTCCTGGGCGGCCGGGTGAGAGCGGCTTTTTTACCAAGGACCTTTGTTCGAAGAATGTAGGCTGAGAAGACAGCTAATGTACGAAACTGGAGTTTTGTTTATCGGATCTGTGTCTGCCAACCGCCACCCAGCGCCTTGTACAGTGCGATGCTCGCCTGCAGGCGTGACAGCCGCAGTTGCACGTTCTGGTCCTGGGCCGCGTACAGGGTGCGTTGGGTCTCCAGCACCGTGAGCAGGTCGGCGGCGCCCGCTTGGTAGCGGCTTTCGGCGATCTGGAAAGCGCGCTGGGCCTGTTGCAGTTCTTCCGTTTGCCATTGGCGCTGCTCGTCGAGGCGGGTCATGCTGCTGAGGGCTTTTTCCACATCGGCAAAGCCGTTGATGATCGCGCCGCGATAGGTTTGCAGCAGCTCATCCTGGCGTGCGCGGGCTTTATCGCGTTCGGCGCTTAAACGACCGTTGTTGAAGAGGGGGCCGACCAGGCCGGCGGTCAGCGTGTAGTACGGGCTGCGCAAGACATCCGCGATCTTGTAGGCGTCGGAACCCAGGGTTGCGCCGAGGGTAATGGCGGGCAGCATGGCCGCCCGCGCCACGGTGACGTCGGCCTGCGCGGCCGCCAGTTGCGCCTCGGCCTTGGCGATATCGGGCCGGCGGCTGAGCAACTGGCTGGGCACGCCGGCGCCGATGGTCGGCCAGG
>JAFHKH010000405.1 GCA_016937595.1 Pseudomonas cedrina subsp. fulgida | reverse complement strand
AGCTCCCACACGGGTTATTTATGGTATTCATGATCGGGTACAGTCTGCTTACCTTTAGCCAGCAGTGAGCCTCCATGCCCTTCCTCGCCCGCACCCACCCTCGCCTCTCCGCCGCCGCCGTGCTTGGTATCGCCGTGGGCATCCTGGCACCCGCCGATACGCTGGCCAGCAAAATCCTGTTCGGTTGGAACGCCGGCGTCTGGACCTACCTGGTGCTGATGCTGTGGCTGACCCGCCGCGCCAAGGCCGACGACGTGAAGCGCATCGCCGAGGTCGAGGATGAAAACGCCGGGCTGGTGCTGTTCACGGTATGCATCGCCGCCCTCGCCAGCCTGGCCACCATCACCTTCGAACTGGCGGGCAGCAAGGACCTGGCCTCCTCCGAACGCCTGCTGCACTACGGTTTTACCGGGTTGACGGTGATCGGCTCGTGGTTGCTGATCGGGGTGATTTTCAGCGTGCACTACGCGCGCCTGTATTACACGTGGAACGGCAAGGAACCGGCGCTGCGCTTCGCCGAAGGGTTGCTGACCCCCAATTACTGGGATTTCCTGTACTTTTCCTTCACCATCGGTGTGGCGGTGCAGACCTCCGATGTGGGTGTTGCTACCCGGGGTATGCGCAAGGTCGTCCTGGCGCAGTCGCTGATCGGCTTTCTGTTCAATACGGCGATCCTCGGGTTCTCGATCAATATCGCCGCCGGGCTGTTCGGCTGACGCTGCACAAACCTTCTAGACCTGGATTAATCAGTGGGCCTTAATGGACTCACGTATTCTGCCTCGGTGTTTTATGGCCGCGCACAACTGGATCGACCTGTCCCAGGACGCCGACACCGGCATCGAGACGCTGCGCGCGCATTTTGAAGGCCACGCCTACGACCCGCACTGGCACGACAGTTACCTGATCGGCGTCACCGAGCAAGGTGTGCAGCAATTCAATTGCCGGCGCACCCGCCATAACAGCGTGCCCGGCCAGGTGTTCCTGGTCGAACCCGGCGAGCTGCACGACGGCGACGCCCCCACCGCCGACGGCTTCACCTACCACATGCTCTACCTCGACCCGCATTGGTTGATGCGGGAAGTGAGCGCAGTGTTCGAAGAGGCGCCGCAGGGTAGCCAGTTGAGTTTCGCCCGCACCTTGAGCAGCGACCCACGCCTGGCCCTGGCCACCAGCCAGGCGTTCCAGACCCTGCACAGCGGCGAGTTGCGCATCGTGCGGCAACGCGCCATGGACCAGTTGCTGGAGAGCCTCACCGGCCAACTCCACTGGCGCACCCGCTACCGCGACGATCCGCGATTGCCGCTGGTGGCGCACAGGGCGCGGGAATACCTGCATGCGCATCTGCACATCGATCTAGGCATGGACGAACTGGCCCTGGCCTGCGGCGTCGACCGCTTCCGCCTGACCCGCGCGTTCAAGAGCGCGTTCGGCCTGCCGCCCCATGCCTACCTGGTGCAATTGCGCCTGGCTCGCGCCCGGCATTTACTGGCCAAGGGCGAGCAACCGGCGGATGTCGCGATTGCCCTGGGCTTTGCCGACCAGAGCCATCTGGGCCGCTGGTTCGTACGGGCCTACGGCCTCACGCCCGCCGCCTATCGCAAGCGTTGCTCAAATCTTCCAGACAGGTGACACGCAGGCTTGTGAAGATCGACGCCATCGATTGTTCTTTGGAGTCCCTGCCATGTTGCCCTTTATGTTGTTCGCCTTTGTTGCGTCTATCACACCCGGCCCCACCAACATTCTGGTGCTGAGCAACAGCGCGCGCTACGGGTTGAAAGCCGCCCTGCCGATCATTTTCGGCGCCTGCGCGGGTGCGGCGGGCCTTGTGTTGCTGGTGGGCAGCGGATTCGGCCAGTCTCTGGTCCATTTGCCCAAGGTACAAACGGCCATGCAATGGATCGGCGTCGCCTGGCTCAGCTACCTGGCCTGGCAGATCTTCAGCGCGCCCGCCCAAGCCATCGAAGTGGATGCAACCGAAAAGCCCCTGGGCCTCATCGGCGCCGCCAGCCTGCAATTGATCAACCCGAAAACCTGGATGATGGCCCTCGCGGTAGTGAGCGTGTTTGCCGGCAATGGTGAGGAGCGCCAGAGCCAGGTGGTGGCCCTGTCCCTGGTGTTTTTCCTGATATCCCTGCCCTGCCTGGGTACATGGGCGTTAATGGGCATCGGATCGGCGCGTGTATTTCGTTCAGCCAAGGCCATGCAGCGCTTCAACCGGGGCATGGCGCTGTTGCTGTGGGTGGCGACCTGGCTGAGTGTGGTGATTTGACGCACCGGCTATCTGACTTTGTCCTACAAGAGCTTGACGACTTTCCTCATTTGATGGTCTCCTGAAACCGGTTTCAGTGATTCCAATAAAACGACAAGGTCGATCGCCGTGAACAACTTTTCCGCCGCCCAGCGCAGCCGCGTGACCATGCTCGACGTCGCCCAGCGCGCCGGTGTGTCCAAGGCCAGCGTGTCGCGTTTCATCGGCGACGATCGTGCGCTGCTCTCCGATGCCATCGCCCTGCGCATCGAGCAAGCCATTGAACAACTCGGCTATCGCCCCAACCAGATGGCCCGTGGCCTCAAGCGCGGGCGCACGCGCCTGATCGGCATGCTGGTGGCCGATATCCGCAACCCCTATTCCATTGCCGTGATGCACGGTGTCGAAACCGCTTGCCGTCAGCACGGCTATAGCCTGGTGGTGTGCAACACCGACCGCGATGACGAACAGGAGCGCCAACACCTGGCGGCGCTGCGCTCGTACAACATCGAAGGGTTGATCGTGAATACCCTCGGCCATCACCTCGATCAACTGCTGGAACTGCAACGGGAGATGCCCCTGGTGCTGGTGGACCGCAAGGTCGAACCGCTGCACAGCGACCTGGTCGGCCTGGATAACCCGGCGGCGGTGCGCATGGCGGTGGAGCACCTGGAGCAACAGGGTTACCGCGATGTGCTGCTGGTGAGCGAGGCCCCCGATGGCACCAGTTCGCGGTTGGAACGCCTGGAGAGCTTCAAGGCCGAAATCGCCAGGCGTCCGGCGTTGACCGGTACGGTGCTGGAATTGGACGCGGCATTGGAAGACCGCCTGGCAGACTTTCTCGCCAAACCCGGCCCCAGCGCGTTGTTCTGCGCCAACGGTATCGCCGCGCTGGCGTGCACCCGTGCGCTGAAGCACCTGGGCTGCAACCTGTTCGATGACGTCGGCCTGATTGCCCTGGATGATCTGGACTGGTACCCGTTGGTGGGCAGCGGCATCACCGCCCTCGCCCAACCCACCGAGGCGATTGGCGCGACGGCGTTTGATTGCCTGCTCAAGCGCTTGCGCGGCGATACCGAGCCGACGCGCACCCTGGATTTCCTGCCACAACTCATTGTCCGCGGCTCAACGCGGTCCCCTGTGGGAGCGGGCT
>JAFHKH010000404.1 GCA_016937595.1 Pseudomonas cedrina subsp. fulgida | reverse complement strand
CGCCGACGTCGGTGCCCAGGTTCTTGAGTTTCTTGGTGCCGAATACCAGTACCACCACCACCAGAATGACGATCCAGTGTTTCCAGTCAAAAATGCCCATGCTGCAAATCCTCTAGTCTTAGTTATTCAAGCGGACGGGCGCGAAGCCTTCTCGGCATGCCCGGACAAGCCGAAGCGACGGTCCAGTTCATCCAGCACGGCCTGCGGATGCTGCCCCAGTTGGGCGAGCATGACCAGGCTGTGGAACCACAGGTCGGCGGTTTCGTAGATCACATCGCTGCAGTCGCCGCTGATTTGCGCGTCCTTGGCGGCGATGATGGTCTCGACGGATTCTTCGCCGAGTTTTTCCAGGATCTTGTTCAAGCCCTTGTGGTACAGGCTGGCGACGTAGGAGCTGTCGGCGTCCGCGCCTTTGCGCTCTTCCAGCACCTGGGCCACGCGGTTGAGGGTGTCGCTCATGGTCAGTGTCCTGCCGAATAAATGGCGTGCGGGTCCTTGAGCACCGGCTCCACAACCTTCCACTCGCCGTTCTCGAACACGCGATAGAAGCAGCTGTGACGGCCGGTGTGGCAGGCGATGCCGCCGATCTGCTCGACCTTGAGGATCACCACGTCAGCGTCGCAGTCCAGGCGCAGCTCGTGCAGGGTCTGCACATGCCCGGACTCTTCGCCCTTGCGCCACAGTTTGCCACGCGAACGTGACCAGTAAATGGCGCGCTGCTCAGCGGCGGTGAGGCTCAGGGCCTCGCGGTTCATCCAGGCCATCATCAGCACGCGCCCGGTCTTGTAGTCCTGGGCAATGGCCGGCACCAGGCCGTCACTGTCCCATTTGATTTCGTCCAGCCAGTCTTTCATGTTCGGCTCCGGCAATTTGCGACAGTGTATAACCGGATTGGCTATCGACGCACGATCAGATAAACACCCACGGCAACCATGATGCCGGCCGGCCAGTGTCCCAATTGATTCAACGGGCCGCCAATCGCCAGCATCACACCCCCGACCAGGTGTGCCCCACCCAGCAAGCGCAGGAACCAGTCGTCCTTGCGCTTGCGCCACGGTGGCTCCGGGTCCTTGGCATGGGGCTGCGACATACGCTCCAGCAAGTCGCGGGTCATATTGGCCAGGTGCGGCAGTTGCTCCATCTGGCTGTGCAGGTTGCCGAGCATGGTCTTCGGGCTCATCCGCTCGCGCATCCAGCGTTCCAGGAACGGCTGGGCGGTGTTCCACAGGTCAAGGTCCGGGTACAACTGACGGCCCAGGCCCTCGATGTTCAGCAGGGTTTTTTGCAACAGTACCAGCTGCGGCTGCACTTCCATGTTGAAGCGCCGTGCGGTCTGGAAGAGGCGCATCAGCACCTGGCCGAAGGAAATATCTTTTAACGGTTTTTCAAAGATCGGCTCGCACACAGTGCGGATCGCCGCTTCGAACTCATTGAGCTTGGTTTCGGCCGGCACCCAACCCGAATCGATGTGCAACTGCGCCACGCGACGATAGTCACGCTTGAAGAAGGCGAACAGGTTGCGCGCCAGGTAGTCCTGGTCTTCCGGGGTGAGGCTGCGACGATGCCGCAGTCGATCGCAATGTACTGCGGGCTCCACGGGTTGACGGTGCTGACGAAAATGTTGCCCGGGTGCATGTCGGCGTGGAAGAAGCTGTCACGGAACACCTGGGTGAAGAAGATCTCCACGCCACGCTCGGCGAGCATCTTCATGTCGGTGCGCTGATCGGCCAGGGTCGCCAGGTCGGTGACCTGCACCCCGTAGATGCGCTCCATCACCAGTACCTTGGGGCGGCACCAGTCCCAATACACTTGCGGCACGTACAGCAGTTGCGAACCTTCGAAGTTGCGCTTGAGCTGGCTGGCGTTGGCGGCTTCGCGCAGCAGGTCGAGTTCGTCGTAGATGGTTTTTTCGTAGTCGGCGACCACGTCCACCGGGTGCAGCAGGCGCGCATCGGCCGAGAACCGTTCGGCGGCGCGGGCCAGGATGAACAGCCACGCCAGGTCCTGGCCGATGATCGGCTTGAGCCCTGGGCGGATCACCTTCACCACCACTTCTTCGCCGGTCTTGAGCTGCGCGGCGTGCACTTGCGCCACGGAAGCCGAGGCCAAGGGCTCGACATCGAAGCGGCTGAACACTTCGCTGATCTTTTTGCCCAACTGTGCTTCGATCAGTGCCATCGACTGCTTTGAATCGAAAGGCGGCACACGGTCTTGCAACAGCATCAGTTCGTCGGCGATGTCTTCCGGGAGCAGGTCGCGTCGCGTCGAAAGAATCTGGCCGAACTTGATAAAGATCGGTCCCAGGTCCTGCAACGCCAGGCGCAAGCGTGCGCCCCGGCTCAGTTCCGATTTCCTGCGCGGGAACCAGCGCCACGGCAGCACATAACGTACCGAGAGCAGGAACCACGGCAGGGGCAGGGCGAACAGCAAGTCATCGAGGCGGTAGCGGATTACGACGCGCTGGATACGAAACAAACGGCGGACGGCGAGCAGCTTCATGCGTTATCGCTTGGATCAAGGGAACGGCTCAGGCGCTCGATGCGTGCCTCAAGGCGTTCCAGGTCGATTTTGGCCTTGTCGAGTTCACGAAAGCGCGCTTGCGCTTCCCGTTCTCCGACCAGGGTGCGCGATTCTTCGCTCAGGTATTCGGCAAGGTTCTGGTTGAGGCTGGCGAACCCCTGCTGGTACCAGCGCGAACGACTGCGCAGGTGCCCGCCGAGCAATTGGGTGGCCACCGGGCCGATCCAGCGCGACAGCTCGTATTCCCAATCCAGTTCCAGGTCTTGCAGTACCGCCGCCAGGTCCATCAGCACCGCGCTGTCGCCTTCCAGCTCCACTTCGCTGCTGTGCAGGATGGCGGTCTTGTTGCGGCTCAAGGCCAGGTGCAGCAGGCTCAATGCCGGCGCACGCAGCGTGCAGTCGGCGTCGGCGGCCCATTGGGTCGCAGCGTCAGGCCTTCATCGCTGGGCAGGATAAACAGCTGCAACGCGGGGCTGCGGCAGTCGACGGCGATGATTTTACCGTTGAGGTGCGCAAGCCGCGCCAGGGCGGTGCTGTCCAGGCGCAGCACACGGTTGAGGCCGTGTTCGACGCTGGCGAGAAGGCCCTTGAGCAACATCAGGGCTTGATGCCGCGGTGCAGGGCGACGATACCCGAGGTCATGTTGTGATAGGTCACACGGTCGAAGCCGGCTTCTACCATCATCGACTTGAGGGTTTCCTGGTCGGGGTGCATGCGGATCGATTCGGCCAGGTAGCGATAGCTTTCGGCATCATTGGTGATCAGCTTGCCCATCAACGGCATGAAGGCGAACGAGTAGGTGTCGTAGACCTTGGACATCAGCGCGTTGGTCGGCTTGGAGAACTCCAGCACCAGCAAGCGGCCGCCGGGCTTGAGCACGCGCAGCATCGAGCGGATCGCGTCTTCCTTGTGGGTGACGTTGCGCAGGCCGAAGGCGATGGTCACGCAGTCGAAATGGTTGTCGGGGAACGGCAGTTTTTCCGCATCGGCCTGGACGAATTCGATATTGCCGGCCACGCCTTTATCCAGCAGGCGGTCGCGGCCGACCTTGAGCATCGAACCGTTGATGTCCGCCAATACCACTTGGCCGGTCGGGCCGACAAGCTTGGAGAATTTGGCGGCCAGATCGCCCGTGCCGCCGGCGATGTCCAGCACGCGATTGCCGGTGCGCACGCCGGACAACTCGATGGTGAAGCGCTTCCACAGGCGGTGCATGCCGCCCGACAGCACATCGTTCATCAGGTCGTACTTGGCGGCTACGGAGTGGAACACCTCAGCGACTTTTTCCGCTTTTTGGCTTTCCGGTACGTTCTTGAAGCCGAAGTGAGTGGTGGGTTCGGCATCGCTGCCTTTGCGCTGATCAGTCATATCGCTGTCACCAAAAGAGAATGCGGCACATGATAATCCCCAAGGCCTGCTTTGTCTTGGCAAGGCTGCAGGTAAGATAGGTCATCACACAGACCTTTTGCCGCACGGAAGGTTTTACCACTGGCTATAAAGAGGAGTCATGGCAATGGCCCGTATTACGGTTGAGCGCGCACATAACCTGGGTAAAGAAGCCGCACGGGCAAAGGCCGAACAGTTGGCGAGCAAACTTCAGGAGCGCTATGGCCTGGAGTCGTCGTGGTCCGGTGATACGTTGAACCTCAGGCGTTCGGGGGTTAAAGGCAGTGTATTAGTCGCCGATGATTCCTTGCGTATCGATGTGGAACTGGGGCTGTTGATGTCGGCCATGAGTGGCACCATCAAAGCCGAAATCGAGAAAGCCTTGGACAAGGCGTTGGCTTGATCAACCTGTTGTTAGGGTGCCGATTCTAATTATTCCTCCTACGTTGTGCCCAAGCCCTCAACTCCTGTGGGCCGTTCCTCCCCCCTATCTTGTGTGAGGCGAACCATGGCCAACGTTATCCTGAAGAAAAAAATCGACGCCCGCAGCCCTGCCCCAAGCGAGGTTAAATCCTACACCCGCAGGATCTGGCTGGCAGGACTGGGCGCCTACGCCAAGGTTGGAAGTGAGGGCGCAGAGTACTTCAAAGAGCTGGTTAAGGCCGGTCAACATATTGAAAGCAAAGGCAAAAAAGTTGCCGTTGAACAACTTGAGGCCGCCAACAGTCAGATGGACCAAGTAAAGAGTAATGTCTCAACCCTCAAAGGTCTGGTAGAAGTTCAGCTGGATAAAGTTGAAAAAGCTTTTGATACTCGTGTTGCAAGTGCCTTGAATCGAATCGGCATTGCGTCTAGACATGACGTTGAGACACTCTCTGCTAAGCTCGAAGAGCTGACGACATTGCTAGAACGTGTCGCGCGTAAACACTAAGGAGACATCCGGATGGCTGTTAAAAAGACTACTCAGAAAGAAGGCAGCTCGTGGGTCGGGGAAGTTGAAAAATATTCCCGCAAGATCTGGCTTGCTGGTTTAGGCGTGTACTCGAAGGTTAGCAGTGACGGTGGCAAATACTTCGAGACTTTGGTCAAGGACGGCGAGAAGGCCGAGAAGTTGACCAAAACCACAGTGGGTAAAAAAGTTGATGCGGCCAAGGCCACTGCTGGTTCCGCCAAGTCGAGCATTTCCGACACGTGGGGCAAGTTGGAAGAAACTTTCGACAAACGCCTCAACAGTGCCATTTCGCGACTGGGCGTGCCGAGCAAGGCAGAGCTGAAAGCGCTGCACAGCAAGGTCGATACCCTGACCCGGCAGATCGAAAAACTGACCGGCGCGAAAGCGGCTCCAGTAAAAGCGGCCGCCGCCAAACCTGCCGCCAAGCCAGTGGCTAAAACCGCGGCGGCCAAGCCCGCAGCGAAAACCGCCGCCAAGCCTGCGGTAAGTAAAAGCCGCCGCCCAAACGGCCGCCGAAGCCTGCCTGCCAAGGCGCCGGCCAAAGCTGCCGCCAAACCTGCGGCGAAAACCGCAGCTGCCAAGCGGCCGACAAACCGGTTGCCGCTAAAGCGGCTGCCAAACCTGCTGCTGCCAAGCGCCGCGAAACCC
>JAFHKH010000403.1 GCA_016937595.1 Pseudomonas cedrina subsp. fulgida | reverse complement strand
CAGCTTTGAACAGATGAGATGTGAGTATTTCGCCATTCAGTTCGACGCTGGCAAGGTGGCCGCCCTTGTCATGATTGAAGGTGAGGCGGTTGTTGTCGGGCAGGCGCAGCTTTTGGAGCTGACCACAGGCGTCGTAGCCGTAACGCAGGGTGCCCCAGTCCTGGTGTTCGGCGGTGAGGCGGTTTTGTGGGTCGTATTCGTAGGCTAAAAACCAATGGCCGTCGTCGACGCTGAGGAGATTGCCTTGGCGGTCGTAGGCGTAATCGATGATGTTGCCGTCAGGCAGGGTTTTTCTGACGAGGCGTCCGGCGTAGTCGCGCTCGTAGCGGGTGATTAGCTGGCTGCCGTCGTCGCCGTGTTCGGTTTTTTCCTGGAGGTTGCCGTTGAGGTCGTAGACGTAGGCGGTGCGCTTTCCGTCAAAGCCGATTTCCTGTTGGATCAGGCCATTGCTGTGGTAGTCGAGCTTGTAGGTTTCGCCTGATTCGTTTTCGATCTCGGTCAGCAATAACCGGGCGTTGTCGTAGCGGTAGTTGACTTGGCTGCCATCGGCGTTGATGCGGCGGCTGATCAGGTGCAGGCCGTCGGCGTATTCGTAGCGGGTGACGTGGCCGAGTTCATCGCGTTCGGCGGTGATTTTTCCGTAAGCGTTGTAGGTATATTTACGTGTATCGCCGCTCGGCAGGACGATTTTGACTAGCCGCCCGACGCCGTTCCACTCAAATTGTGTGAGCGCGCCGTACTCGTCTTCCTGGCTGATTTTTCGCCCGAGGTCGTCATAGCGATAGCGCTTGGTTCCGCCATTTGGCAGCTGCTCTTCCAGCAACTGGCCGCGCGCATTCCACACCAAGCGATGACAGCTGTGATCCGGATACCAAACCCCAACCAGTTGGCCGTATTTGTTGTAGCTGTAGTCGGTAGTGTTGCCGTCAGGATCGGTCCTACGCGTAACGTCACCCTGATCGTTACGCTCGTATTTCCAGATTGCCTCACCACGCCGCACCACCCGTACGAACCCGTTGTCATGCTCGTAGGTTGTCGGCTCGTCATCTCCCGGAAACAACGCCACCAAACGCCCGGCTTCATCGTACTGATACGCCGTGATCGCCCCGAGCGCGTCCTGCTCAACCGTCAGC
>JAFHKH010000402.1 GCA_016937595.1 Pseudomonas cedrina subsp. fulgida | reverse complement strand
TCGTAGCGGGTGATTAGCTGACTGCCGTCGTCGCCGTGTTCGGTTTTTTCCTGGAGGTTGCCGTTTAGGTCGTAAACGTAGGCGGTGCGTTTTCCGTCAAAGCCGATTTCCTGTTGGATCAGGCCATTGTTGTGGTAGTCGAGCTTGTAGGTTTCGCCTGATTCGTTTTCGATTTCGGTCAGCAGCAACCGGGCGTTGTCGTAGCGGTAATTGACCTGGCTGCCGTCAGCATTGATGCGGCGGCTGATCAGGTGCAGGCCGTCGGCGTATTCGTAGCGGGTGACGTGGTCGAGTTCATCGCGTTCGGCGGTGATTTTTCCATAGGCGTTGTAGCTGTATTCCCGCGTGGCGCCGCCGGGTTGAGTCAGTTTCAGTAAGCGGCCTGCGGCATCCCACTGATACTGCGTCAGCGCGCCATGTTCATCTTCGCGCGCAACCTGCCGTCCAAGTTCGTCATAGCGATAGCGCTTGGTTCCGCCATTTGGCAGCTGCTCTTCAAGCAACTGGCCGCGCGAATTCCAAATCAGCCGGTGACAGCTGTGATCGGGATACCAAACCCCAACCAGTTGGCCGTATTTGTTGTAGCTGTAGTCGGTAGTGTTGCCGTCAGGATCGGTCCTACGCGTAACGTCACCCTGATCGTTACGCTCGTATTTCCAGACCGCCTCACCACGCCGCACCACCCGTACGAAACCGTTGTCATGCTCGTAGGTTGTCGGCTCGTCATCTCCCGGAAACAACGCCACCAAGCGGCCGACTTCGTCGTATTGATACGCCGTGACAGCGCCTAAAGGATCCTGCTCAACCGTCAGCC
>JAFHKH010000401.1 GCA_016937595.1 Pseudomonas cedrina subsp. fulgida | reverse complement strand
GATGAGTTGAACGGCCCGAGATCCCGCAGCCGGCGACCCTGGGGCAGCGACGGCGCCAGCGACGAATTGCTGCAATGCCTGGCCAACGGCCAACTGATGGCGTACCTGTACGGCGCCAACGCACGGGCACTGGTCGACCAGGCGGAGCGCGAGTCGGTGTCCAATGCCGAAAGCCGTTGGGCCGTGTTCCTTGAGGGCGCCGGCCTGCTGTTCAACAGCTTGCTGCTGCCGTTGGCGCGCGGCCCGCTGATGGCGGCCGGCTGGTTGCTCAGCCTGATGACCGCCGCCAGCCGCGACATCCCTGGCCTTGCCAGCGATGACCCGACGGCGCGGGAGCTGGCCTGGGCCGACCTGCTGCTGAACGTCGGCATGTTGATGTTCGAACTCGCACCCTCGACCCAATTGCTGTCACACCCCGTGCCAGCCGACACCCAATGGCGGGCGCTGCGTTCGCCCTTGTCGCGCCGGCTCGCCGATCAATGGCCCGAACCACCCGCGCCTCGCGTGCAACAGGGCGCGGTCCTGCTGGGCGGTGGCGGGCCTGGGTTGGCCAATACTGTGTTCGACTTCAGTTTTGCCAGCGCGCGCAACCGCCTCACCCCCGGCCAGCAAGCGCGTCTGGCGCAGTTCCGGGTCCCCAGGCCAAAGGACTTGTCCGGCGCCGTGTCCACCGGTCCCCGCCGGGGCCTCTTCCCGTACTACCGCGACTGGTACGCGCGGGTCGACGCGCATTGGTACAGCGTGCGTCCGCAAGCAGATGGGTCGGCGTTGATCATCCACCCCTTCGACAGCACACTTAGCGGTCCTTATTTACAAGCGGATGCCACGGGCAACTGGTCATTGGACTTGCGCCTGCGCCTGCGCGGCGGCATGCCACCCAAGCGGATTGCCGCCGAACGCGAACGCAAGGCCTTGCGTAAACGGCAACTGGAGGAGGAACAGGCCAACTTCCTCAGCCCCCGCCAGGAAATGCGCCAAGGCCGCCTTGTCACGCTCAAGAGCCAGCAGGAAGCCCTGCAGGAAAAGGCCGATAATGCGCAGCAACTGATGAGCCGTGCTGCGGCAGATCCCAAATACAGCGCCGCGGCCCGCGCCAACATGCGCAGGAACTTTGACGCCGTCCTGCAAGAACAAGTGGCCATATTCCAAAGCCTGCTCAACGGCCGGCAGGAACGCCGCGAGCTTGGCATACCCATGGCGGACAGCACGGCGGCGGTGCTCCTGGAAAACACCGTGAATAACGCACGCAAGTCGGTGGTGGTTGCCGATATGGATCGCCAGGCCCTGTACGCCGAATACCCCGACCTGAGCGCGTCTTACCGTCAGGCGTTGCCGGCGGTACTCGCCAACCCTGCGCGCTACACCCAGTTTCTGCGGGCGATGAGTGAAATCAATGAGCGCCAGGTGCACGCCTTGGAACTCAAGGATCGTTATCTGTTGGAACTCTACAACCTCGGCGACCCCGGCCGGCAAGCCTACGAGCGTTTAACCCACGAACGTCCGGATGAACTCAGCGCCCTCGCCCTCAAATACCTTCAATTGCAGAATTTGAAATACCTGAGCCGCAAAACCTGGCGTCACGACTTCGTCAGCGACCTGGACCTGGCCCTCGACCCACTTGCCACGCACCTGCGTACCCACAGCGAGCTGAACCGCCTCAACTTGGCGCCGGCCGACCGCCTGGCCGTGCTTGACAGCCTGTTCGAGCATTACGGCCAGGCGCTTGATGCCCTGCAAGGGATGGCGATGATCCACGCTGAACACCTGGACATGCACTACTTCCAACGTATCCAGGCATTGGTGGAGTCGCTGTATCAGGACGTGTTGCAGCAACTGGCCGCCGAGATCAAGCCGCCAGCCGCCCCCCTGAAACGTCCGCCCAAAAGAGCGCTGATCAGCAGCGGCAAGCCCACCAAAAAAGTCATTCGTACGCGCAAGCAGGGCATCCTCATCGGCGACCTCAAACCGGCGGGCAGCAGCTTGCCGATTGACGTGGTCGAGGTACGCTCCGAACAGGACGACCACTTGCTGGCGACCTATTCCCAACATGAAAGCGGCTGGGACGAAGTCCGCGAAGTCAGGCGGCCCTCGCAACCATCGGCGCCTCCCCAGACCCGCGCCCTCAGTGCCGTCAAAGGCGAAGCACGCAAGCAACTCAAGGCCCTGGACGGCATCATCAAGCGCGAAGAAGGTTACGCCAAGGTGTCTCGGTTCCCCATCGAAATCCAGGAGAGCCTGGATCACGAAGCCGCGCGTTTTGACGTACTGGCGGGCGAATATGAACGCGCAAGTCGGGGGCAAACCGAGGGTCAGCCCATCACGCAAGAGGATCAGACGCTGATCAACCAGCTGCGTGCCGCGTTCACTCGATTAAGCGCAATGGGCAAAGCGCTGCGCCTGCAGCGAACCCTGGAACTGCCCCCCACCGGCGCGAACCTGGCGTTCCTGCTTGAGCAAGACCACATCCAGCTGTCCAGGCTGGGCGAGCGCATCGCCATGCGTGGGGAGCGACGCGATTTCATCCAGGAATACGCCGTGAACGACAAGCGTGGCTTTCCCCTGTGGTATGCCCATTTCCACTACCCCAAGGCGGACACGCCCAAGCTCGAATACGCCATGGCCCACCTGAAAACCAAGGAACAGCGCCGCGAGAGTTACTACTCGTTACTGGCCAAGGCCGAAAGCGCACAAAGCCTGGTGGATGTGCATCGCGGCGAGATCAGCCGCGCATTGGCCGAACGCCGCTTCTTGCCGCTGGCGCCTTGAACACACGGTGAGAGCTGGCTTGCCCGCGATAGCCCCAGGTATCGACACAACTCTCACGAGTTGGCGAGCCCCCCTCTGTGCCGAGCGGGCTTGCCCTAAT
>JAFHKH010000400.1 GCA_016937595.1 Pseudomonas cedrina subsp. fulgida | reverse complement strand
TGCTGGTGCATGAAACCCTCGACCAGGTGAAGGAGCCGCGCCTGGCGTGGATCTACAATGCCGGCCAGCGCCGCGTACGCCGTGCGCCGCAGGTGGCGTACGACGGGCCGGGCACCGCGTCCGATGGCCTGCGCACCTCCGACAACTTCGACATGTTCTCCGGCGCCCCGGACCGCTACGACTGGAAGCTGGTGGGCAAGAAAGAGATGTACATCCCCTACAACAGCTACAAGCTCGACCAGCCGACGCTCAAGTACGACGACATCATCAAGGCCGGCCACATCAACCAGGACCTGACCCGCTATGAGCTGCACCGCGTGTGGGAGGTGGTGGGCACGGTCAAGCCGAGCGAGCGGCACATCTACGCCAAGCGCCACATGTACATCGACGAAGACAGCTGGCAGGTGGCATTGGTGGATCACTACGATGGCCGTGGCCAATTATGGCGGGTTGCCGAAGGTCATGCGCAGTTCTACTACAACCACCAGACCCCGGCCTACACCGTGGAAACCCTGTACGACATCATCGCCGGTCGCTACCTCGCGCTGGGCATGAAGAACGAGGAGAAGAGCAGCTTCGTGTTCGGCTTCAATGCCAGGGCGGCGGACTACACCCCGGCGGCACTGAGGGCTGAAGGCGTTCGCTGATCCTGATGTGAAATGCAATCACCTGTGGGAGCTGGCTTGCCTGCGATGACTCTAGTGAATTCACTACCGCTATCGCAGAAGCACTCCACATTGGGTTCTATGCATGTCTTTCAATCAATGTGCTGAATCTTTCTTCAACAAACGCCAACCACAGGACTAGGGTAGCGGTCAGGTTGCATAACAATAAGAACGCAGGATGCAGCAATGACCGCCATGACACGCTGCCTGGACCGTCCTGGATTCATGCCTCGGCTGTCCGTCCACCATCTGCTGCGCCCGCGCTTGAGCGAGCCGTTGCTGGCGGCGCCGGTGCGGGTGAAGTTGCTGTGCGCGCCCGGCGGCAGCGGCAAGAGTGCGTTGCTGGCCGAGTGCGCCTTGCAGGCGCCGGCGGGCTGCCAGGTGTACTGGTTGCCGCTCAATGGCGTTGCCCTTGGCCCCAGCGACTTTTGCCAGCGCCTGGCGCAGACCCTCGGCCTGCCGTTCACCGATGAAACAACCCTGCTGTCGGACCTGGCTCGCTGGCAAGCTCCGGCGTGGTTGTTCGTCGATGACTTCTGCCGTTTGCCCACACCCGATACCGATGCATTGCTCGATCGCCTGCTGACCGCCAGCAGTCCGGCGTTGACCTGGTGGCTCGGCGCGCGGCGTCGGCCCTTGTGCAATTGGCCGCGGTTGCTGCTCGACGACGAACTGCTGGCGTGTGGCGCCGACCTGGCATTCAACCGTGCCGAGATCCAGCAGTTGCTCATGCATTCCCCAGGGCAATCCGTCGACGGCATCCTGCAGTTCAGCGCCGGCTGGTGCGCCGGTGTGCGTATCGCATTGCTGGGGGAAGGTCATCCGGAAAAGACCTTGCTCGATTACTTGCAACACGAGCTGTTCAATACCTTGACGCCCGAGCTGGCCGAAGCGTGGCGGGTGCTGGCGCATCTGCCGCGTTTCAACCCGGGCTTATGCGAACACCTGTTCGGCGCTGGCGACGGTGGCCAATACCTGCGCGATCTACAGGCGCTCGGCGCGTTTATCCAGTCGTGGGAAGACACCGACTGGCTGCAGGTTTTCCCGCCGCTCGCGCAATTGCTGCGCGATGAGCCCTGGCCGGCCAAGCGCTCCTGGCACCGGCGCGCCTGCCAATGGTTCACCGTCGAGCAAGACTGGCAGGCGGCGTTTGAACAGGCGCTGCTGGCCGAAGCCTACGAGGTGGCCGTCAGCCTGTTGCAGCACTTCAGCTTTGAAGACCTGTTCCGCCAGCAGAATGCCGTACTGCTGCTGCGCCTGCATGAAGAGCATGGCGATGAATTGATGCTCGGTTCGGCGCAACTGGTGGGGCTGGTGACGGCGGCGCTGCTGTTTGCCGGGCGTTTCGAGCAGGCCGCGCAATGCATCAATCAGCTTGCGCGGTTCGCGCCGCAACCGACGGCGGCGCAACAACGCTACCTGCTGGCGCGGTGGCAGGCGCAGTGGGGTTGGCTGCTGCATTTGGACGGCGATGCCGAGCGTTCCCGCGAGCATTTCATCGAAGCGCTGCAAGCCTTGCCCGACAGTGCCTGGACGTCGCGCCTGATGTGTTTGTCGGGGCTCACTCAACAAGCCTTGCTGCGCGGTGAGCTGGACGTGGCCCAGAGCCTCAACCGCGAAGCCTTGTGCCTGGCCCGCGCCCATGGCTCGTTGCTGCTGGAGGCCTTGCTCGAGCTGGATCACGCGCAATTGCTGGAACAGCGCGGTGCGCCCTATCGGGCCCAGAGCCTGCTGGAAAACGTGCAGGCGATGTTGCTCAAACAGCAACTCAAGGCCGGGCCATTGGTTGGGCGTATCGCGCTGCGGCGCGGGCATCTGGCGTTGCGCCAGGGGCAAGACAGCCTGGCCGCCGAGTGTTTCGAGACCGGCTTGAAGATGTGCCTGCACAGCCAGGACAAACGCGTGCTCTATGGGTTTCTCGGCCTGGCCCTGCTGGCCGCCAACCGTGGCGACTATGCCCAGGCGTTTGTGCAATTGCGCGAGGCCGAACGGCTGATGCAGCAACGTCAGGTGCCCGACACGGTGTACCGCGCGGTGTTGTTGCTGGTCAGCGCTCACTTCTGGTTGCAACAGGGCCGCGCCGAATTGACCGCACAAGCGATGCGCCGCGTGCTTCGCCATTTTCGCGGGCCCCAGGCCAAGCAAGCGCCGCCGGCCACCCTGGAGCTGATCCCGCGCCTGGAATACCTGCTGGTGCTGGCGGAGGTGAAATTGGGCAGTGCCGATCAGCCGCTGGCGCGGCTCAACGCCCTGCTGGAAACCACTCGCCAGCGCGGCATGCTCTGCCTGCAAACCGAACTGCACCTGGTGCTGGGCGAAGTCGCCTGGCACGTCGGCGAGCCCAGCCTGGCGCGTCGCTCGCTGCAAACCGGGCTGGAGCTGGCGGCACGTTGCCAGGTACAGCAGGCGATCCGGGAACTGCGGCTGCGTTCGCCGGCGCTGTTGAGCGAGCTGGGTATGGAACCGGCGGTGTCGACGCCGGGCACACTGGACAACCCCCTCAGCCAGCGCGAGCTGGAAGTGCTGCAGTTGATCGCCCTCGGCAACTCCAACCTGGAAATCGCCGACCGTCTATTCATCTCGTTGCACACCGTCAAGACCCATGCGCGGCGTATTCACAGCAAGTTAGGCGTGGAGCGGCGTACCCAAGCGGTGGCCAAGGCGAAAACCCTGGGGTTGATGACCTAGGCGCAGAACGCCTGGCGGTATTCGCCGGGCGTGCGCCCATGGCCTGGCGAAAGCGGTGGGTGAAGTGGCTGGCGCTGGAAAAACCGCATAACAAGGCGATCTCTCCCAAGGGCAGGGCGCCGTTGCGCAGCAGAGTCCGGGCACGCGTCAATCGGCGCGCGAGCAAGTACTGATGAGGCGGCAGGCCGAAGCTCTGGCGGAACATCCGGGCGAAATGGTATTCCGACAACGCACACAGTCCGGCCAGCCGGCCCAGGCTGATCGGCTCGTCCAGATGCTGCTCGATATACTCCACCAACAACCGCCGCTGATACGCCGCCAGCCCGCCTTTGAGGCGCAGCCCATCGCGGGCGCCGACCTGGCTGAGCAGGGTGTGGCTGAGCAGTTCATGGGCCAGGCTGCTGGTCAGCAAGCGCTCGGCGGGTTCGTGCCAGTCCAGTGCGATCAACTGGTGAAAGCGCCGCGCCTGGCCGGCGTCTTCCAGAAAGGTGCTCTCGCGCAGTTGCAGCGTGCGCGGTTCGCGGTCGAGCAGGGTGACGCAGCCCAGGGCAAATTGCTCCGGGCTGAAATACACGTGGGCCAGGCGGATCTTGCCGTTGATCACCCAGGCCGACTGATGCTCGGCGGGCAGGATGCACAACTTGTCGGGACCGCCCTTGGCGCCCGGCTGGTCACGCCGAAAGGTGCCGGTGCCGCCGCCGATGTAGCAGGACAAGGTGTGATGGCCAGGGGCCTGGTAATCCTGCGCGTCATGGTGGTTGCTCCACAACGCCGCAGACAGGCCGTCACCGAGCTCGGCACAGGCTTCCAGGCGTGCATGGGGCGAGCGGTTAAGGGCTTGGAACACGTGCAGCGATTGCAGATCAGGCATGGTTCGTCTCTCCGGCGTTTTGCATCCTACTCCCCGCGCTTGGCGCTGTGCGCCCTTCGCCCGACAAAAGCGCAAGAATGTGCAAGAGCGCGACACGGCTCAGGCGCGACACTGGGGCTCAATCGATGGAGCCCGCTATGAACCTTTCCCTGTATTTACTCACCGTGCTGATCTGGGGCACCACCTGGATTGCCCTCAAATGGCAACTGGGCGTGGTGGCGATTGCGGTGTCGATCGTCTATCGCTTCGCCCTGGCGGCACTGGTGTTGTTTGCATTGTTGCTGCTCAGCCGCACGTTGCAGGTGATGAATCGGCGTGGGCATCTGATCTGTGTGGCCCAGGGGTTGTGCCTGTTTTGCGTCAATTTCATGTGCTTTCTCACGGCCAGCCAGTGGATTCCCAGTGGTCTGGTGGCGGTGGTGTTTTCCACCGCCACGCTGTGGAACGCACTGAACGCCCGGGTGTTCTTCGGCCAGCGCGTGGCGCGCAATGTGCTGATGGGCGGCGGGCTGGGCTTGATGGGCTTGGGCTTGCTGTTCTGGCCGGAACTGGTGGGGCATGCCGCTAGCCCGCAGACGCTGCTGGGACTGGGCTTGGCCTTGTTGGGGACACTGTGTTTCTCGGCGGGCAATATGCTGTCGAGCATGCAGCAAAAGGCGGGGCTCAGGCCTCTGACCACCAATGCCTGGGGCATGGCGTATGGCGCCTTGATGCTTGCGGCCTACTGCGTGGTGCGTGGGATCCCGTTCGACATGGACTGGAGCGCGCGGTATGTCGGCGCGTTGGGGTACCTGGTGATCCCGGGATCGGTGATCGGGTTTACGGCTTACCTGACCTTGGTGGGGCGAATGGGGCCGGAGCGGGCGGCGTATTGCACGGTGCTGTTTCCGGTGGTGGCGTTGAATGTGTCGGCGTTTGTCGAAGGCTATCAGTGGACCGCACCGGCGTTGATGGGGTTGGTGCTGGTGATGGGGGGGAATGTGCTGGTGTTTCGAAAGCCGAAGGCGTCTCGCACTGTCAATACGGTCTTCAAGGTAAAGCAAATCTAGTGTGGGAGCGGGCTTGCTCGCGAATGCGGTGGATCAGCCGCTACTTCCGGCGACTGACACACTGCATTCGCGAGCAAGCCCGCTCCCACAAGGGGTGTGTGGTAGTCGGGATTTTCTGATGAAAGGACGTCTTGGGCCATCCCCGCCGCTTGCGCGTTTAAAAAGGTCTGGTAGAATCCGCGGCCTAATTACGTGCGGTATTCGACAATAGTGTCGAGTGGCGGCACGCTAGCCCGAGGAAGTGCCATGAAAGCCGATATCCATCCAGCGTACGAAACCATCGAAGTCACCTGCAGCTGCGGTAACAAGTTCGAAACCCGTTCGAACCTGTGCAAGCCACTGGGTACTGACGTATGCAACGAGTGCCACCCGTTCTACACTGGTAAGCAGAAAACTCTGGACACCGGCGGCCGTGTACAGCGCTTCGCAGATCGCTTTGGTGCTTTCGGCAAGAAGGCTGCTACTCCAGCAGAGTAAGGCTCAAAAGCCTCATGGGCTTTTGCAGGCGGTTGAAAAAGGCGTCCCTTGCGGGCGCCTTTTTTATGCCCGGGATTTGGCTGACGACCGCCCACGCCGAGGTGTTTTGCCCGGCGCCGGCGTCGATGGCGCGCGTCGAGGTGCAGCGCGTAGTAGACGGCGACACGCTGCGCCTCAAGGACGGCCGCAGCGTGCGGATGATCGGCCTCAACGCCCCGGAAACCGGCAAGCGAGGCGTCCTGACGAGCCTTACGCCGTCGCTGCCCGCCAGCGTTTGCAAGCGTTGGTGGATGCCAGCGAGGGTCGCGTCGGCCTGGTGCCGGGGCGCGAGAGCAAGGACCACTACGGCCGTACCCTGGCCCATCTCTACGCCGCCAACGGTGAGAACCTCGAAGCGCAACTGCTGGCCGAAGGCCTGGGTTATCAGGTGGGGGTTGCGCCTAATGGCGACCTCGTCGCCTGCCAGCGGGCCGCTGAAAACAGCGCCCGGCACGCGCGGTTGGGCCTCTGGCGGCAATCTCCGGTGCAGGACGTGGCGCAGCTCAAGCAGTCCGGCTTCGCCCTGGTCAGCGGCCGTGTCAGCAAGATCGAGCGCAATCGAGGCGGGGTCTGGATCCAAGTGCAGGGCTCACTGGTATTACGCATTTCCCCCGAACTTATCCGCCAATTCGACGCCGCACTGCTCAATGGTCTGCCAGGCAACACAATCGAGGCGCGTGGGTGGGTGCAAGACCGCGCCCAGCGTGGCAACCGCAAAAACCATCAGGCGCGTTGGTTGCTCCCATTGACCGACCCCAGCATGCTCAAATCGACTTATTGATAAAAAATTGTAGACATTTTTTTATTCGATTGTGAACAGTTAAGCCCTTGTATCCCGTGGCCTTAGACCAAAGTACGGCGCTCTGGGGCCTTGACACCCGTGACTGCCCAGTCTTGTGGGGACTTTGCGACACGCGTATCCTCGGCGGTCCGTCGACCAACAGTAAAAGCGGAATGCCGATATGTCTGATTTGAAAACTGCCGCTCTCGAATATCATGCCCATCCTCGTCCAGGAAAGCTGAGTGTAGAGCTCACCAAGGCCACTGCCACCGCCCGCGACCTGTCGCTGGCCTATAGCCCTGGTGTTGCCGAGCCCGTACGTGAAATCGCCCGCGACCCCGAACTGGCGTACAAGTACACCGGCAAAGGCAACCTGGTTGCAGTGATTTCCGATGGCACCGCGATTCTGGGCCTGGGTAACCTCGGCCCATTGGCTTCCAAGCCGGTCATGGAAGGTAAAGGCGTGCTGTTCAAGCGCTTCGCCGGCATCGACGTTTTCGATATCGAAGTCGACTCCGAAAGCCCGCAGGCTTTCATCGACACGGTCAAACGCATTTCCATCACCTTCGGTGGCATCAACCTGGAAGACATCAAGGCACCTGAGTGCTTCGAGATCGAAAAGGCCCTGATCGAACAATGCGACATTCCGGTATTCCACGATGACCAGCACGGCACCGCGATCGTTACCGCGGCCGGGATGATCAACGCCCTGGAAATCGCCGGCAAGACCCTGGCTGACGCCAAGATCGTCTGCCTGGGTGCCGGTGCCGCGGCCATCTCGTGCATGAAGCTGATCGTCAGCATGGGCGCCAAGCTGGAAAACATCTACATGGTCGACAGCAAGGGCGTTATCCAGTCCGAGCGTACCGACCTGAACCAGTACAAGGCGATGTTTGCCCACCCGTCGTCCAAGCGCACCCTGGCTGACGCCCTTGACGGTGCCGATGTGTTCGTCGGCCTGTCCGGCCCGAACCTGCTGAGCGCCGAAGGCCTCAAGTCCATGGCGGCCAACCCGATCGTGTTCGCCTGCTCCAACCCGGACCCGGAAATCTCGCCGGAGTTGGCTCACGCCACTCGCAACGACGTGATCATGGCCACTGGCCGTTCGGACTACCCGAACCAGGTCAACAACGTACTGGGCTTCCCGTTCATCTTCCGTGGCGCCCTGGACGTTCGCGCCAAGCGCATCAACGAAGAGATGAAAGTCGCTGCCGCCAACGCCCTGCGTGAACTGGCCAAGCTGCCGGTGCCTCAGGACGTATGCGATGCCTACGGCGGCGCCAAGCTGGAATTCGGTCGTGAGTACATCATTCCCAAGCCAATGGATAAGCGCCTGATCACCCTCATCTCCGATGCCGTGGCCAAAGCCGCCATCGAGACGGGCGTGGCGACCCTGCCGTATCCGAAGCACTACCCGCTGCAAAGCGTGGATGATGTGTTCAACGGCTAAGCCTGCGTAGCGCACCCACAAAAAAGCCCCGGCTCTAGCGAGTCGGGGCTTTTTGTTGGCTGGCGATTTGATGTTTGATCGTTCCCACGCTCTGCGTGGAAACGCATCCTGTGACGCTCCGCGTCATCTGTGCACGCGGTTCCCGGGACGCAGAGCGTCCAAAGAGGCATTCCCACGCGGAGCGTGGGAACGATCATCAGAAGAGATCGATCGGCGCCGCCTCGTCCGCCGGCAGCGGGCTGCCCGGCGCCACACCATTGCCCAACTCATTGACCGACGGCGGCGTATCTTCGCTCTTGAACAGCTC
>JAFHKH010000040.1 GCA_016937595.1 Pseudomonas cedrina subsp. fulgida | reverse complement strand
TGTATCGACTGACACTGCGCTTTCGCGAGCAAGCCCGCTCCCACATTTTTTAACTGTGTTCAGTCATTTTTATTGGGGTGACGCCGTAAATCGAGGGTCATTGGTAATTCGTCGTTAATCGTCAAGCCAGGCACCGGCAACTTGCCAGGACTATGCCCCAAGCGGAAAAACCGCGCCATTCTGCGGCTCTCCGCCTCATTGGCGTTCACCGGCAAGCTGTCGTAATTGCGTCCGCCCGGATGGGCCACATGATACTGGCAGCCGCCCAACGAGCGTTGCATCCAGGTGTCCAGCAGATCGAACACCAATGGCGCGTGCACCGCGATGGTCGGTTGCAGACAGTTGGCGGGTTGCCAGGCGCGGTAGCGCACGCCGGCGACGAACTCGCCGACGCGTCCGGTCGGTTGCAACGGCACCGGAATGCCGTTGCAGGTCAGCAGGTAGCGCTGCGGCGGCAGCCCGCTCAACTTGACCTGAAGGCGTTCGAGGGACGAGTCCACATAACGCACCGTGCCCCCCACTGCGCCCTCCTCGCCCAGCACATGCCAGGGTTCCAGGGCTTGGCGCAGCTCCAGTTCGATACCGCTGACGGCGTAGTCGCCGACCTTGGGGAAACGGAACTCCAGGTGCGCGGCAAACCATTCGGCGCGCAGCGGGTAGCCGGCGGCGTTGAGCTCCGCGATCACATCGGCGAAGTCCTGCTCGATAAAGTGCGGCAACAGGAAGCGGTCATGCAATTCGGTGCCCCAGCGGGCCAGTTTCGGCGGTGCATAGGGTTCGCGCCAGAACCGCGCGACCAAGGCACGCAGCAACAGTTGCTGGGTCAGGCTCATGCGCGCGTGCGGCGGCATTTCAAATGCACGCAGCTCCAGCAGGCCCAGACGGCCGGTGGCACCGTCCGGCGAGTAGAGTTTGTCGATGCAGAATTCGGCGCGGTGGGTATTGCCGGTCACGTCGATCAGCAGGTTGCGCAGCAGGCGATCCACCAACCAGGGCGGGCACTCTTCGCCGGGCTCGGGCATTTGCGCGAAGGCGATTTCCAGTTCGTACAGGGCGTCGTTGCGCGCCTCATCCACGCGTGGCGCCTGGGAGGTCGGGCCGATGAACAGGCCGGAGAACAAATAGGACAGCGACGGGTGGTTGTGCCAATAGCTGATCAGGCTGCGCAGCAGATCGGGCCGGCGCAGGAACGGCGAGTCCTTGGGCGTCGCGCCACCGAGCACGAAGTGGTTACCACCGCCGGTGCCGGTGTGGCGTCCGTCGATCATGAATTTCTCGGTGGTGAGGCGGGTCTGCCGCGCCTCTTCGTAGAGGAATTCGGTGCGCTCCACCAACTCATCCCAGGTGGCGGAAGGCTGCACGTTGACCTCGATGACACCGGGGTCCGGCGTCACGCGAAAGTTGCTCAGGCGCATATCGGCCGGCGGCTCGTACCCTTCCAGCAGTACCGGACAATGCAGCTCTTCGGCCGTCGCCTCGATGGCGGCCACCAGTTCCAGGTAGTCTTCGACACGCTCCAAGGGCGGCATGAACAGATAGAGGCGCCCCTCCCTTGCCTCGGCGCACAGGGCGGTGCGGGTCAGCCAATCGGCGGACTCGTCGATTTTTGGCACACGCCCATCGGTGGGTGCGGGTTCGCCATGGTTTTGCAGTTGGGCGGTGCCCGGCAGTGCCGGCTGGTCCTGGTTAGGATCGGTCGGATGCACAAACGGATACTCGGCCGCCGTCACCCAAGGTTGCGAGGCCAGCGGCAGGCGATAGCCCAGCGGCGAATCTCCCGGCACCAGCCGGCAATGGTTGTCGCGCAGGTACCAACGCCCACTCTGCCAGCGGTCATTGGCCGCCGTGCGCGCCAATGGCAGCACTTGACCGACGACCTTATCCAGCCCTTGGGCGAACACTTTGCGCAGGCGCTCGCGCTCCAGATCGTCGCTCAGGCGCGGGTCTTGGGCGGTAACGTTCTGCGGCAGCGCGCCTTCGCGCCACAGGTAGTAGAAATTGTCTTCAAAGGCCGGGAATACAAAACGCGCAGGCAGTTTGAGGCGCTCGGCGACGCTGGCCAGGAAACGCCCGGCCAGGGTGCCGTCGGCGCCGTAGTCCTGTTGCTCGTCGGCGATCAAGGCGCTGTTGTGCCAGATCGGCACGCCGTCACGGCGCCAGTAGCAATTGAGCGACCAACGCGGCAATTGCTCGCCGGGGTACCACTTACCCTGCCCGAAGTGCACCAGGCCTTGGGGCGCATAATGCGCGCGCATACGCTGGAACAGCTCGGCGGACAAGCGACGCTTATCCGGCCCGAGCGCAGCGGTGTTCCACTCGGCGCCGTCGGGGTCGTCGATGGAGACAAAGGTCGGCTCGCCGCCCATGGTCAGGCGCACGTCGTGCTTGAGCAGGTCGCCATCGATCTGCCGGCCCAGGGCCTGGATCGCCAGCCATTGTTCCTCGGTGTAGGGTTTGGTAACCCGAGGCGCCTCCCAGATCCGCTCCACCGACATTTCGTGGGTGAATTCGCACTCGCATGGTTCCACCAGCCCACTGATTGGTGCCGCTGAGGACGGATCGGGACTACAGGCCAACGGGATATGCCCTTCGCCGGCGAACAACCCGGAGGTGGCGTCCAAGCCGATCCAGCCGGCGCCGGGCAAATACACTTCGCACCAGGCGTGCAGGTCGGTGAAGTCCACTTCGGTGCCGGAGGGACCGTCGAGGGCCTTGACGTCGGCGGTGAGCTGGATCAGGTAGCCGGACACGAACCGCGCCGCCAAGCCGAGGTTGCGCAGTAACTGCACCAGCAGCCAGGCGGAGTCGCGGCAGGAGCCGGAGGCGTTATCGAGGGTGAATTCCGGGGTTTGCACGCCCGGTTCCATGCGGATCAGGTAGCCGATATCGGCGGCCAGACGCTGGTTGAGGCCCACCAGGAAATCCACCGCTGGCAATGGCGTGCGGTCGATGCCGGCCAGGTAGGCGGCGAACTTCGGCGTCAGCGGCAAGGTTTCCAGGTACGGCGCCAACTCGCGCTGCTCATCGGCGGCGTAGCTGAAGGGGATTTTTTCGGCGTAGGGCTCAAGGAAAAAATCGAACGGGTTGAACACCGCCATCTCGGCGACCAGGTCGACTTCGATGCGCAGTTCAGCGGTTTTCTCCGGAAACACCAACCGCGCCAGGTAATTGCCCTGGGGGTCTTGCTGCCAATTGATGAAGTGCTGCTCAGGCAGCACTTTCAGCGCGTAGGACAGAACCCGCGTACGGCTGTGGGGCGTCGGGCGCAAACGCACAATTTGCGGGCCGAGTTCGACCGCGCGGTCGTAGCGGTAATGCGTGACATGGTGCAACGCGACATGAATCGACACGGCGGCCTCCTGCGAGCCTGGGCATGAACACAACGTGCGCAAGACTTATGCCAGAGCGGCGGTCGTTGCGCTTTATCGTAAGACCCGGTGCAGTACAGCACCAAAACGGCGCCAGCGGTGACGCCATGGTGCAAGTGCCGCACATATTTGTGGCGAACGCGTGAAAGGAGGTGGTGAATCTACCCAATCATCGGGTCTTGTGCCGGGCGCCGAGGGCCTGACGCAGGTGGCGAATTTCCACAAGCTTGGCGCGCATCTCACGCTGCCCCTTGCTGTTGAGTATCAGCAGCCCGAACAGTGGAAAAACCAGCGCCAACCCATAAAGAACACGCTGAGGCCCGTATTGGATCATCGGCAGCACAAACACCAGGCAGGCGGCGTAGATACCGACCATCATCCATGCCCAACGGGGCCTGCCCCGTAGCACCATAAAGTTGCTGTGCACCGTCAGCAGCGTGAGCACTGCCCCGGCCAGCATGATCCTGGGCCCCACTTGAGCAAGGGGCGCGTCATCAAAATAAGTGACGAATGCCAACGCCACGGCCAGCGCCAATGAAAAATACGCCGCAAATACGCCGCCCAGAAACGTCAGAAAGTAATGCCTGAAAAAGTCTCGGAGCGTCATCAATTCGCCCATTCTTTTACTTCCTCGTACAGCCCGATCGCGATGGTATGGACGTTTCCAGAGTAGGCGCTGCCGCCGAACCCTACCACGGCGCTGAGGGCGTCCTTGATCTGGGTGGTGGTGCCGTGTTTGAGCTGCGTGGGGGTGAAACGCTTGGAGAGTTCACCCGACGCCTGCTTGAGCTTGAGCAGCTTCGACGTCAATTTGGGATCATTGATGCTCAACAGTTCCTTGGTCAGCTTGGCTCTTTCCTGGCGATTCAAACCGCGAAGCACTTCACGCAGACTCTTGCCCGTCGAGGCCTTGGCGACCTTGACCAGCTTGACCGTCGTCAGGGTCGACGCGCCCACGCCGACCAGCGACGCCGCGTCGAGCACAATGGAAGCGTTCTGGTACCAGCCTTCACTGTCGAGCCAATCGTTGACCTCGGGCTTGGCCACCTCAAGCGTCGTGCGGGCAAGGCCATTGATGCACTGCAGCGAACTCGCGCCCGCCGCGGCGTACCCTATCACCACAACGACGGAACTGGCGCCCGCACTGAACGGCACCAGCAGGGTGCCGCTGGCAATCGCAGCCCAACTGATGACCGCGCCCAGGCAAGAGATACCGGTGTTCACGGCCTCGCCGATCAGCCTGGACTCCCTGGGATTGCTCGCCACATGTTGGGCGAATTGTGTCGGCGCAACGTAATTCTGCGCCTCCCGCAGGATGATGCGCTTGGGCTGGATGCTGCAGATGGGCTTGAATTCACGCAAGGTGACGATGTTGAAGTCCGCATCGATATACACCACACCCGCGCCGACAATGCCGGGGTCGGCGTCGATGGCCGCAAACAGGCGCGGCAGGTTGATCTGGCTTTCAATGCGCTGGCGCGCCATGAACTGGGAGCGGTTGGAGTCCATGCCGATACCGGCCAGGGGGTTGCCCATGGGGAGGTTCTTCCTTGAAAAGGGGGGTGACTGAACTGATGCTTTCGCGAGCAAGCCCGCTCCCACATTTGAACCGCATGCTCATGCGGGAACACGGTCAAGGGTGGGAGCTGGCTTGCCTGCGATAGCAATCTAATGGGCGCCACCTTAACAAACAGGCCACCCACCTGCCACAAAGCAAAACGCCAGCCCTGAGGCTGGCGTTCTGTTTGTTCAGGCTGCGATCAACGCGGCACCACCGGCTTGCGGGTAGGCTTGCCGCCTTTGCCCTTGGCCGCATCGGTGCGTTCCTTGGCCGCCTGTTTGTTGCGCGCCTGCGCCGCTGCCTTGGCTTGTTCGCGCTTGTCCCACGGGTTGCTGCCGTCGCTGCCACGAGGCGGCAGGCCGGTGTGCTGGGTGAGGATTTTGGTGGTGGTTTCCTTGGCGACCTTGTGGCTGCCGGCCGGCGTCGAGTTCTTGCGACGGGCGCTCTGGTAGCTGTCGGTGCTCGGCTGGTGCAGCGGGATCAACTGGTCCTTGCCTGAACCGATCAGGTCGGCGCGGCCCATGCGGGTCAGCGCTTCACGCAGCATCGGCCAGCCTTTCGGGTCGTGGTAGCGCAGGAACGCCTTGTGCAGGCGGCGTTGCTCTTCGCTCTTGACGATGGTCACCGCGTCGCTCTTGTAGGTGACCTTGCGCAGCGGGTTCTTGCCCGAGTGGTACATCGCGGTGGCGGTGGCCATCGGCGACGGGTAGAACGCCTGCACCTGGTCGGCGCGGAAGCCGTTGCCCTTGAGCCACAGGGCCAGGTTCATCATGTCTTCATCGGTGGTGCCGGGGTGGGCGGCGATGAAGTACGGGATCAGGTACTGCTCCTTGCCCGCTTCCTTGGTGTACTTCTCGAACATGCGCTTGAACTTGTCATAGCTGCCGATGCCCGGCTTCATCATCTGGTTGAGCGGACCTTCCTCGGTGTGTTCCGGGGCGATCTTCAGGTAGCCGCCGACGTGGTGGGTGACGAGCTCCTTGACGTATTCCGGCGATTCCACGGCGAGGTCGTAGCGCAGGCCGGAGGCGATCAGGATCTTCTTCACACCCGGCAACGCACGGGCGCTGCGGTACAACTGGATCAACGACGAGTGGTCGGTGTTCAGGTTCGGGCAGATGCCGGGGAACACGCACGACGGCTTGCGGCACGCGGATTCGATTTCCGGGCTCTTGCAGGCGATGCGGTACATGTTCGCGGTGGGGCCGCCGAGGTCGGAAATCACGCCGGTAAAACCCGGCACCTTGTCGCGGATCTCTTCGATCTCGCGAATGATCGACTCTTCGGAACGGTTCTGGATGATGCGGCCTTCGTGCTCGGTGATCGAGCAGAAGGTGCAGCCGCCGAAGCAGCCACGCATGATGTTCACCGAGAAACGGATCATGTCGTAGGCCGGGATCTTCTCCTTGCCATACGCCGGGTGCGGAACACGTGCGTAAGGCATGCCGAACACGTAGTCCATTTCTTCGGTGGTCATCGGGATCGGCGGCGGGTTGAACCACACGTCCACTTCGCCGTGCTTCTGCACCAGAGCGCGGGCGTTGCCGGGGTTGGTTTCCAGGTGCAGCACACGGTTGGCGTGGGCATACAGCACCGCGTCGCCGCGGACCTTTTCCACCGATGGCAGGCGGATCACGGTCTTGTCGCGGGTCATGCGCGGGCTGGCCAGGATCTGCACGACCTTGGCTTCGTCCGGATCATCAACCGGGCCTTTTTCCTGCTCGATGGCGCAAGCCTGGGTGTCCTGGGTGTTGACGTACGGGTTGATGATCTTGTCGACCTTGCCCGGACGGTCGATACGCGTGGAGTCCACCTCGTACCAGCCCGCCGGGGTATCACGGCGAATGAACGCGGTGCCGCGCACGTCGGTGATGTCTTCGATCTTGTGGCCCCACGACAGGCGTTGGGCGACTTCGACGATGGCCCGCTCGGCGTTGCCGTACAGCAGGATATCGGCGGTGGCGTCGATCAGGATCGAGTTGCGCACGCGGTCCTGCCAGTAGTCGTAGTGGGCGATGCGGCGCAGGGAGGCTTCGATGCCGCCGAGTACGATCGGCACGTTCTTGTAGGCTTCCTTGCAACGCTGGCTGTACACCAGGCTGGCGCGGTCCGGGCGTTTGCCGGCCATGCCGCCGGGGGTGTAGGCGTCGTCGGAACGGATTTTCTTGTCGGCGGTGTAGCGGTTGATCATCGAGTCCATGTTGCCGGCCGCGACGCCAAAGAACAGGTTCGGCTCGCCGAGCTTCATGAAGTCGTCCTTGGACTGCCAGTTCGGCTGCGCAATGATCCCGACGCGAAAGCCCTGGGACTCCAGCAGCCGGCCGATGATCGCCATGCCGAACGACGGATGGTCCACGTAGGCATCACCGGTGACGATGATGATGTCGCACGAATCCCAGCCGAGCTGATCCATCTCCTCCCTGCTCATCGGCAGGAATGGCGCAGGACCGAAACATTCGGCCCAGTACTTGGGATAGTCAAATAACGGCTTGGCTGTTTGCATGACGGTGACCGGTGTTGAGATGAAAAATCGCGGGCGCGGAATATAGCACAAATTTTGACCAATTCCGACGGCAGTGGTCGGCTTTTATCCGCCAGGTCGTTGGCTAGATAGATACCGGTTGCCGGCCAGGGGCCCCGGTAACCTCAGGTCAACCCCTTCGACAGCGGATTGACCATGCCCGAACGCTCCCCCCACTCAGACTTTATCAAGACCCGGCTCCCGGCCTGGCTGACAAGCGCCGCACAACCCTTGCGCAACAGCTTGCGTGCCAGTCTGATCAGGTGCAACCAGACGCGCCACGATGTGCAGGCCCTGCTCAGCACATTGCAAAGCCCCGAGGATTTTGCCCGCCCGATCCTCGCGCGCACCCTGCAGGCGACCTTTTTCGGCCAGCTCGATGCGCAGCGCTCGGTCCTTGTGCGCGAATGGAAAAACCACCACCTGCTGGGCCTGATCCGCACCCATGCGTCAACCACCGAGCAACCGCTGATTGCTGCGGCACTGCAGAACTTCGAGCCGGCGGAAGCCGAAGAGGATGGCATGGAAGTCGGTTCGGCGCTTTATACCGTGACCCGGCATGGCCGCGAGCGCAGCCCGTTCACTGCGGTTTTCTTTGCTCAGCTGTGCCGCAACCTGGATATCGGCGGCCTTTACCTCAAGCACATCGAGAAGACCCTCGCCCCAGCCCAGTCAATAGCGTTACTGGCCAGCCACGAGGCCAACCAGTTCGAAGCCGCCCTGCACGAAGCGCGCATGAAAGGCGAACTTTCGGACACCTTTTACCGCGACTTGCTGATACTGCGCCGCGACGGCGAGCACCCGGAGATGCTGTGCAACCATCTGACGATCGGTGGCGTGGTGCTGGCCAATGTGCTGGTGATTCGTGATCGCCGGTTCGACAGGGACCAAGTGCTCTACACCCCCAACGATCCGGTCAGCGCATTCCGTCGCCACCCGTCAATGACGGAGCTGGAAAGCCACTTGGCCACGCGCCTGACCCTGGCGCCCTACCGAGCTTTTTTCACCCGCCTGCTGCCACGCCAATACCAAGGCGCCTGGCTGACGGTGAAACCGGCGAGGGTGAACGTGCTACCTGTCGGTTCTCCCGGAGAAATCGTTCCTGCCAGCCTTGAACAAACCGTCACGCGCAGCGAAACCAGCGGTTCTATCTTCCAGGCCATGGCCCACCAACGCATCGCCCAGATCAAGCGTGACGCGCGCGCCGTGGCCGTGCCTACCGCCGATGCCGACCTGATCGGCCGGCAAAAACGCTTGCACGCACTTGAGCAGGCGGGCCTGTCCTTGCTGATGTTTGCCGCCTCGTTCATCCCGGTGGTGGGCGAGGTGCTGCTGGCAGTCAGCGCCGCGCAGTTGGTCAACAGTGTTTATAACGGTTTCACGGCCTGGGCCCGCGGCGACAGCGACGAAGCCCTCAACGACCTGCTCGATGTGGCCGACACCGCCGCCCTGGCTGTCGCCACGGTGGGCGCGGTAAAGGTCGGCGGGTTCTGCGCAAACCTGGTGAACGTCGAGTTGCGTAACCGTGGCCAACGTTTATGGAACCCGGACCTTGCGCCCTATCGCGCCCTTGAGCCTCCGCCCGCAGGCATACCGGCGAACGCCCAAGGCTTGTATGAACACGAGGGGCAGCATTTCGTGAAACTCGACGGCCACGCCCATGCGGTGAAGTTCGACAGCCAGAGCCGGCACTGGCAGGTGCAGCACCCCAACGACGTGCAGGCCTATACCCCGTCGTTACTGGGCAATGGCTCCGGCGCCTGGCGCGAAGCCCATGAGCACCTGCGCGACTGGCCGCCACTCAAGCTGATCGAGCGCCTGGGGCCTGACGCCTGCCACCTGCGCGAGCCTGCGGTCGAACCTATCCTGTTGGTCAGCGGCGTCGACACGGAAACGCTACGCCAGGTCCACCAGCACAACCTGCGCCCACCGCCCCTGCTGCGTGACACGCTCAAGCACTTCAATATCCAGGAAGAAATTCTCGGATTCGGCGGGCTACGCGCCGAAGGCCTGGACGTCACGCCGCTGTCGGGCCCTATTCAGTTTCACTTGGTGTGCTCACTGCCCGAGTGGCCCACGACCCGACGCCTCCAAATTGTCGATACACAGCAACGCAGCGTCCTCAGCCACGGCTTGACGGGGTCGGACATCAACGTGCCGCTTGCTCGGTTCAGGGCCGGGGACTTGCTGCACTGCCTGGAAGATCAACTGTCGGCCAACGAGTTCAATGCCCTGATGCCGAACCCCTCGCAGGCACACTTGAGCAAGGTGGAGAACCTGGCGCTGCGCTTGAGCGACGAGGCCAGGCGGCACGCGACGCGCCTGTTCAATTGGCTGGTGGCGCACAGTGAAGAACCGACCACGCCGATTGAGCAAGACCTTCGCCGGATCGCACCGGCCCTGTCCAAAAGCCATCTGGAAGAAATGGCCGCCGTGCTCAGCAAGGAGGAAGCCGCGCGGCTGCATCAGGAAAAGAGCCTGACCGTGCAACAACAATGGGAGCTGGAGCGCTACCTGGCGCAAGCGGCCGCCGGCCGTGTTCGCGAAGGTATCTTCGTCGACGCCAGCCGCGGCGAAGACAGCCTGCTCCTGATGCTGTCGACCCTGGAGGGCCTGCCAGGCTGGCCAGCATCGACGCGAATCGATGTCCAGGTGGACGCCGCACGTTACCAGGTGGGCCCCGATAACGCCCAAGCCCATACCGTGCTCGAACGCGACGCACAGGGTTCTTTTACGCAGGGCCTGCAGACCGCTCGAACACAGCGTTCCCCGGAGCTGTTCGACGCCATTGGCAAGACCTTGGAACACTATGACCTGGAAGCCATACTGCGACTTTCCGACAGCACCACGCTCAAGCACGCCATTCGCAAGGCCGCCATGCCGCTCATGGCGCGCACGCCGTGGCCACCGCGCGCCATGGGCACACTCTCCGGTAAAAACCTGCCGGCCGAGCATCCCTTGGATCCGTTGTTCGCCGTTGGCGCACAACCGCAAGGGCTCACCCTACTCAGCGACAACGTGTACCAGCAGCCCTCGCCGGCGGGGGGCTATCACTACTTTGTGCACGAAGGCGCCCGCTACTTTGAAGTCAAACGCGACCCACTGGGCTGGCGCCTGCTCGATGCCCGCAGCCGATTCAGGGCTTACCAACCCTACCTGCTCAAGACCCCCGACGGTGGCTGGCGGATAGACGCTCTGAAGGGCAACCTGCTGGGCGGCATGCCGGATCAGACGCTGTCTCGGCAGTCCAGCACGGAGTCCAGCGGCACCTTCGAAACCGCGCACAGCCCCAGCGATTTCGAGTCGGCCGAAGAAGCCTTTCCCGTTCCCAATTACAGCCTCGCGGAACTGCGCCACATGCGCACCCAGCGCAACTACCAGCACAGTCAGAATTATCGCGGGCTGTACGACCGCGCCAATAACGGACGCTATCCGTTGCGGGACCTGGATGGCGCCAGCCTGAAGGTCATCACGGTCAACGGCAACGGGATTGGCGAGGTCACCGCAAGCGCGTTCAGCCCGCATCTCTTGTGGCCTTACCTGCAAATGGAAGGTTATGAAAAAGTTGCCCGTCTTTATGAGGAAAAACTGGAAATACGCACCTTCACCGAAGACGACAAAAAAAGCCCACAGGAAGCGAACCTCATCGGCCAGGCGACCGTGGCCGCTCGACGCTCAATGAAAAAGGGCGAGTTTCTGGGTGTCTACGGCGGCGAACTGCTGCCCAAGCCTGTCGCGTACTATCGCAACGACCCGTATTTGATGGATGTCTGCCCGATCGCACTTGAACACGCCGCCGCAACCAGCACGCGCATCAGAAACCGTGAAGTGGTGCTGTCGGGGGACAATATTCTGTCGCGGATCAATACCCTCTTCGAATACGAAGGCGACCGGCCCGTGCGCCAGGCCATCGAGGGGTACAACGCCGAAGTGGTGTATTTCGACGTGGCTGCGCAAAAGGGCAGCCAACCGCCGGAGCGCTTGCGGCTGACGGGGTTTGCGCTGCTAAAGGACCTGCCCGCCGGAACCGAGCTGCGTTGGAATTACGGCTATGACGAAGCCACCATCGGCCGCCTGTTCGGCCACGCCCAGCCTCAAGCCCAACAATAAAACCCTCATGCACCAAGTGCCGGTGCCCGGGGAAAACTGTCTGACTGAGGGAATAACAACGGTGGCGGTTACTCGTCGTCGTCGAAGTTATAGCTGCCCGGCGCCAGGTTTTCGAAGCGCGTGTATTTGCCGATGAACGCCAGACGGATAAAGCCGATGGGGCCGTTCCGTTGCTTGCCGATGATGATCTCGGCAATGCCCTTGTGTTCCGTCTCGGGGTGATACACCTCGTCGCGGTACACGAACATGATGACGTCGGCGTCCTGCTCGATCGCTCCGGATTCACGCAAGTCGGAGTTCACCGGGCGCTTGTTGGGACGTTGTTCCAGGGAACGGTTGAGCTGGGACAGCGCCACCACCGGGCAGTTGAATTCCTTGGCCAGGGCTTTGAGGGATCGGGAGATTTCGGAAATCTCGTTGGTCCGGCTGTCACCGCTGGAACCCGGGATCTGCATCAACTGCAGGTAGTCGATCATGATCAGGGCGATATCACCGTGTTCACGCACCAGGCGACGGGTACGTGCACGCATTTCCGAAGGGCTGATGCCGGCGGTGTCATCGATGAACAGCTTGCGGTCATTGAGCAGGTTGACCGCCGAGGTCAGGCGCGGCCAATCGTCGTCTTCCAGTTGGCCGGAACGCACCTTGGTCTGGTCGATGCGCCCCAGGGACGAGAGCATCCGCATGATCAGCGATTCACCTGGCATCTCCAGGGAGTACACCAGCACTGCTTTGTCGCTGCGCAACACGGCGTTTTCCACCAGGTTCATCGCGAAGGTGGTTTTACCCATGGAGGGACGACCGGCGACGATAATCAGGTCGGATGGCTGAAGGCCGCTGGTTTTCTCGTCGAGATCGGTATAACCGGTGGAGATCCCGGTAATGGCCGCATCGGTATTGAACAATGTATCGATGCGGTCGATGGCCTTGGTCAGCAGATCGTTGACGCTGACCGGACCGCCGGTTTTCGGGCGAGCCTCGGCAATCTGGAAGATCTGCCGCTCGGCCTCATCGAGAATCTCGGCGGCCGTGCGGCCTTCGGGGTTGAACGCGCTGTCGGCGATTTCGGTGCTGATGCCGATCAACTGGCGCAGGGTGGCCCGCTCGCGGACGATCTGGGCATAGGCCTTGATGTTGGCGACGGACGGCGTGTTTTTCGCCAGCTCACCGAGGTAGCCCAGGCCGCCGACCTGGGACGTCTGGCCTTCCTTGTCCAGTTGCTCGGCCAGGGTCACCACGTCGATCGGCGAGTTCTGGTCGGCCAGCTTGGCGATGGCACGGAAGATCAAGCGGTGGTCATGGCGATAGAAGTCACCGTCCGAGACTTGATCCAGCACGCGCTCCCAGGCGTTGTTGTCCAGCATCAAGCCACCGAGCACGGCCTGTTCGGCCTCGATGGAATGCGGCGGCACCTTCAGGGCAGCGGTTTGCAGATCGTATTGCTCGGGAGCTGAAATATCGTTCATGGCCACTTGGAATTGGGGATGTGTAGAAAAACAAAAGGCACGACCTGTAAACAGGATCGTGCCCGATGTTAACCGGCTGGCACGCGAGGTGCCAGTCAGTCAGGTGCGACTTAAGCTGCTACCACGACAACGCGTACGGTGGCTTCAACTTCGGCGTGCAGGTGCACGGCTACGTCGAATTCGCCTACGTTGCGGATGGTGCCGTTCGGCAGACGAACTTCGCTCTTCTGCACTTCAACGCCGGAGGCGGTCAGTGCATCAGCGATGTCGTGGGTGCCGATCGAACCGAACAGCTTGCCTTCGTCACCGGCGGTGGCAGTGATAGTCACTTCCAGCTCAGCCAGTTGGGCAGCGCGCGTTTCGGCCGAAGCCTTTTTGTCTGCTGCTGCTTTTTCAAGCTCGGCACGACGCTCTTCAAACGCAGCCAGGTTGGCAGCGGTTGCAGCGGTGGCTTTGCCGTACGGCAGCAGGTAGTTACGACCGTAGCCGGCCTTAACGTTCACTTTGTCGCCCAGGTTGCCCAGGTTGGCGACTTTTTCCAGAAGGATCAGTTGCATGTGAAAATCCTCTAACTTTTAACCTTCACCGTTCGCGCTATCGGCATCTTTCGATGCCAGACGTCCGCGAAAATCAATCAGGCCGTCGACAATGGCCAAAACCACGAGTAACGGATAGATCAGCTGCATGAACAGCAACATCGTTACGTACAGCCCCACCAGCCAAAACTTGGCCAGGCGCTTCTGCGCGACCAGCCCATGAATCAGGGCCAGTCCGGCAAACACCAGCGGTACGCTGCAAAACAGCACCATCAGGGCCATCTGTGAACCGAGGTTCGGTCCGATAACCATGAGTGCCAGCAGCAACATCGCCGGGCCTACGGGGATTCTGATACTGCGAAACTCGCGACCAAAACCACCCGGGTTGTACAACAACGCCTGCCAATATCGCCCAAGCATCAGGCTCAGCACGCTGACGATCTGCATCATTACCGCCATCAGGCCGATCAGGGCCGGTGCAATCAGTGTTGCCAGTCGCGCTCGCTCATCTACCGAAAACTGCTGGTAGAGTTCCCCGAAGGCCAGCGGCAGGATCTTGACGATCTCTTGCGCCAGCGCCTCGATCTGCGGGCGGAAAGCCGCGTCAATCAACACCGAAAACACCAACCCCAATGCCACGCTGACCAGCAGCGTGCGGACCCAGGACTCACTTGCGCGCAAAACCAACGCAAGGCCCGACGACCCCAGCAGTACCAGAAGTACCTTGGGTTCGCCCAGTTGCAGCCACCAGATCAAGGCGGCCAGCAGCCCCAGGGCCAGGACGCCAAGGGCATCCTGCAAACCGCGTCGCAGGAGCACAAGGCATCCGGCGGCGGCACCCAACCAATACAACAACGGCAATGCTGCACATCCAGCCACTACCAGAGTGGCCTGCACACGACCGCGCATGATGAACTCAGCTAAGGCGCGCATGCATTCAATCCCTTACTACTTGTCGACTGCCCGGTCTCAGCGGCCGTGGCTGTCGGTGTAGGCCAGCAGGGCCAGGAAGCGGGCGCGCTTGATAGCGGTGGCCAGCTGACGCTGATAACGTGCTTTGGTACCGGTGATACGGCTTGGAACGATTTTGCCGGTCTCGGATACGTAGGCTTTCAGAGTGTTGAGATCTTTGTAATCGATCTCTTTCACGTCTTCAGCGGTGAAGCGGCAGAATTTACGACGACGGAAGAAACGTGCCATTTGATAGGCTCCTTAAAAGGTCCGTGGATTACTCGTCAGCGTTATCGCTGTTGTCGCTGTCATCACTGTCAGCGCTATCAGCGCCTTCGTGCTCAGGACGGTCGCGACGCTCACGGCGCTCACTGCGGTTTTCTTCAGCCTTGAGCATCTCGGATTGGCCGGTAACGGCTTCTTCGCGACGGATGACCAGGTTACGGATCACTGCATCGTTGTAGCGGAAGTTGTCTTCCAGCTCGGCCAGGGCCTTGCCGGTGCACTCAACGTTCAGCATCACGTAGTGAGCCTTGTGAACATTGTTGATTGCGTAGGCCAGTTGACGACGGCCCCAATCTTCCAGACGGTGGATTTTGCCGCCGTCTTCTTCGATCAGCTTGGTGTAACGCTCAACCATGCCGCCGACTTGCTCGCTTTGATCCGGGTGGACCAAAAAGATGATTTCGTAATGACGCATGAATGCTCCTTACGGGTTGTAGCCTGCCGCTCAAAAACGGTCAGACAAGGAGTGAATGACACTTATGGATCCTGCCGCAGAGAGGCACATGCGTGCCTGCCAGGAAGGCAAGGGGCGCAATTGTAGAGAAGGGGGAGGAAGCGCGCAAGGCAATTGGTGATTATTTGAACAATCTTAAAGCACCGCAAAACAAATGTGGGAGCGGGCTTGCTCGCGAAAGCGGTGGATCGGTCAACTAATTTAGCGACTGACACTCCGTATTC
>JAFHKH010000004.1 GCA_016937595.1 Pseudomonas cedrina subsp. fulgida | reverse complement strand
TTTCACCCCCTCGGGCCCATTGGACGCCGCGCTCCAGCGCGGCGGCAGGCCGCTTGCCGCGCAACGGGACAGCGCGCAGCGGGCGGCGGTCAGGGCCGTGCTGGAAGGGCAGGGGTTCACGCTGGGGGAGTTCAAGGTATTACGGGGCGGTGAGATTGTGCATGAAGCGGTGGCGACCCATCCCAACTCACCAAACCGCGTGTACTACCTGTCCTATTTGTGGCTTGAGAGGGGCAGCTTCACCCAGGGCAGCCGCTTCAGTGAGCGGTGGTTTACCCTCGCGATCAAAACCGGCACACAACCGGATCTGATGCGTCAAGTCGCCAGTGCGCTGCGCGAGAACCGCCTGACCCGTATCATGGCGGGCATTCAATGGCCGGTCGCGGGGCGCATTGCCCCGACCGTTTATTTCGTCAAATTGATGCCTTGACCTTGATCAGCGAGGCCACGCCCGCACAGCTGAAAAGGCCGGCACTGACGCGATTGAACCAGCTCTGGCCCTTGCCGCTGCGCAGGTAGCGCGCGGCACCGTGGGCGCTCAAGCCGTAAAACAGCTTGCACAGCAGGTCGAGGAAGGTCCAGGTGGCGATCATGATCAGCAACTGCGGCAAAAATGCCTGCTGGCTATTGAGAAACTGCGGCAGGAAAGCGGCAAAGAAAAGAATGTCCTTGGGGTTGCTCGCACCCAGTACAAACGCCCGCCCAAACAACGCCCGAAACCGTGGCACGGGCGCGCTGTACGGCACCTCGGCGGCCTGGGCCGGTTGCCGCGATTGCTGCCAGCTCTGCCAGGCGAGGTAGAACAGGTAGACCGCGCCGACAATTTTCAAGGCGCTGAACACCTGCTCCGACGCCAGCAGCAGGGCGCCCAGGCCCAGTGCCGAAGCGCTGAGCAGGCAGATCGAGGCAAACACCCCGCCGAGAAACGCTGGGTACGAGCGGCGCAGGCCATAGTTGAGGCTGTTGCTGATCATCAGCAGTGACAGTGGCCCCGGTATCAGGATCACCACCAAGGCTGCGCCGCTGAACAGTAGCCAGGTTTCCAGGTTCATCCAGTGCTCCTTACAGAAATATGAATTTGGCGATAAAGATCGCGCACAGCACCCACAGGCTCACGGAGATTTCGCGGTACTTGCCGGTGCCGGTCTTGAGCGCCACGTAGGTGATAAAACCCAACGCTATGCCGTCGGCCACCGAAAAGGTCAGCGGCATCATTATCGCGGTGACAATCGCCGGAATACTGTCGGTGGCTTCATCCCAATGGATATGGGCCATGCTTGCCATCATCAGCATCGCTACATAAATCAGCGCGCCGGCGGTGGCATAGGCCGGAATCATGCCAGCCAGCGGCGCAAAAAACATCGCCGCCACAAACAACATGCCCACGGTCACCGCCGTCAGCCCGGTACGCCCGCCAGCGGCGACACCGGCAGCACTTTCCACGTAGCTGGTCACCGGCGGCACACCGACCATGGCGCCAAACACGCTCGACGCGCTGTCGGCTTTCAAGGCGCGGGACAGGTTATGGATCTTGCCGTCGGCATTGACCAGGCCAGCGCGTTGCGCGACGCCCATCAGTGTACCCGCGGTATCAAACATGTGTACAAAAAGAAAAGCAAATACCACGCTGATCATGCTGACATTGAATACACCTTTTACATCCATCGCCATCCAGGTCGGCGCCAGGCTCGGTGGCGTGGCGAGGATGCCGTTGTAGTGCACCAGGCCCAGGCCCCATCCGGCCAGCGTGACGGCGATGATGCTGATCAGGATCGCGCCGAACACACGGTGATAACTGAGGATGGCGATCAGCAGGAAGCAGATGGCCGCCAGCAACGGTGCCGGTTCATGCAATGAGCCGAGCTTGATCAACGTGGCCGGGCTGTCGACGATGATCCCGGCGGTCTTCAGGCCAATTACCCCGAGGAACAGGCCGACCCCCGCGCCCATGGCATGGCGCAGGCTCACGGGGATGCTGTTGAGTAGCCATTCGCGCACCCGCGAGAGGGTCAGGGCCATGAACAGCACGCCGGAAATGAACACCGCCCCCAGCGCGGTTTCCCAGGTGTAGCCCAGGGTGCCGACCACGGTGTAGGTGAAAAACGCATTCAGGCCCATGCCCGGCGCCAGGCCCACCGGCCAGTTGGCGTACAGGCCCATCAGCAGGCACCCCAGCGCGGCGGCAATGCAGGTGGCGACGAACGCGGCACCGTGATCGATGCCGGCGTCGGCCATGATATTGGGGTTGACGAAGATGATGTAGGCCATGGTGATAAAGGTGGTGAGGCCGGCGATCAGCTCGGTCTTCACTGTGGTGCCATGCAAGCGCAGTTTGAACAGGCGTTCCAGCCAGCCGTTGTGGGGCGCGGAAAGGTCCAGCGTAGGGGCTTCGGATTTGCGGCTATCCACAGCAAGTACTCCTCAAGAGTTTTATTGTTATTTCCAGCGCGGGTCGCAAGTGGGCCACGGCGCTGTGAGGTACTGGCGGGCTTTGTTGACCATTTGGTCAGGAACTCGCACGAAGCGAATTATGCTTTTGTATACAAATAAAGCAAATAATGTTTTCGAGGGGCGCGATGAAAGGCTAGTTCGCGGCACTTAGCGCCTGATTGACGGCCAGCCATCCCGCCACAGCGGCTTCGCCCGCTTCACTGAAGGCGCGCTGCAACAACTTGACCTGCTCACGGCGCAGTGACTGCTCGAAACGCTGGCCTTCGGCGCTTAATTGCAACAGGCGCTTGCGCTTGTCGGTCTCGGACGCAACGCTGCTGACCAAGTGCATTTCCTGCAATTGGCGCAACGGAATGTTCAGCGCCTGTTTGCTCACGCCGAGCAATTCCAACAGCTCTTTGACGCTCAAGGCGGGATAGCGCGCGATGAAAAACACAATGCGCTGATGCACCCGGCTCAGGCCACGGCGCTCAAGTATTTCGTCGGCCTTGGCGGTGAAGGCCTGGTAACCGAAGAAGAACGCTTGCATGGCTTCTTGCTGGGCAATGGGATTTTTAAGGTCAAGCATATTGACGTATCCGTGTGAGTCGTCGTAATTTCGGTCAAGTAGTTTGACGTATTTTCCCCAGGCTTCGCTACCGGTGACCTCCATGGCCTTCTCTGAACGTGTTACGCGCCTCAAAAGCTCCCTGATCCGTGAAATCCTCGCGGCGGCCCAGCGACCGGAAGTGATGTCGTTCGCCGGCGGCCTGCCCGCCGAAGCCATGCTGCCGGCGCTGAACTGGGACGACATGCCGCTGAACATCGGCCAATACGGCATGAGCGAAGGCGAGCCGCAGTTGCGTGAACTGCTCGCCGCCGAGGCGCGCGCCCTGGGCATCCACTGCCAGGCAAGCCAGGTGCTGGTGGTCAGTGGCTCGCAGCAAACCCTGGACCTGGCGGCCAAGCTGTATATCGACAAAGGCACGCAGATCCTGCTGGAAGGCCCGACTTACCTGGCCGCCTTGCAGATCTTCCAACTGTTCGGCGCCGACTGCCTCACCGTCCGGTTGGAGGTCGACGGCCCCGACCTGGGCGCCTTGCGCAGCAACCTGGAGCGCCATCGCCCGGCGTTCATCTACCTGATCCCGACCTTCCAGAACCCCTCTGCGGTGCGCTACAGCGAGGCCAAGCGCGACGCCGTCGCCGCGCTGCTCGATGAGTTCGGCGTGACGCTGATCGAAGACGAACCCTACCGCGAGTTGACCTTCGACGGCGCCAGCGCCAAACCCATTGTCGCGCGCCTGGAAAAAGCCAGTTGGATCTACACCGGCACCGTGTCCAAGACCTTGCTGCCCGGCCTGCGTGTCGGCTACCTGATCGCCAGCCCGGACCTGTTCCCACACCTGCTCAAGCTCAAGCAGTCGGCGGACCTGCACACCAACCGCGTCGGTCAATGGCAGGCGATGCAATGGGTCGGCACGCAGCAATACCAGCAGCACCTGGTGCAGTTGCGCCGTTTTTACCGCGACCGCCGCGATGCATTCCAGGCCGCGTTGCAACGCCACTTCGCCGACCTGGCCGACTGGCAAGTGCCCCAAGGTGGATTATTCTTCTGGCTGACCTTGAAACAACCGCTCGATACCCGCACCTTGTTGGCTCAAGCGCTCGACCAGAACGTGGCGTTCATGCCCGGTGAACCCTTCTTTGCCGAGCCGGACCAGCACCTTGGCGCGTTGCGCCTCAATTTCAGTCATATCGACCTGGCCCGCCTGGACGAAGGCCTCAAGCGCCTGGCTGCGGTGGTCCGTCAAGCACAGCACGCGCGAGCGGCATAAGGGGAGCCCCATGTACAAGGTTTATGGCGATTACAAGTCGGGCAACTGCTACAAGGTCAAATTGATGCTGAGCCTGCTGGGCATCCCTTACCAATGGATTGATGTGGACATCCTCAAGGGTGACACCCAGACCGCCGAATTCCTGGCCAAGAACCCCAACGGCAAGATCCCCGTGCTGGAGCTGGAAGACGGCACGTGCCTGTGGGAGTCCAACGCGATCCTCAACTTCCTCGCCGATGGCAGCGAGTTCCTGCCCAGCGAGCCGCGCCTGCGCACGCAAGTGTTGCAATGGCAGTTCTTCGAGCAATACAGCCATGAGCCGTACATTGCGGTGGCGCGGTTTATCCAGTTTTACCTGAACATGCCGCAGGATCGCCTGGAGGAATACAAAACCACCCATAAAGGCGGCTACAAGGCGTTGAAGGTGATGGAGCGTCAGTTGCAGGCCACGCCGTACCTGGTGGGCGAACAGTATTCGATTGCCGATATCGCGCTGTATGCCTATACCCATGTGGCGCATGAGGGTGGGTTTGATTTGACGCCGTACCCGGCCGTGCAGGCATGGTTGCAGCGTGTGGCCAGCCATCCCGCGCATGTGGCGATGCTGGGCTGATTAACGCGGTCAAAAATGTGGGAGCGGGCTTGCTCGCGAACGCGCAGTGTCAGTGGGCACATCCGGTGACTGACACTCTGCTTTCGCGAGCAAGCGCTCC
>JAFHKH010000399.1 GCA_016937595.1 Pseudomonas cedrina subsp. fulgida | reverse complement strand
GTCGACCCAGACCAGCGTCTACCCCGGCAGCGAGGCAGCCAGCCCGTTGGTGTGGCGCGCGACAGTTTCTACGTATTGGCCGAATGGTTGATGAGTGGCCTGGGCTGGGCCTGGCTGCCCGGCATATCGTGCAGTACCCGACCTACCAGCAACAAATGGTCGAATTGCGCAGCGAATGGACGCCGCCGGCCCTGGTGGTCGAGCTGGTCTGGCGGCGCGACGAGCACCTTGGCCCGGCCGCGCGGTTCCTGGCCAAGCGATTTGCCGAGTGCTTGCAGGCGATCGACTGAAAAAGCCGATAAACTCCGCCGCCATGAATAGAACTCTCTACAGCTGTCTGTTTTACCTGGCGCTGCCCCTGGTGGCTTTACGTCTGTGGCTGCGCGCGCGCAAGGCGCCGGCTTATGCCCGGCGCGTCGGCGAGCGTTTTTCCTATGGTTTGCCGCCGATGCAGCCGGGCGGGATCTGGGTGCACGCGGTGTCCGTGGGCGAGAGCATCGCGGCGGCGCCCATGGTGCGCGCGCTGCTGGCGCGTTATCCACAGTTGCCGATCACCGTCACCTGCATGACCCCCACCGGTTCCGAGCGCGTCCAGGCCTTGTTCGCCCATGAACCGCGCGTCCAGCACTGCTATCTGCCTTATGACCTGCCCTGCGCGGCCAGGCGTTTCCTTGATCGCGTGCAGCCGAAACTGGCGGTGATCATGGAGACCGAGCTGTGGCCCAACCATATCCACGCCTGCGCCCAACGCGCGATTCCAGTGGCGCTGGCCAATGCGCGGTTGTCGGCGCGCTCCGCCAAGGGGTATGCGCGTTTCGCCAAGCTGACCGCGCCGATGCTGGCGCAGATGAGCCTGTTCGCGGTGCAGACACAAACTGAAGCCCAGCGTTTCCTGAGCCTGGGGGCGCGGCCGGACACCGTCGAGGTCACCGGTTCGATCAAGTTCGACCTGAGCATCGACCCTCAGCTACCCGTGCGTGCCGCCGCGTTGCGCGCGCAGTGGGGCGCCAGCGAGCGGCCGGTGTGGATCGCCGCCAGCACCCATGAAGGCGAAGATGACGTGGTGCTGGCGGCGCATCGCCAGTTGCTCGAGAGCTATCCCAACGCGCTGCTGATTCTGGTGCCGCGCCATCAGGAGCGCTTCGGGCCGATGTTCGAGCTGTGTGAGCAGCAAGGCTTTGTCACGGTGCGGCGTTCCAGCGGCGAACCCGTCACCGCGCACACGTCAGTGTTGCTCGGCGACACCATGGGTGAGCTGCTGTTTCTCTACGCGCTGGCCGACAGCGCCTTCGTGGGCGGCAGCCTGGTGGCGACTGGCGGGCACAACCCGCTGGAGCCAGCGGCGTTGGCGCTGCCGGTGATCATGGGGCCGCATGTGTTCAATTTCCTTGAGATCACCGCGATGATGCGCGAAGCCGGGGCGTTGCGAGAGGTGGATGACGCCGAGGGGCTGGCCGAAGCCGTGCGCCAGTTGTTCGAACTGCCGCAGGACGCACGCCGGATGGCACAGGCGGGCCTGAAGGTGATGCAGGCCAATCAGGGGGCTTTGAAGCGCCTGCTGGATGGTTTGGACAAACTCCTCAACCACTGAATCAACACGGACCAAAATGTGGGAGCGGG
>JAFHKH010000398.1 GCA_016937595.1 Pseudomonas cedrina subsp. fulgida | reverse complement strand
GCGTTTTTAATGTGATGCGTATCAGGCGCAAGCCTGCGGGGTTTAGCCCAGCAGGGTAGCCCAGCCTTCAACCACGTCGCCGCCCCACTTGGCTTTCCACTCTTTGAGGGTTTTGTGGTTGCCACCTTTGGTTTCAATCACTTCGCCGTTGTGCGGGTTTTTGTATTGCTTGACCTTGCGAGCACGCTTGGTGCCAGTGGTTTTTACAGCGCCGCGCGGTGCCTTAACTTTCGACTCTGGATCCAGCAGCGCGATGATGTCACGCAGGGATTTGGAGTATTCACCCATCAGGGTGCGCAATTTGCCTTCGAATTCCAGCTCGGTTTTCAGTTTGTCGTCTTGGGACAGGTTCTTCAAACGGGCTTGCAGTTCTTTGATAGCTTCTTCGGTGGCACGGTATTCGTTGATCAGAGACATGTGGACTACCTTAATGTAGAGCGCTGATTGACAGGAGAGTGGCCTAATAATAGTCACGCGGTTTGCCCAAGTAAACATTTAAGGTCGCATTTATGTGAATTACTCTGAATGTTTGTAGGCTTGCTGGCCATGCGAGTTAATTACCAGGGTACGAACCTTAAGATAATGTGCTTGAAAGGCGCGGAACACCTGCGGGGTGACGCAGTAAATTCATATGCGAGTGGTAAACCATGGGCTATTAAGGGGCAAAGGCGGGGCCTGCGATCAGAATAAACGTTAACGAATACTGCAGTTTTGCTGCGCAATCGCTAGAATGGCGGCCTTTGCGAAGTTCTGGAGTTTCCCCCTAATGCGCACTTTTCGGCTGGTGATTGCTTGCCCGGACCGGGTCGGCATCGTTGCCAAAGTCAGTAACTTTCTGGCCTCCCACAACGGTTGGATCACCGAGGCGAGTCATCACTCGGACAATCTCAGCGGTTGGTTCTTCATGCGTCACGAGATCCGTGCCGATTCGCTGCCCTTCGGCCTCGAGGCCTTCCGCGAGGCTTTCGCGCCAATCGCCGAAGAGTTTTCGATGACCTGGCACATTAGCGACACCGAGCAGAAAAAACGCGTGGTGTTGATGGCCAGCCGCGAATCCCATTGCCTGGCGGATTTGCTGCATCGCTGGCACAGCGACGAACTGGACTGCGAGATCGCCTGTGTGATCTCCAACCATGATGATCTGCGCAGCATGGTCGAGTGGCACGGCATCCCGTATTACCACGTGCCGGTCAACCCGCAGGACAAACAGCCGGCGTTCGCCGAGGTGTCGCGTCTGGTCAAGCAGCATGAGGCCGACGTGGTCGTGCTGGCGCGCTACATGCAGATCCTGCCGCCGGAATTGTGCCGCGAATACGCCGGCAAGGTGATCAACATTCACCACAGCTTCCTGCCGTCGTTCGTGGGTGCCAAGCCTTACCACCAGGCTTCCCTGCGCGGTGTGAAGTTGATCGGCGCGACCTGCCACTACGTCACCGAAGAGTTGGACGCCGGCCCGATCATCGAGCAGGACGTGGTGCGTGTCAGCCACAGCGACAGCATCGAGGACATGGTGCGTTTCGGCCGTGACGTCGAGAAAATGGTCCTGGCCCGTGGCCTGCGTTACCACCTGGAAGACCGCGTGCTGGTGCACGGCAACAAGACGGTCGTGTTCTGATCGACCTGTTGTGATTGAAGAATGAAGGGCCTGGGCGTTAAATCGCTGCAGGCCCTTTTTTATTGACTGCACTTTCAGGACATACCCATGACCGATCCGCTCGATAAAGCTACGTCCAGGGCGCCTGCTACCGTGGGCGAAGGCTGTCTGAGTCGCTATGACCCGGATGCGTTGGGTGCCGAGGATGGCACTGACTTTCCGGAGGCGGCCCAATTGTGGGAACAGTTGCACCGGCCTGAGGGACTGCCCGAGCCTTGCGAGCCTTCTGGAAAAGACGCTTGAGCAGCGGTTTACCGACCATCAGGAGGAATACCGGCCCCCCGCACAGCAGGTAAAAGTAATAGGTCACTGCCCGCCAGATCAGAATGGCCGCCGCCGCCGTTGATTTGCCCACCATGGGCGCCAGCAGCGCCGCCGAGGTCAACTCCGCAGCGCCGGCCCCGCCCGGCAACAGGCTGAATTGCCCGGCCGTCAACGACAGCATCTGGATCAGGAAGCTCCACGCCCACGGCAGGTCCGCGCCCAACCCGCGCAACGCCAAATACAGCACGCTGTAGCGTAATAGCCAGTGCAGGCTCGTGAGAACGAACACGCGGATCAAGGTCGGCCACGGCAATTTCAGCGTGCTGCTGAATGCCGCAAGAAAACGCAGGAGCTGCGTGCCCAGCGGCGGCGCAAACGGGTGCGTACCCGCAGTCCTTTAAGCAGCGCGCCGTTGAGGCGGATGAGCTTGCGGTGAAAGCGCACCAGCAACGCGCAACACACTAGCCCGCCCAGCATCGACACCGCACTGAACTCCAGCAGCCATTCCAGCCGTGGGTTCAGGGAGTGGAACAGGGCGTACAGCGCAATGCCCATCAACGCGCAGAGAAAAAACAACAAGTCGCTCAACTGGTCCATGGCAAACACCGCGCTGCCCTGGGCCGGCCGTATGCCGTGGCGCACCAGCAAGGCCATCAACGTCAGCGGCGCGCCACTGCCGCCTGGCGTGGCGCACTGGGCAAACTCGGTGGACATCACCACGCCCAGGCATTTGAGCCGGGGCAGTCGCCCACTGTGCTCGCCCAGTAACAGACGCAGGCGCAGGCTGTTGATGACCCAGCACAGCACGATCATGGCGAACATCGCCAGTAACAATTGCCGCGGGAACTGCGCCAGGCGAGTCAGGATTTCACCGCCGCCCAGCCATACCGGAACAATCAGCGCAACCAGCAATGCCAGCAGCAGCCAAAGCCATCGGCTCATGTCTGCGATGCCAGCCAGGCCACCTTGGTTTGCGGTGTGCGGCCGGCATCCAGTAAGCGGTGCAGGGTTTCAAGCCAATAGCGGCGGGAAAAGTCGTGGCGCATGTCCACCGGGTGCAACCCCAGTCGAATCACCGGGGCGCTGTGCCAGCGTTGTTCGCGACGGTCACTGATGACTTTGGACAAGCCTCGACGCCAGGCACTGCGCGCGCTCCACACCAGGCCCGGAGCGTCGACCCGGCTGAAGTCGGGAAGCCGATACAGGTGCTGCGGGTCGCTGGTATAGCGGAGCGGCAACTGCCGCAAGGCGTCGCGCGTGCCCTGGCTCATCAACCAGGCGGGTGCGACGAAACCGTGAAGGGGCCAGCCGTAGCGGTGGAAGACCTCGATGCCGGCGCGCAGGCGCGTCAGTGCCTGGGCTTCTGACAATGGGTAAAACTCGCCCTCGTGGGTATAGACACGGCGCATGAACCAGTCTTTTGGCGTGCGCGGCGCCGGTTGGTCGTCGCTATGAAAGTAGCCATGCAGGGCCAACTCATCGCCCCTGGCGACGCGGCTGTCCAGCAATCGCCGGAAATCCCCTTCGGCAGGCAGCGCATCATGATGATGAAAATCCGGTACCACCAGCCAGGTAATGGGGATATTGCCCAACGTGTCCACGGCCTCGACAAAGGGCCGGTAGTCGGCCCAGTTGTGCGGCGCCACGTCGTGCAACACCAGTAACACCGAGCGTTCAGCCATGGGCAAGCATCGGCTTGTGGGTGCCCACCACCGCGTGGTAATGCCCGAGCAGGCTGTCGACCACGGTGTCCCACGCGTAATGGCGCTCCACATGCCGCCGTGCTTGCGCGCCCATGCGGCGGCTGTCGGCGCTGAACAACTCGCGCACTGCATTGGCCATCGCCTTGGCGTCGTTCGGCGCGCACAGCAGGCCGCAGCGCTCATCGACAATCTCAGTGAAGGCACCGGCGGCCACCGCCACCACCGGTATGCCGCAGGCCATGGCTTCCAGGATGACCAGGCCGAAGGTTTCCTGGTCGCCGCCATGCAGCAGTGCATCGGCACTGGCCATCAACCGCGCGACATGCTCGGCAGGGCGGAATTCGTCGATCACGGTCACGTTGTCCGGGACGCCGGCGGGCATGCCGGAGCCCACCAGAAGCAAGTGGTAGCCGTCTCCCAGGCGTTTCATGCAGTTGAGCAGCACCGGCAGGTTTTTTTCCTTTGAGCCGCGTCCGGCAAAGATCAACAGGCGTGTCTCTTCATCTATACCCAGTTCCGCGCGCAAACCGGGGTCCCGTACGTCCGGCGTGAAGGTTTGCAGATCGACCCCCAACGGCTGGGCGAAGACGTTTTTCACCCCAAGCCCGGTGAGCTTGTCGGCCATGACCTGGCTGGGCGCCAGCACCCGGTCAAAATGCTTATAGAGTTTGCTGACGTAGGCTTCAACGTTGGGCGTAAACCAAGGTCCCATGCGGTTGCTCACCAGCAGCGGCAGGTCGGAGTGATAAAAGCCGATGACCGGTACGTCCCGTTGGCGCCGTGCATCCAGCGCCGCCCACGCGGTGAGGTAAGGATCGCCCACCTCGATAAGGTCGGGCTGCAAGTCGTGCAGGACATTTCGCCATGGCGCCAGGCGCAGCGGGAATCGATAGCCTTTGCCGAACGGCAGCGGGGGGGCCGGTACGGTGTACAGCCCGTCCCGTTCGCTCAAGTGGGCGCCGGGTATCAGCAGGCTGTGGCGAATACCGGGCTTGAGCGCCAGCCGCCGGTGCTTGGCGTCCAGATAGGTGCGCACACCCCCGCTGGCGGGGGCGTAGAACATGGTTATGTCAGCGATATGCACGATGAACATCCCTCCGATCCATTGCTCTCCTTACGTGGACCTTAGGCAAGGATAGATGTTCGGTTGGGTTGGTGGCGTACCGCGATGTTCAACGACCGCTTTAGACAGTGGGAGCCGGCGTGCCCCCACACCGAGGAGGCGCAAAATGGCAACGTCAAAAAAGGTGTGATACTTAAAGGGTTCGTAGATCCAGGTAGGAAATATCTGACCTATTTTTCGACTTCGTGGGTTTGACATAGACTGGTATCGACTTGGCGGCACTAAGATTAACCATGGGTGACCAAATGCCTGACTCCACGCAACTGCTTATCGGCGCCGACCTCTCCGGCCAGCCCATCGCCCAGGCCATGCGCCTGGCCAACCGTCACGGGCTGGTCGCCGGCGCCACCGGTACGGGCAAGACCGTCACGTTGCAACGCCTGGCCGAAGCCTTCAGTGATGCCGGCGTGGCGGTGTTTGCCGCCGACATCAAGGGCGACCTGTGCGGCCTGGGCGCGGCGGCGAACCCCCAGGGCAAGGTGGCCGAGCGTATCGCCGGTATGCCTTTGCTCAATTACACGGCCAAGGCTTATCCGGTCACGCTGTGGGATATACACGGGCAGTCCGGTCACCCGTTGCGCACCACCATCAGTGAAATGGGACCGCTGCTGCTGGGCAGCTTGTTGGAACTCACCGACAGCCAGCAGTCGGCGCTTTACGCCGCCTTCAAGGTGGCGGACCGCGAAGGCCTGTTGCTGCTGGATCTCAAGGACCTCAAGGCGCTGCTTAACCATTTGCGCTATCACCCTGAGTTGCTCGGTGAAGACGCGGCGTTGATGACCACAGGTTCCAGCCAGGCACTGTTGCGACGCCTGGCGGTGCTGGAGCAGCAGGGCGCCGAAGCGTTGTTTGGCGAGCCGGCCTTGCAGTTGGAAGACATCCTGCAGCCCACCAGCGACGGGCGCGGGCGCATCCACCTGCTGGACGCCAGCCGCCTGGTGCATGAGGCGCCGAAGGTGTACGCGACGTTCCTGCTGTGGCTGTTGGCCGAACTGTTCGAGCAACTGCCCGAGCGCGGTGACGCCGACAAACCGCTGCTGGCGCTGTTTTTCGATGAGGCGCACTTGCTGTTTGCCGATACGCCCAAGGCGCTGCAGGAGCGTCTGGAGCAGGTGGTGCGGCTGATTCGTTCCAAAGGCGTTGGCGTGTATTTTGTCACTCAATCCCCAGGCGACCTGCCGGACAGCGTGCTCGCCCAGCTCGGCTTGCGCATCCAGCATGGCCTGCGGGCGTTCACGACCAAAGAGCAGAAATCCCTGCGCGCCGTAGCGGAGGGGTTTCGGCCAAACCCGGCGTTTGATGCCCTGTCGGTACTGACCGAACTGGGCACCGGTGAGGCCTTGGTCGGCACCTTGCAGGAAAAGGGCACGCCGGAAGTGGTCCAGCGCGTATTGGTTGCGCCGCCACAATCGCGGATCGGCCCGCTCAGCGCGGCCGAACGCGCTGCCCTGGTGGCCGGCTCACCGTTGCAGGGCCGTTACGACAAGCCGATTGATCGCGAGTCTGCCTATGAAGTGCTGATGGCGCGCAAGGAACTGGGGCCGACCGAGGCAGGCACGCCAACCGCCGACGAGCCGAGCTTCACCGATAGGGCCGGGGCGTTTCTCGGCACAACGGCAGGCAAGGCGCTGAAATCGGCGATGCAGCAAGCCGCCAATCAGATGGGGCGCCAACTGGTGCGGGGGTTGTTGGGGTCGTTATTGGGCGGCAGCAAGCGTAAGTAGCCGATCACGGCTTAGGCTTGGCGTGGGCCGCCAGTCGCTCAAGCGCTGCGCGCAAGCCTGGATTGCTGATGCCCTCGGCCGTTGCCTGAAGGGTTTCGGCCGCATTCATCGACAGATCATGAGTATGCTCCACCACCCCAGGCAGGGTGGTGGGCGGTTGTACCTTGAACTGGATGCGCGTCAGCCCGGCGAACTCGTCAAAGGCCATCAATTGACGCTGCAAGCGTTTTTGCTGATAGCGCAAACGCGTGGCCCAATGGCCGTCCGTGACAATCAGCAGCAGGTTGCCTTCACGCCAGGACGCCACGCGGCAATGTTCGCGCGCGGCAGGCTGCAGTTGGCTTTCGAGCAGGCGTTGCAGATGGCCCAAGCGTTGCGCATGGCCAAAGAGGGCTTTCAGCGGCTTGGCATCGCGAAGCAACACGCTGGGCGCGCGGGCTGTCAGCGGGCGAAATGCCATGATTGGACACCTTCAGTAACAGAGCGGCCATCTTAGCAGAAAGCACCTGGATGCCCCCAGTCACCGCAGGGGTGGCGTTTTTGTCGTGAAATCAATCGCTAACTTCTGCGCTCCATGGGTTGAAGTTCCGGCAAAAGCCCTTATTTTAAACAAGCCCTCTCACCGCCCCATGCCAGCCTTGGGGAACAACGCCACTTTCCTCACCCACGATTCCGGGTAGAATGCGCGTTCGCATGCGGCCGTGAGGGCTGCTCGGGCCACTGACGGTGCGCCCTCCATCCCTATGTGTGGAAGAACCTGCCGATATGTTTGCGCCTTTGTTAAAGAAACTTTTTGGAAGCAAGAATGAGCGCGAAGTCAAACGCATGCTCAAGACGGTGCAGCTGGTCAATGCCTTCGAAGAGCAGATGGTTGCCCTTTCGGACGAGCAATTGCGCGCCAAGACCGAAGAGTTCAAGGCCCGCATAGCCAAAGGTGAAACCCTCGACAAGCTGCTTCCCGAAGCCTTCGCGGTCGCCCGTGAAGCCGGCAAGCGCGTCATGGGCATGCGCCACTTCGACGTCCAGTTGATCGGCGGCATGACCTTGCATGAAGGCATGATTGCCGAAATGCGCACCGGTGAAGGCAAGACCCTGGTGGCAACCCTGGGTGTTTACCTCAACGCACTGTCCGGCAAAGGCGTGCACGTGGTGACGGTGAACGACTACCTGGCTCGCCGGGACGCCAACTGGATGCGCCCGCTGTATGAATTCCTCGGCCTGACCGTGGGCGTGGTCACGCCGTTCCAGCCGCCGGAAGAAAAACGCGCCGCCTATGCCGCCGACATCACCTACGGCACCAACAACGAATTCGGTTTCGACTACCTGCGCGACAATATGGCGTTCAGCATGGAAGAAAAATTCCAGCGCGAACTCAACTTTGCCGTGATCGACGAAGTCGACTCCATCCTGATCGACGAAGCCCGTACGCCGCTGATCATCTCCGGCCAGGCCGAAGACAGCTCGCGCCTGTACACCGAGATCAACAAGTTGATCCCGCGCCTGGAGCAGCACATCGAAGAAGTCGAAGGCGTGGTGACCAAAGAAGGTCACTTCACCATCGACGAGAAGACCCGCCAGGTCGAGCTCAACGAAGCAGGCCACCAATTCGTCGAAGACATGCTGACCCAGATCGGCCTGCTGGCCGAGGGCGAAAGCCTGTACTCGGCGCACAACCTGGGCCTGCTGACCCACGTGTATGCCGGCCTGCGCGCCCACAAGCTGTTCCACCGCAACGTCGAATACATCGTGCAGGACGGCCAGGTCGTGCTGGTTGACGAACACACCGGCCGTACCATGCCGGGGCGTCGCTTGTCCGAGGGCCTGCACCAGGCCATCGAAGCCAAGGAAATGCTCAACATCCAGGCCGAGAGCCAGACGTTGGCGTCCACCACCTTCCAGAACTACTTCCGCCTGTACAACAAGCTGTCCGGCATGACCGGTACGGCCGACACCGAAGCGTTCGAATTCCACCAGATCTACGGCCTGTCGGTGGTGGTTATCCCGCCGAACAAACCTTTGGCGCGCAAGGACTTCAACGACCTGGTGTTCCTGACGGCCGAAGAGAAGTACGCGGCAATCATCAACGACATCAAGGACGGCATGGCCCAGGGCCGTCCGATCCTGGTGGGTACCGCCACCATCGAAACGTCCGAGCACGTGTCCAACCTGCTCAACAAGGAAGGCATCGAGCACAAGGTGCTCAACGCCAAGTTCCACGAAAAGGAAGCCGAGATCATTGCCCAGGCCGGTCGCCCTGGCGCGCTGACCATCGCCACCAACATGGCCGGTCGTGGTACCGACATCCTGTTGGGCGGCAACTGGGAAGTGGAAGTGGCGTCGCTGGACAACCCGACGCCCGAGCAGATCGCCCAGATCAAGGCGGATTGGCAGAAGCGCCACCAGGCCGTGCTGGAATCCGGCGGTTTGCAGGTGATCGCTTCCGAGCGTCATGAATCGCGCCGTATCGACAACCAGCTGCGTGGCCGTGCCGGTCGCCAGGGTGATGCCGGTTCGAGCCGTTTCTACCTGTCCCTGGAAGACAGCCTGATGCGCATCTTTGCCTCGGACCGCGTGAAGAACTTCATGAAGGCCCTGGGCATGCAGTCCGGCGAAGCGATCGAGCACCGCATGGTGACCAACGCCATCGAGAAGGCCCAGCGCAAGGTCGAAGGCCGCAACTTCGACATTCGCAAGCAACTGCTCGAGTTCGATGACGTCAACAACGAACAGCGTAAAGTGATTTATCACATGCGTAACACGTTGCTGGCCGCCGACAATATTGGCGAGACCATTGCCGACTTCCGCCAGGACGTGCTCAACGCCACCGTCAGTGCGCATATCCCGCCACAGTCCCTGCCGGAACAGTGGGATGTGGCCGGCCTGGAAGCGGCCTTGAAGAGCGACTTCGGTGTCGACCTGCCGGTCCAGCAATGGCTCGACGAAGACGACCACCTGTACGAAGAAACGCTGCGCGAGAAGCTGATGGCCGAGCTGCTGGCCGCGTACAACGAGAAAGAAGAGCAGGCGAGTGCCGAAGCCCTGCGCACCTTCGAGAAGCAAATCGTCCTGCGGGTGCTGGATGACCTGTGGAAAGACCACCTGTCGACCATGGACCACCTGCGCCACGGCATCCACCTGCGTGGCTACGCCCAGAAGAACCCGAAGCAGGAGTACAAGCGCGAGTCGTTCACGCTGTTCTCCGAATTGCTGGATTCGATCAAGCGCGATTCGATCCGCGTGCTGTCCCACGTTCAGGTGCGTCGCGAAGACCCGATCGAGGAGGAAGCTCGCTTGCGTCAGGAAGCCGAGGCACTGGCTGCGCGCATGCAGTTCCAGCATGACGAAGCGCCGGGCCTGGACGCTCCTGAGGTGTTGGGCGAAGAGGTCGATGTGGCCCTGGCTCAAACCCCGGTGCGCAACGATCAGAAGCTGGGCCGCAACGAGCTGTGCTGGTGCGGTTCGGGCAAGAAGTTCAAACACTGCCACGGCCAGATCGAATAAGATCTGCGCCTGACGCTGCAACACCCTGCGCCGCGACCGGCCTCTGCCGTCGCGGCGTTTTGCCATTAATTCCCCGTCGATCACGACGGCACAGGCATCATCCATTTTAAGGAGCGCATTCATGGCTGTTGGTCTTGGTCCTTTGCCCACATTGCACCCGGTTGCCGGTTTTGAACTCGGTATCGCGTCCGCCGGCATCAAGCGCCCGGGGCGCAAGGATGTGGTGGTGATGCGTTGCGCCGAAGGCTCGACCGTTGCGGGCGTGTTCACCCTCAATGCGTTCTGCGCCGCGCCGGTGATCCTGGCCAAGCAACGCGTGGCGGGCTCGATTCGTTACCTGCTGACCAACACCGGCAATGCCAACGCCGGCACCGGCGAGCCAGGCCTGGTGGCCGCCGCGCGCACCTGCGCCAAGCTGGCCCAATTGACCGGGGTCGACGCCAGCCAAGTGCTGCCGTACTCCACTGGCGTTATCGGTGAGCCGTTGCCGGTGGAAAAGATCGAAGGCGCACTGCAAGCCGCGCTGGACGACCTGTCTGTGGACAACTGGGCGGCGGCCGCCACCGGCATCATGACCACCGATACCCTGCCCAAAGGCGCCAGTCGCCAGTTCGTGCACGACGGCGTGACGGTGACCGTGACCGGCATCAGCAAGGGCGCGGGCATGATCCGTCCGAACATGGCGACCATGCTCGGCTACATCGCCACCGACGCCAAAGTCTCCCGCGAGGTGTTGCACAGCCTGATCCTGGACGGTGCCAACAAGTCGTTCAACCGCATCACCATCGATGGCGACACCTCCACCAACGACTGCTGCATGCTGATCGCCACCGGCCAGGCCAACCTGCCGGAAATTACCGAAGCGAGCGGGCCGCTGTTTGCTGCATTGAAACAGGCGGTGTTCGAGGTGTGCATGGACGTGGCCCAGGCCATCGTGCGCGACGGCGAAGGCGCGACCAAATTTGTCACGGTGCAAGTCAACGGCGGCGCTAACCCTCAGGAATGCCTGGATGTTGGCTATACCGTGCTC
>JAFHKH010000397.1 GCA_016937595.1 Pseudomonas cedrina subsp. fulgida | reverse complement strand
CTCGCGAATTCGGAGTGTCAGTCACCAGAAATACTGACTGATACACCGCCTTCGCGAGCAAGCCCGCTCCCACATTTTGAATTGCGGCGCCATCAAGCACCGCATTCCATTACATCAATTCAGCGCCGCGGCACCCACTCTCTGGGCCTTGCGCCGACTGGCTACAACCAACCCCGCCAGCACCACCAGCAAGCTCAAGATTCCCGTCGCGATAATCTCGACCTGGTGCGCTTCCTGGAACAGCATGAAGGTCAGCGTCCCCACGATGAACACCATCACCGCATAGGTCAGGCCGGGAAACAGCCACATCTTGAACACAATCTTCTCGCCTTGCGCCACGCGCTTCTGGCGCATGCGCAGTTGCGACACCGCGATGACCAGGTACACCAGCAACGCGATAGCGCCGGAGCTGGCCAGCAGGAACTCGAACACCGCCGCCGGCGCCACGTAGTTGGCGAATACCGCCAGGAACGCCGCGCCAGTGGACAGCAACACCGCCCAATACGGCGTACCACTCTTGTTGGTGCGCTTGGCCACGGCCGGTGCGTCACCGCGACGGCCCAGGGAGAACAGCATGCGCGAAGCGGTGTACAGCGCCGAGTTCAGGCAACTGGTCACGGCAACCAACACCACCAGGTCGACAATCAGCTTGGCGTTCGGAATGCCCATGCGTTCCAGCACCGTCTGGTAGGAACCTACCGCCGCCAGGGTCGGATCGTTCCAAGGCACCAGGGATACCACGATGAAGATCGACAGCAGGTAGAACAGACCAATCCGCCAGATCACCGAGTTGGTGGCCTTGGTGATCTGCTGGCCGGGGTTCTTCGATTCGGCGGCGGCGATGGTAACGATCTCGGTGCCCATGAAGGAGAACATGGTGGTCAGGATCGCCGCCAGTACCGCGCCCATGCCGTTGGGCATAAAGCCTTGGGTGTCGAACAGGTGCGAAACGCCGCTGACCTGGCTGGTCGGCAGGAAACCGAAAATCGCAGCCAGACCCAGAATCACGAAACCGACAATCGCCACGACCTTGATCAACGCAAACCAGAACTCGAACTCGCCGTAGTTCTTTACGCTGAACAGGTTGGTCGCGGTCAGCAGCAACGTGATGATCAGGGTAAAGGCCCAAATGGCCACATCCGGGAACCAGGCATGCAGGATGGTCGCGGCGGCGTTGGCTTCCAACGGGATCACCAGGACCCAGAACCACCAGTACAACCAGCCGATGGTGAAACCGGCCCAGTGACCGATCGCACGGTCGGCGTAGGTGGAGAACGAACCGGTGTCGGGCGATGCCACGGCCATTTCGGCCAGCATGCGCATCACCAACACCACCAGCGTGCCCGCAGCGGCATACGCCAGCAGCACGGCCGGGCCAGCGGCCGCAATCGCGTGGCCGGAGCCGACGAACAAACCGGCACCGATAACGCCGGCAATCGACAGCATGGTGACGTGACGCGGTTTGAGCCCCTGTTCGAGGTCATTGGAGCTTTGCGTACTACTCATTGACACACCTTTACGAGGAATTGCGAAAACGGTTCGCCCGGCCTGGAAGCTTTCTCGTGAAAAGAAACCAACAGGGCGTTCTTTATTTTTTACGCAAGATTTGCGCCAAAATGTTACAAAGCCACGCTAAGCGCGGGCTGTAGGACGTTTCAACAGTTATCGCAACTCATTGATAGTAATGGCATTTAGCTATAGCGTTACCGTGTGCCCCACTTTCAAGCCGAATGAACGCACCATAACCACACACAAAAAGTAGGTGACGCCCCATAAAAGGGCTGATAAGCGCCGTTTGCCCGGTTAACCCTTCCAACACCCGGCCAAAGCTGGCACCATCGCGCCCTTTTTACGCGAAGCTGGCGGTTTTCCAGGTTCAAACGGTTGTTCGGTTGTTGATGGCGCGACACGCTGCTGTGCCGATGCGACACCCCGCCGCACACCACCTGTTTCCCGCCGGCCGCGCTGTTGGCTGCCATCAAGACGCATGCTAGCTTGGCGCCTCGCCAGGAAGGCAGACCCACAGCGACGATCGCAACGAACACAACGAGGACCGCACATGGCCCAGGCCACGCCCGCGCTTGAAATCCGCAACTTGCATAAACGCTACGGTGAGCTGGAGGTACTCAAAGGTATCTCGCTGACCGCTCGCGACGGCGACGTGATCTCGATCCTGGGTTCCTCCGGTTCCGGCAAGTCCACCTTTTTGCGCTGCATCAACCTGCTGGAAAACCCGCACCAGGGCCAGATCCTGGTGGCCGGCGAAGAACTCAAGCTCAAGGCCGCGAAAAACGGCGAGCTGATGGCCGCCGACGGCAAGCAGATCAACCGCCTGCGCAGCGAAATCGGTTTTGTGTTTCAAAACTTTAACCTGTGGCCGCACATGAGCATCCTCGACAACATCATCGAGGCCCCGCGCCGCGTGCTCGGCCAGAGCAAGGCCGAAGCTATAGAAGTGGCCGAAGCCCTGCTGGCCAAGGTCGGCATCGGCGACAAGCGCCACGCCTACCCCGCGCAGTTGTCCGGCGGCCAGCAACAACGGGCGGCCATCGCGCGCACCCTGGCGATGCAGCCCAAGGTCATCCTGTTCGACGAACCCACTTCGGCGCTTGACCCGGAAATGGTTCAGGAAGTACTTAATGTGATCCGCGCGCTGGCTGAAGAAGGCCGCACCATGCTGCTGGTCACCCATGAAATGGGCTTCGCCCGCCAGGTGTCCAGTGAGGTGGTGTTCCTGCACCAGGGCCTGGTCGAAGAGCAAGGATCGCCACAGCAGGTGTTTGAAAACCCGCTTTCGGCGCGCTGCAAACAATTCATGTCCGGCAACCGCTAACGGAGCAACATGCATGCAGAACTATAAAAAATTCCTTCTGGCCGCGGCCGTCTCGATGGCGTTCAGCGCCACGGCCATGGCAGAAACCTTGAAAATGGGGATTGAAGCGGCCTACCCGCCCTTCAACAACAAAGACGCCAGCGGCAACGTGGTCGGCTTCGACAAAGACATCGGCGACGCCCTGTGCGCCAAGATGAAGGTCGAGAAGTGCGAAGTGTACGTGTCCGACTGGGACGGCATCATCCCGGCCCTGAATGCCAAGAAGTTCGACTTCCTGATTTCCTCGCTGTCGATCACCGATGAGCGCAAGCAGGCCGTCGACTTCACCGACCCCTACTACTCCAACAAGCTGCAGTTCATCGCGCCCAAGGCCACCGCCGACTTCAAGCCCGACGCGGCCTACCTCAAAGGCAAAGTCATCGGCGCACAACGTGCGACCCTGGCCGGTAGCTACCTGGAAGACAAGCTGCCCGACACCGAAGCCAAGCTGTACGACACCCAGGAAAACGCCTACCTCGACCTGACCTCCGGTCGCCTCGACGGCATCCTGGCCGACAAGTACGTGCAGTACGAATGGCTCAAGAGCAAAGACGGTTCGGCCTATGAGTTCAAGGGCGACCCGGTGGTAGAAAGCGACAAGATCGGCATCGCCGTGCGCAAGGGCGACCCACTGCGCGAGCGCCTGAACAAAGCCCTGGCAGAGATCAAGGCAGACGGCACCTACAAGAAGATCAACGACAAGTACTTCCCGTTCAGCATCGAGTGATCTGAACGGCATGCCCGGCGCGCTCGCTTGAGCGCGCCGGCTTTTTGCACTGCCTGCCGCGATATGAAACCACCATGAATTTCGATCTCTACGGATTCGGCCCGGCGCTTGCCGCCGGCGCGCTGATGACCGTCAAACTGGCGCTCACGGCGTTGTGCCTGGGGCTGCTGCTCGGCCTGGCCGGCGCCTTGGCCAAGACATCGCCCCTACAAGCCATTGCAATGGGTGGGCGGAGCCTATTCGACCATCGTGCGTGGCGTGCCGGAACTGTTGTGGGTGCTGCTCATTTACTTTGGCACGATCAACCTGATGCGTGAACTGGGCGAGGTGTTCGGCATTCCCGACCTGTCACTCAGCGCCTTCGCCGCCGGGGTCATTGCCTTGGGCTTGTGCTATGGCGCCTACGCCACGGAAGTCCTGCGCGGCGCAATCATCGCCATCCCCAAGGGCCACCGCGAAGCCGGTTTGGCGCTGGGGCTGTCGAAAACCCGCATCTTCACGCGCCTGATCATGCCGCAGATGTGGCGCATCGCCCTGCCCGGCCTGGGCAACCTGTTCATGATCCTGATGAAGGACACCGCGCTGGTCACCGTCATCGGCCTTGAAGAAATCATGCGTCACGCGCAGATCGCGGTCACCGTCACCCGGCAGCCCTTCACCTTTTATCTGGTGGCGGCCTTCATCTACCTGGGCCTGACCTCGCTGTCGATGATCGGCATGCACTTTCTGGAACAACGCGCCGCCCGCGGCTTCGTGAGGACGACGTAATGGAATGGGAAGTCATCCTCAAGTGGCTGCCGAAGTTTATCCAGGGCGCCATCCTGACCCTGGAGCTGGTGGGTATTGCCGTGATTCTCGGGTTGCTACTCGCGATTCCCCTGGGCGTCGCCCGGGCGTCCAAGCGTTGGTATGTGCGCTCGCTGCCCTACGCCTATATCTTCTTTTTCCGTGGCACACCGCTGCTGGTGCAATTGTTCCTGGTGTACTACGGCCTGGCTCAATTCGATGCGGTGAAAACCAGCTTCATGTGGCCGTATTTGCGTGATCCGTTCTGGTGCGCCACGGCCACCATGACCCTGCACACCGCCGCCTACATCGCCGAGATCCTGCGTGGCGCGATCCAGGCGATTCCACCGGGTGAAATCGAAGCGGCCCGGGCACTGGGCATGTCCAGGCCCAAGACGTTGTTCTACATCATCCTGCCGCGTGCCGCGCGCATCGGCCTGCCCGCCTACAGCAACGAAGTGATCCTGATGCTCAAGGCCAGTTCGCTGGCGAGCACCGTGACACTGCTGGAGCTGACCGGCATGGCCAGGACAATCATCGCGCGCAACTACCTGACGGTGGATATGTTCTTCACCGCCGGCGTGTTCTACCTGCTGATGTCGTATCTGCTGGTGCGCGGTTTCAAGCTGCTGGAACGCTGGCTGCGCGTCGATGAATGCCAGGGACGTTGAGACACGCTTCCAGGCGCTGGGTGCGTTTCTGATCGAGCACCAGGGGCTGTGGAAACCACGGCCCTTTACGCATCGGCAACTGCCCTGGGAAACCGCACACCCCGACCTCGCCGCCTGGCTGCGCCAACGTTCGTTGGCCGATGCGGAAGCCAGTCACAACCAGCCGCATGACCTGCCCGCACCCGCCCCGTTTCCACACCTTGCCGCGCAAGCCCGACACCTCAGCGCTGTGGATCGATTACCGACGCAGCCGCTGGCACCCGCGCGCCCTCGCCTGAACGTCGACGTGCCCGGCCGCAAATGGCAGCAGATCGAAGCCTTCGGCGCCGCGCTGCGGTTTGCGCAAACGCCCACCCACTGGCTGGACTGGTGTGCGGGCAAGGGCCATCTGGGTCGCCGTCTGTTGCAAGCCGATCAGGCACTGACTTGCCTTGAACACGACCCGGCGCTGGTTGCCGCCGGCCAAGCCTTGAGCGATCACCATGGCCTGCCCGCGACCCATCGCCTGCAGGATGTGATGGCCGCCGTGGCCCTCGGCACCGAACACACTCCCGTCGCGCTGCATGCCTGCGGCGACCTGCATGTGCGCCTGCTGCAACTGGCCAGCACGGTCGGCTGCAAACAGCTGGCACTGGCGCCCTGCTGCTACAACCGCATCAACGCCGACACTTACCAACCCCTGTCCAACGCCGGCCGCGCATCGCGCCTGCACCTGTCGATCGATGACCTCGGCCTGCCGCTCAGCGAAACCGTCACCGCCGGCCAGCGGGTGCGCCTGCAACGGGACATCTCCATGGCCAGGCGCCTCGGTTTCGACCACCTGCAACGCAAGCTGCGCGGCGTCGACGAGTACCTGCCCACACCGTCGCTGCCCGCCAGTTGGCTGGCCATGCCCTTCGCCGACTACTGCCGTGAACTGGCGAACCTCAAAGGCTTATCCACAGGCGAGCAGGATTGGCCGGCGCTGGAGGCACACGGTTGGCAACGCCTCGCCGAAGTCAGGAATCTGGAATTGGTGCGTGGTCTTTTTAGGCGCCCGCTGGAGGTGTGGCTGGTGCTGGACCGGGCGTTGTTTCTGAGTGAAAACGGCTACCGGGTTGAAGTGGGCAGCTTCTGCGAGTGCGCATTGACGCCGCGCAACTTGATGGTGCTTGCCGAGCGCGATTAAGGGGCAAAATTGTCGCAGCCCAGCCTGTGGATAACTCTGTTGATGGATTCTTTACGGAACCTGAAGGCACGTGCATTTCCAGCCCGAAAGCCAGGCTGGTCATTTTTTGTTCATAAAATAAAAAGCACGTAAAACAGGCAGTTGCAACGTGATGAGAACGCACCGTAAAATGGTTGTTTCAGGACATTTCCATCCAGCCGATTGTGCATAAGCCTCTGGCAATAAGCGTTTAAACCGCGCCTCAGCGGCGCTTTTCCAACGCCTTGACGACCCGGCTCAACTCATTGAGATCGTCCAGCGCCAGGCTAACCGCGCGACTATCCAGCGGGTCTGCGCTGCATGCCTGGGCTTCGCTGATGGCGCCATCGCCGCGCACTTGCAGCGCAACAGCGCCCAGACGCTGCTTGAACGCCTCGACCATCTCCAGTTGGATAGCATTGCCCTCATCCAAGTGGTTGATCACAAAATGCACAGCCGGTGCGCGCTCACGCTCAAGGTAAGGCGCCAGCAGGCCGTCCAGTTGATCCAGCGTGGCCAGCGACGCGGCATCGGCCCGCGCAATCACCAGCACGCCGTCGGCTACGTTCATCGCCTGATGGAAGTACACGTTATTACCGGCCGGTGTATCGATGATCACCGTTTGATGCTCACCCAGGCGCAAGCCTGACAACTGCTGCGCCAGCCAATCCGGCTCGCGCATGAGCCAGCCCTGCAAGGTTTCCTGCTGCTGGGTGTCGGTATCACCGAACGGAATCACCTGGGCCCCGGCAAAACCCGCCTGCCGACACTGCGCCCACTGCATATTCTGCAAGCTGGCGCGGCCGAGGCCGGGTGTATTTGAGTCGAGACCGAGGTGATGACACAACGCGTTCTGCGGGTCCAGATCCAGGGCCAGCACCGACTCGCCCAGGCGCTGCATACCGCTGCTCAATGCCGTGACCAGGGAACTGCGCCCTACCCCGCCATTGACCGAAACCAGCGCCACGACTTTAGCGCGCGCAGTGGCAACGTCGACCGGCTTGGATTGTTCGCCAGCGCTGGAGCCCGCAGTGCCATCCTCTACGGGAATACTGCCGAAGAAATGCAGCCGCGCATCCAGCCCATGGGCATCTCGAGTGACACGCTTGCCGAACAACGCAAGCAGTTCGTCAGTAAGGCTCATGGGGCATGACTCCAACACGACGCAGCGTAAGACGTGAAGGGTCGACAAGGAAAAGGCTTGCCGCAGGTCTTTTGATGTTCTGGCGTCTCTGTGCGCGCATTTTGTGGCAGGGGCAACCCAGTGTCATTAATTTGATGAAGTTACCGCTGAATTTTTAGACAGGCGGAAAAGGGTCAAATTAATGACTTAGACTAATGCCATAATGATGGCGCTTTAAGCGCATGAACCGGGCACTTGAGTACCCGATTCCAGCCTCGAAAACGACCTAGCCGCGAATGCGGTACTCGGTGAACTCATAATCGCCCTGGCAATCGCTGGTCGGATCGGACGCCACGCTCACGTAATGCACCGTGTTCGGGTCCACCAATGTGTAGCTATAGATATCCGGCGACGCCACGCCATCGGTGCGCAATTCATTCTTGCCATTGGCCGCCGTCCACGTGCCCTGCTCAGTCTGAATCACCTGAGTCTGCTGCGCATCGCGGAAGAACGTAATGGTAAAGCGGCCGTCCGGCTTGAGGTTATTGGTCCACGACAGGAACTGACACTTACCGGTCTCCGTGCGCAAGCCCTTCCAGGTACCGACCAGAGCCGGGTCGTTGGCGGGCTTATGGGTGGAACAGGCGCTGAGGGCGGTGACCAGCAGGATGAGGGAGAGGGTCCGTTTCATAGGGAGCTTCCTTGGTTGCAGTGGCGGGATGAGATTGCCTTGAACACGCCCTGTAGACGGCGGGCTGACGGAGTGTAAATCCTACCGCATGGCGAGGAAAAACGGATCAATGCGAAAAAACCTTGGCTTCTGCAAAAATAGTCAGAATTCAGGGGTTTACAGAAGCTTGCCAATCGCTATAATCGTCGCCCTAACACGCCGGTATAGCTCAGTTGGTAGAGCAACTGACTTGTAATCAGTAGGTCCCGGGTTCGACTCCTGTGCCGGCACCATACAAAACGAAGCCCTCACAGAAATGTGAGGGCTTTGTTGTTTCTGGGATATTCATATTCCCAACTGCCCTCTTGGCTTGGTTCCCTCAGCCTGTCCGCACCTGCAAAACCTGAGCAGTTGCCGATTTCTGAGTCAAAGATTCAATTTTTAAGCTTTATGCTAAATTATGAACTGGCAATAATTATGGCGTATCCATAAAAAGGGGTAATTGCATGAGCAGCATATTTCAGCGCCCTGAATTGGCTGAAACAATGGCGAACCAGCTCCTCAATCCAGGCGTGCTCGATGAAGGTCTGCGTTCGGGCCTTTTCTTATCTGGCCTGCGCCGTACAGGTAAAACAACCTTTCTGAGAAACGACCTTATCCCAGCCCTGGAAGCAGAAGGTGCACTGGTGATCTACGTCGACTTATGGAGTGACACGTTGGCCAACCCGGCGACGCTCGTGCACAACGCCATACACAAAACGTTGAAAGACCTCCAGACACCGGGCTCCTCGGTGCTGGAAGTACTGAAACGAGTCAGCAATATCGACGTCGGCGCAGCGGGATTCAAGTTCGGCTTCAAACTCGACAGTATTGGCACCAGCGACGGCCCGACGTTGGCGCAAGCGCTGACCGAAGTCGTGGACCAAGCCAAGACCGACCTCGTACTGATCATCGACGAAGTGCAACATGCCATTTCCTCCGACGATGGCAACCAATTGCTCCTGGCCCTGAAAGCCGCCCGTGATGCGATCAACCCGCGTCCAGATACACCGGGCCACTTTTTGTTTATTGGAACCGGCTCCCACAGGGCGCAAGTCAGCGAACTGACCGCTAAACGCAACCAGGCATTTTCTGGCGCCACATCGGCAGCCTATCCGTTGCTGAACGGTGATTACGTCAAGTTCCTGCTCAACCGGCTTGCCATGACGGTAAAAAAGGAAAAACTCCCCTCCCTCGAAGTGGCCGTTGAAGCCTTTAACACACTGGGGAACAGACCCGAGGAAATGTTGAAAGCGTTGCGCCAACTCCTTCAGCAGGAAGGTGATCCCGATCTTTTTCTTCCTGTCATCGCCAGCACCTTACGCTCGGCGGCGGCGAGCATTGAACTTGAAAAGGTCGAACAGCTGGGCAGCCTGGCGCAGGCGATTTTCAACAAAATTGCGTCTACCGAAGGCGATGCTCGCGGAATCTTCTCCACCGACGCAGCGGCGGAGTATTCGCAATCAATAGGGCGAGAGGTGCGGGTTGAGGAGATTCAACCGGTGGTAATTGCGCTGGTTGCAGAGAACATCATCATGCGCCGCGGGCATGGAATCTATGCGATTACGGATCAGTTTGTTCAAGAAATTTGGCTGGAAGAGCGGGCGTTGATTGAGGGGAGTTAGGGTGCAGGAACGATAAATAAATCTGTCCCGTTTTCCCTACCGTTTTCCCTATCACAGAGCTTAGAGACTGCTTAGCCGTTGACAGCGATGATAGCTATGGCATCATCAGCCCACTACTCAGCCCCGTACGCAGCGATTCAGTTCGCTGGCCGTTGGGGTGAAAAAACCGGCCATGTGCCGGTTTTTTCGTTTCTATGGATTGGACCTTGCGTACAGTTCAACCTCCCATGCTGAGACCTAAGCGCAAGCCACGTGATCCCGACTTTTGGATAACTCAAAACTGGCCGCGTTTCTGGCGAAAACGCGGCTCACCGAAGATTCTTAAGACGCTGCAACTAAAGGCGTATCCGCCTCTCCTCCAACTGCTAGCGCAATGTCACCTTCGAGTTCCAGCTTTGCCCGTTCCAGCAGTTCTGCCGGCAACTCTTTCTGCACTGACACCCCCAGTTCCCTGAATTCCGACGCTTGTTTGATCAGGTTACCCTTGCCGTTATAGAGCTGGCCCAGAGCCTTTGAGTAGGTCTCTTTGGCCTTATCCAGCTGGGTGCCCACTGCCTGCATACTGGTCAAGAAGCCGTTAAGTTTCTCGTAGAAACGCTGGGCTCGGTTTGCCAGTTCCGCGGTGTGCTTATTGCGATCTTCGAAGCTCCACAGCTGCTTGACGATTTTCAGACTGGTCAACAAGGTCGTCGGAGTGGCCACTAGTATGTTGCGCTCAATCGCTCTTTGGAAAAGTGACTCATCGTGGCGCAACGCTTCAACGTAGGCTGACTCGATAGGAATGAACATAATCACGACTTCGGGCGAATTCAATCCAGCGAGGCGGTGATAGTCCCGGTCGGCCAGCTCATTGATCCGAGCACTCACGGCTGCGGTGTGAGCGGCTAGTGCCTGGGCACGTATAAGATCATCCTCTGCATTAATGTAGTCGGTGTAGGCAACCAGCGATGTTTTGGCATCGATGATCATGTGCTTGTTCTGCGGTAAATAAATGATCGCGTCCGGACGCTGGCGGCCGTCTTCAGTATTGAAGCTCACCTCGCGTTTATAGTCAGTACCAAGGCGAAGGCCTGAGTTGTCCAAAACATTCTCCAGCATCAGCTCGCCCCAATTTCCCTGAACCTTCTTCTGGCCGCGTAGAGCAGTGGTTAGCTTTTCAGCCTGATCAGTGATGTCTTTGTTCAGGACTTGGAGGTTCTTTAGCTCGGTACGCAGTTCAACCCTTTGCTCAGCGTCCTTGGTGTGGATGTCTTCAATACGCGAGCGGAAGCCTTTCATCTCAGTTTGTAATGGGGCAATCAGATTGTTAATGCTTTCTTGGTTCAGCTCCTTGAAGGCCTTTCCCTTGCGCTCTAGTACTTCATTGGCCAGGCGCTCAAATTCCTTGGTTAGGCTCTCCCTGTTTTCATTGAGCTGCTTGAATTGCGTGTCGAAACTTTGCTGCTTTTCCTGCAAAGAGGTGTTGAGTTTGACGTGAGCGTTTTCCAAGACAGCGTAATTTTCATTAGCAGCTTTGAGATCGGCACAGGCGGCTTCCCACCAAGTTTTATAATTACCCAGTTCATTCTGTTTTTCCTGCAACAGCGCCTGAACTTGGGCGAAGAGTTCGCGTGTCTCTGCCAATTGAGATGCGGTCTCTTTGTGCTGGGTTTCGACCAGCAACAGATGAGTTTCCAGTTTCTCTCGCTGTTGATCGCGCTCTGACAATCGTTCAGTGAAGGTAAGCGCGCTGCTGGAAATTTGCTCTTGCAGCTTGGCAGCGGCTTCCTGAGCTTTGGAGTTGCTCTCTCGGGCTACCTGTTCTGATTGTTGAGCGCATTTTAGGTCGGTTTTATAGGTGGTGATTTCCGCGTCCAGCTTGGCAATTTGATCTTTGTTATTGTCCCGATCAGTCTCCAGACGCCCATTAGCTATATCAAGAGAGGCCTTTTGTTCGCTCAACTGAGCTAGCTTCGCCTCTTGGATAGCTAACTCAACTTTGGCCTGTTCTAGACCGGAACGGGTGACCTCAACGTCAGTACGCAACTGTTGTTGGTTGCGTTGGGCCCGCCAACTGGCAAGCGCCCATGCGATGACGAAAGCGGTTAGAGGTAGTAAAACCAACATCCATTTTTGCTCCACGATGTATCTCCTGCACTTAGGTTGCTTTCAAAACAATCGTCCCCCGCCGGCGGCGATGACGCGTCACCACTTTCCAACTATTTTGTAGCCGAATAGATGAGTACACCGATCCAAAAATTAAGAGCGCACACGACAGCAAGTGTCGTAATCGATATGACTAATACTCGTGCATGCCGTGCCGAGCATAGACGACAATTTCGGGGTAGTATCGAATCTCTATGCGCCAACCGGAGCATCGGCTGCGTCTTGTTCGTAAGCGTCCGATCTGCACCGCCTTTCAACTCAAACAAGCCCGCTACTTGTCCGCCCATCGGCGCTGGCAGCGGCAGGCCGGGCAGATCGGCCACGCGAACCGCCGCAAGCCCTATCATCAACTTTCCCGATTGCTCCCCCACGCCCCACCACGCTAACCTCCCCCCATCGCTGCCAACCCAGCGATCGGGCCTGAGAACCCGGCAAGATGCAGGCGCACAGCGCCGCCCGTTCGCCTATAACGAATGTGGTAGCTCTCACTAAATATGGGAGTTTTATCTATGACCGTTCCAAGTCCATCCGCGTTAACCACCCTCGGCCTCACCCCCTTCTCCTTCCACTCCGACCAACCCCTGTTCCGCGTCAACAGCGGTGTTTCCCTGCACGAAGCCTTGCACCACGTGTCCGACCTGCTCCACATCGCCAAGCTCCTCGCAGAAGACGCTGCAATGACACGCGAGACAGACCGCTACGCCTGGGCCTCCCACTACCTGCAGGAGATGAGCAAAGCAGTAATCGACGATGTAGTGAAGGTGCTGGAATCCCCCTGCAACACCCAGCAATAACAGCCACAAAAAAAGGCACTTGCCGCCAGCCGACAAGTGCCTTTTTCACACGCCCAAACCCGCAATCAACGCGACAACATAAACGTCTCGTACTCCAGATTCTCCAGCGCCGTCGACAACCGTGCCAGCCCCAGCAATACACACACCAGCAGCGACAAGGTAAACCCATACCCAAAGAAGCTAGGCCCCAAATGCATGCTAAGTAACGTCAGGCCAGCGTTGAGCACAGCAAACAACACGCACAACTCCAGCACGACGCGACGCTTGTCGAGGTAGAAGAAGACGTTGAGCAAAGCCATGAACACCACCTGAATACTCACGCCGATCAAGTCGATATAGAACAGCGGCAGGTAGTAGCTGGAGATACCCAGCCAGTCGAGCAGGCGTGGTGCGAAGAGGAACAGCAGCACCACGGTGAGGCCCTGGACTTTGCAGATTTCCAGCAGGCCCTGGCGGATGGACAGGGTCATTTCGGTTTTCAGCGAGCCGATGTGCTGCAGGGTTTCGCCATCGCGGATGGCGCGGAAGAGGCGGTCGTACCATTCGGCGAAGTCGGTTTCGATGCGCACCAGGAATACGGCCATGCCGGGGATGATCGCGAGGTAGGCGATGAAGATCGGCATGTCGTACAAAATCGACGCGCGCAGCGGGCCGATGACGCTGTTGGAGGTGGCGGGGTTGAACCAGAACAGGATCTTGTCCACCCAGATGCCGAAGTTGTAGAAAAACCCGGTCACCAGCAGGCTCAGGAACACGTTGCGGCGGTCCAGGAAGGCAAACGCGATGAGCTTGTCGGCGCGGTATTCGCGCAGGATGTCGTAGAGGTACAGGAACAGCAGCGCGCTGTGCCCGATCAGTAGCGCCAGCAGCAGGCCGGGCATTTGCAGGAAGCTCAGCAGGTAGGCGCTGGCGACCATCAGCGAGTAGCCCACCAGCATCACCAGGAGGATGCGGTTATATTTTTTCATCCCCGACAGGAAGATGATCACCAGCCACAGGTTGCACAGCACCACGAAGTTGGAGAGCACCAGCACGCGGTAGATCAGTGGCTGATCGAACAGCACCGCGAGCAGGATGATCCCCAGGACGCCGGCGCCGACAGTCACCAGCAACAATATGCCCAACAGGTTGGGCAGGATCTGGTCGTAGTTGCGCTGGAACAACTGATCGGACACAAACCGCGTGAAGAACAGTTGCAGGCCGCCCGTGAGGATCAACGAGCTGGCCATCAGGTACGTCACCGTCACCAGGAACTGCCCGACCAGTGAGTTGGGCAGCATCAAGCCCAGGCTGATGATACCCACCAGCATCACGCTGATGATCGACAGCACCCACGGCCCGGAGCTGATCAACCCGGCATAGACGTAGGCGTGCAGGGTGGCGGTGTACGAGTCGCGCGACAGGATCTTGCGCAGTTCAAAGCCAATACCGGCCATTTAGCTGTTCTCCATGGCTGCCTGGTACAGGTCGCGGTAGCGCTGCAGCATCAAGGCTTCGGTGTAATAACGGTTGACCCGCGCCAGGCCACTGGCTTGGGCGGCCTGCCAGCGTTGCGGGCTGCGCAGCAGTTCGAGGATGGCGGTGGAGGTGGCCTGTGGGTCGGCAATCGCGACGACTTTGCCGGCGATGCCGAGGTCACGGTCTTCGGCGCTGCCGCCCTCGATCAGCTCACGGCATGAGCCGACGTCGCTGCTCACCACCGGCGTGCCGGCGGCCCAGGCTTCGAGGATCACCAGGGGTTGCGCCTCGCTGATCGAGGTCAGCACCATCAGGCCGAGCTGCGGCAGGATGTCCTGGATGCGCTGGAAACCGAGGAAGTGCACCTTGCCTTCCAGGCCCAGGCTGGCCATCAGGCTGCGGCATTCGCTGACGTACTCCGGGTCTTCTTCTTCAGGCCCGACGATCCAGCCTTCAACCTCCGGCATGGCGCTGATCACGCCGCGCATGGCG